>JBKQLZ010000011.1:0-30556 GCA_052146895.1 Acidimicrobiales bacterium
CCCAGGCTACGGGCCCCTATGGCGCTCGCTCATAGCGAGCGCGATCGCGCTCGGGTTGATGGTGGGATTCGGTACTCCACTCGCGTTCCTGCTGGCCCGCAAGCGGCTACCGTTCCCGCGTCTCGTCGAGACCGGCCTCGTCATCCCGCTCGCAATGCCGCCTCTCGTGATCGGTCTGTTGCTGATCTTCCTGATCGGGCCGAATTCGCCGATTGGCGGCCACCTCGACAGCCTCAATCCCAACGTGTTCGGGATCAACACGTTCTACGCCCTTGTCGTGGCGGAGTTCTACGAGGCGACGCCCTACTTCGTGCTCGCGGCCTACGCGGCGTTCTCCTCGGTCGACGAGCGCCTCGAGCAGGACGCGATGCTGCTCGGCGACGGGAGGCTCGCTTCCTTCCGCAAGATCACCCTGCCGCTGGCAGCACCTGGGCTGGCGGCCGGGCTGTCCATCGCGTGGGCAAGGGCCATGGGGGCATTCGGTGCCGTCGTGATCGTCGCCTACAACCCGCCCGGCCTTCCGATGGCGATCGACACCGGGCTCGAGGCCTTTGGCCTGAACGGAGCGCTCCCCTACGCCCTCTTGCTGGTGATCGCGGTGCTGCCGCTACCGATACTCGCGTTGCTCTGGAGCTCGCGCGCCCAAGGCCGCCTCGGAGTGGGGGCCGCGCTCTCCCGCGACTCAGTCGTCCCGGCTCCCGGGCGGCGATTCGGCCGGGAGCGGGTGGCTTGATGGGTACTGACGCCAGCCTCGCGGTTCGCGACGAGCGGGTGCTCGAGATCGATCTCTCCGTCGAGCGGCGGCTCTTCGATGTGCAGGCGAAGCTCACCATCGAGCCAAGGGAACGGATCGCTCTGTTCGGGCCGTCGGGGGCAGGGAAGACGACTGTCCTCGAGGCCATCGCGGGGCTCGTCGACCTGGCGGGCGGGGCCGTCCGGCTCGGGCCCGAGGTGCTATCGCGCCCACTCGCGCGCCCGGGAAGGCTGCAAGGGCTCGGACGCCGCCTCGGAGGTACCGCCGCACCGACTCGTGCGGCTGTGGCGCACATCGCACTCGTGCGCCAGCCGACCGCGCTCTTCCCACACCTCGACGTGGAGACGAACGTCGCCTACGGCAACCCCACGCCTGCCGTCGTCCGGGATGTGATGGAGCGACTCGGCCTCGGACCGCTGCGCCGTGCCCGTACCGGGTCGCTCTCTGGCGGCCAGGCACAGCGCGTCTCGCTCGCCCGGGCGCTCTCGCGCAGCTACGCCGTGCTCCTGCTCGACGAGCCCATGTCCGGCATCGACGGGGCAACGCGATCGGCCTGCTGGGCGCTCGTAGAGGAACGCTGCGAGCACGAAGGAGCGATAGCCCTGCTCGTCACTCACGACCTGCGAGAGGCCCAGGCTTTCGGCGACCGGATGGCGGTCATGGACGAGGGCGAGATCCTGCAGGTGGGTGACCCGCACGAGGTCGTCGCGGCGCCAGTGAGCAGGAGAGCCGCCGAGGTGGTCGGTTACGCGTCATGGCTCCCCTTGAGGCGTGCCGGGAGCCCGCCTGTCGAGGCGGCCATTGATCCCGGGCGGTTCCGCCTCGGATCGCTTCCGGACGAGGGGCTCGTCATCGAGGGGACGGTGAGCGCGTGCCGGGCGGCCGGGAGTGGCTACGAGGTCGTCGTCACGGTCCGCGAAGGATCTCTGATCATGGCGCCCTCGGGCGGGGAATGGACCGCAGTTATGCGCTGTGACCTGGTGATGTTCGTCGACGAGGCCCTGCCTTGCGGAACCAGGATCGTCGGGACCGCGCTGACTCCGCCCCTCATCGGCAGCAATACTGCGGGGGTGGCCGTTGACGGGAGGCTCTACTAATGGCAGCACCACGCCGACATACTGATGACCGCTTGAGGCTTACCCGCCTCGCTCGGGGATTGTCGCAAGGAGACCTGGCTCGATCCGCGAGCGTCACGCGCCAAGCCATCTCGGGGATCGAGTCGGGGCGGTGGTCTCCCTCCCTAGATGTGGCCCTTTCGGTCGCACGCGCCCTCGACTCGACCGTCGAGGAGCTCTTCGGCGCCGCCACCGAGTCGCCGCCTGTGCGCACGCGCCTCGCGGTGATGCAAGAGGCCAGCTCTCGAGAGGACATCGCGGGAGGTCGCCTCCTGCTTGCGGATGTTGCCGGCGACACAATCGCCTTTCCGCTGACAGGTGATCACACGATGGTGCCGGGCTTCGTGCCGGCTCTCGCGACAGGTCCCATCCGTGGCACGGGCGCGTCTTCAGACACGGCAGCCGAAGGCGCCGCGCGTGGCCGCCGGGTGCCCGAGCACATGGAAGCACGCCGGATCGCGGCTCAGACGCCGACTCTCGCCGTCGCCGGCTGCGATCCCGCACTGGCCCTCCTGCTCGGACCGCTGCAGCGCCACGATCCGCTCATCAACCTCGCCTGGTGGTCGACGGGCAACGAGAGAGCCAACGCGATGCTCGAAGCTGGCACCGTGCACGCAGCTGCGCTGCATCGCGCCGCGAACGCCCGCACGAGACCGCGACCGGGAGTGGAGGTAGTCGGCTTCGCCTCCTGGCGCGAGGGCCTCGCGTTCCACCCTCGTCACGCGGGCACGATCCGTGACCTGTCAGACGTGATACGGCACGGCCTCCGAATCGCCAACCGGGAAGTGGGCGCCGAAGCAAGGCGCTTGCTCGACACAGAGCTCAACCGGCTCAAGATCAGTGCCTCGAAGGTGCCCGGTTACTCGAGCGAGACGAACGGCCACCTCCTTGCTGCCTCGGCGATCGCATCCGGTCTGGCCGATGCCGCCGTCACCTGCGAGCCGGCGGCGCTCGCCTACGGCCTCGAGTTCATACCGTGGCAAGAGGAGCTCTCCGAGCTCCACATCCCGAGGTCTCTCCTCGGGTGTGCCGAGGTGCAGGGCCTTCTCGACGTCCTGGCTGGAAGGGAACTGCCAGCTCAGCTCGCGGCGCTGGAGGGCTACGACGCAGATCCCTGTGGGCGCATAGTCGCGGCCTGAAGCGGACGGCTAGCGCTCTGCCCGCGCGCTGATCTCGGACACTCAGTCCGCCGCTTTGGCGGCACCCGCCTCGGCGCCGATCCCGGCTCCGGCAGCTCCACCGGCCGCAGCCATCGCACCGAGCGCTCGCTCGCCGCGCTGGCGCAAGCTCGCCAGCTCGGCACTCATGTCGGACAGCCTCCGCCAACGGTTGCCGGAGCGACGCGCCTCGGACGCACCAACGCCGGCCCGGCCGACGTGCCAGAGGATCACCTTGCCGATGTCCTTCAGCTCACGCGGCTTGAGCGGCTCCCACACGAGATCCTCCGGAGCCTCACCGGGCTCAGCGGTGATCTCGGCGTGCACCTCCTCGCCGCAGAGCACAGTGCCGGCGTCGGCAATCGACACCGTCCGGTGCGCACGATTGACGACCGATCCGAAGAAGTCGCCTTCCCGCATGAGCACCGGCCCTGTCGCGAGACCAACCCGGACGTCGGACAGCAGCTCGTCGTCGGCGTATGCGTCCACGAGGTCGAGGGCGATCCGCACGGCCGTGCCCGGCTCGCTCGTCACGAACATCACCTCGTCGCCGATCATCTTCACGGGCCGGCCGCCGCCGTTCACGACTGTCGTGTGGGCAAGCTCCTCGAAACGATCGACCACCCGCGCCAATCCCTCGGCCGTCAGCTGGGAGCTGAGAGCCGTGAAGCCGACCATGTCGGCAAAACCCACGGTCAACCTCGTCAACATCGCGCCCTCTATCGACCCCGCCCGCCGCATCGACGCACGCCGCCTCGCCGCGGCCTGGATATGGCGGCGCCATGCGTACACGAGGAGCTTCTCGATACTCGGGAAGACGATCTCGGAGGAGAAAGCGACTGCTTCGGCGAGCAGGAGGCCGTCGTCCGCGGAGCTCGTCGCCCAGGCCGGCCGGCCGGCTTCTTGCGCGGCTGCGTCAGCCGACGCGACGAGCGCGTCCGCCACGCGCGACATCGACTGCCCGATCACGCGAGTCAGCTGTACGGAGTACTCCTCGCTCGACAACCCGAGATCCGCGAGGCCGCGGATCGTCCGCAGCGCGTCGACGTCCTGTTCGTTGAAGACGGGGTCACCGCCTGCCTCCGGGAAACCGAGTGCACGCCACAGACGGTCCGCCTGCTCGAGCGGGATACCGGAGGACTGGCTCACCTCTTCGCCTGTCTTCGGCGTGCTGCCAGGGAGCAAGAGCCGGTCGACGACGAGGAGATCGACCCGATCCTGCGCGAGAGCTTCGTCGAATTCCTGCGCCGTGACGCCGCGTGCGAGCGCCAGGGCACGAATCCCCGCGATGATGTCCTCGCGGGAGCTCGACCCGAACACCGTTGCGCTCTCGCCGTCCACGCTCCATCCTCCCGGGCTGGTCGGGGCCAGGCTACCTGGCGCCCGTAGCATGGCTGATGTGCGGGTCCTGCTCGTCCCAGTGAAAGCGTTCCACCTCGCGAAGCTGCGCCTCGCGGGCGTTCTTCCGCCTGTCAGCCGCAGCCTCCTCGCGCGCGAGCTCGCCACCCGGGTCATCCGAGCCGGGCGGGACATGGGTGTATCGGTCGTCTGCGACGACCACGAGGTCGCAGCATTTGCGGAGTCGCTCGGCGCCTCGGTCATCTGGACGCCAGGTCTAGGTCTCTCCGGTGCGGTAGAGGCAGGCGTCGAGCACCTAGCGCGGGCGGGTGCCACGATCGTCGTCGTCTCGCATGCCGACCTCCCGTACGCGGAGGGATTCAGCCACATCGGCGAGGAGGGCGCTGTAACGATCGTGCCCGATCGCTTCGGTGACGGGACGAATGTGATCGCGGTGCCTGCGGGGAGTGGGTTCCGTTTCTCCTATGGGCCAGGCTCGTTCGAGCGTCACCGCACCGAGGCAGCTCGCCTCGATCTCCCCGTCGCCGTGGTCGAGGACGAGCGACTTGCCGCCGATGTCGACCTCCCGAGCGACTTGGCACTGATCGCACCCTGAGGCGATCTCGCCTCCGGCGCTCGAGTGTGTGGGAGCCGGCGGCGACCGGCGGGTAGCGTTCGGCGTCATGTCGATCACCACAAACCTGCCGGCTCCTGCCGTGGCCCTCGCCATCGGCGCACATCCCGACGACATCGAGTTCGGCTGCGGCGGGACGCTCGCGAAGTGGGCTGCCGGCGGTTGCGAGATCCACCATCTCGTCTGCACGGACGGCTCGAAGGGCTCGTGGGATCCAGCGCAGGACCCGGCGGCACTGGTGGCTCTCAGGCGAGAGGAGCAGCGAGCTGCATCCCGGGCACTCGGGGGCCAGGGCGAGGTCGTCTTCCTCGGCTGGCCCGACGGCGAGCTCGAGTCGGGATTGCGGCAGCGCATCGAGGTGGCGGCGTGGATCCGCCGTATTCGGCCGGTCGTCGTGCTCGGGCACGATCCTTGGAAGCGGTACCGGCTTCACCCCGATCACCGCAACGCCGGCTTCCTCGTGACCGATGGCATCGTGGCGGCCCGTGACCCGCTCTTCTTCCCCGAACTTGGGAGCGAGCCACACAGGCCGACGACGCTGTTGTTGTTCGAAGCCGACGAGGCTGATCACGTCGAGGATGTGACGGGATTCGAGGAGAGCAAGGTGCAGGCGCTCTTCGCTCACCGGAGCCAGCTGCGCTCGACGATGGGGATCTCCGCCGGGACGCCTCCCGACGAGAGCGACCCGGAAGTGCAGGCCTTCCGCCAGCACGTCGCCGAGCGATTGGAGCAGAACGGCGCCCTAGCCGGCCTTGACTCGGGCGAGGCCTTCAAGCGCATCGATCGCCTCTGACGCGAAAACGAGTCCCGGGGCCGGATCTCTCCGGCCGCCGGGACTCGCCCCCCTACAAGTCAGCGCTTCTTGGCAACCTTCTTAGCGGCGGTGGCCTTCTTCGCTGGTGCCCTCTTGGCTGGCGCCTTCTTGGCCGGTGCGCGCTTGGCGGGAGCCTTCTTGGCAGGCGCCCTCTTGGCTGGCGCCTTCTTGGCTGGAGCCTTCTTGGCAGGTGCGCGCTTGGCGGGAGCGGCCTTCTTGGCAGGAGCCCGCTTCGCAGGTGCAGCCTTCTTCGCCGGGGCGCGCTTGGCAGGTGCAGCCTTCTTGGCAGGCGCAGCCTTCTTCGCCGGGGCAGCAGCTGCCGCGACGGCTGTGGCGGCAGGCTTGGCCAGCGCGCCACGAGAGTTCAACTGCGACTTGAGCGTTGCGCCGGGCGAGAAAGCGATTCCCTTCGAGGCCTTGATGCGGACTGCGGCACCTGTCTGAGGGTTGCGCCCCAAGCGAGCAGCGCGCTCACGTAGACGGAAGGTGCCAAAGCCCGTGATCCGAACGGGGTCACCTCCGCGCACGGAGGACGTGATCGCGTGGATCGTGTGCTCGATGGCTGCCTCAGCGTGGCGCCGGGGAAGCCCGGACGCCGCGCTCACTCGTTCGATGAGCTCTGTTCTGTTCACCGTCACCTCCTGGGTGGACGCATAGAAGTCCTATCCATACAAGAGGAATTCCGAGAGAAAATCAAGCATTGCTGTCGGGCGGCGCGGCGAGAGCCTTGAAAACGGCGGCGTTTTGAGCCGGGTTGCGCCGGGTACTTGCGGGATCGGCGAGACGCTCGCTCCCGCGTCAACCTTGCGAACGCCTTGAAAACACTGGGGTTCCTCGGTCAGTTGATCTGGCGCTCGCGACCTTCCCAGTAGCTCTGACGCAGCTTGAACTTCTGTAGCTTCCCCGTGGCGGTTCGCGGCAGCTCTTCACGGAATTCGACCGATGTCGGGCACTTGAAGTGAGAGAGTGTCGAGCGGCAGTAGGCGATCAACTCCTCGGCCGTGAGGGCGGCTTCGGGCCGCAGGACGACGAGTGCCTTCACCGTCTCGCCCCATTTGTCATCCGGCACGCCGATAACCGCGACTTCGGCAACGGCAGGATGGCTGTAGATGGCGTCCTCGACTTCGATCGAGGAGACGTTCTCGCCTCCGGTGATGATGACGTCCTTCTTGCGGTCCGCGATGACTATGTACGCCTTGTCGAGGTGACCCCCGTCCCCTGTGTGGAACCAGCCGTCAACGAGCACCTTGGCGGACTCGTCCGGCTGATCCCAGTAGCCCTCGAAGACGTGATTCGAACGGGCGACGACCTCGCCCTCCTCGTCGACGCCCATGCGAACGCCGATGGCCGGCACGCCTGCACGGGACAGGCGCTTCGCGCGCTCGCCCGAGTCGAGGTCGTCCCACTCGAGCGGGGCGCGGTTGATCGTGAGGAGGGGCGCCGTCTCTGTCAGGCCGTAGATCTGGATGAACTCCCAGCCGAGCTCGCTCTCGACTCGCTCGATCACACGGCTGGGCGGCGGGGCACCGGCAACGACGATCCGCACCTGGCCCTTTCCCGGGACGTTCTCACCGCGCTCGCTCCGTGCCTCCGATGCCGTCAGGATCGCAGCGACGACCGCAGGCGCCCCGCACATGAGCGTGACGCCCTCGGACTCGACGCGCCGGAGTATCTCCTCACCGTCCACTTTGCGAAGCACGACGTGACGAGCTCCCATGCCGGTGACGGCATAAGGCATGCCCCAGCCGTTGCAGTGGAACATCGGCAGCGTGTGCAAGAGAACGTCGCGGTCCGTCACTGTCGTGTGCCACCCGAACGACATCGCGTTCAGCGTGCAGTTGCGGTGAGTGAGCTCGACGCCTTTCGGGCGGGCGGTGGTGCCGGAGGTGTAGTTGACCGAGCAGGTGGCGTTCTCGTCCGGTTCCCAGTCGCCACGAAGCTCGCGCTCGCCCGCCATCTCGCCGAACAGTTCGGCGTCGCCGACGCCGTCGAGGACGATGCGATGCCGGGCGCCGACCTCCGACAGCGGTCCGTCCACCTCGGGATCGACAAGGAGCACGTCGGACCCGGAGTGCTGGACGATGTACGCGACCTCGCTCGCGTTGAGGCGGAAGTTGATCGGGACGAGTGCTCGCCCCGAGCCGCTCACCCCGAAGTAGGCCACCATGAACCTGGCCGAGTTAGGGCTCACTATCCCGACCCGCCCGCCGACCGGGACACCGAGACCGTCGAGCGCCGCGGCCATGCCCCGCGCACGGGCCGCGAGCTGCCCGTACGTCAGCCGGCCGTAGCTGCCGGGCGTCCCGGGCTCGTCGACCACGGCTACACGATCGGGGTACACGAGAGCCGCTCGGTCGAGGAAGTCCGAGATGGTGAGGGGTACGAACATGACCTTTTCCTACCATCCGGCGACTATGTCGTCACAGGGCGCCTTGTCCCAGCGCTGTCCCGCCCGTATGTTACGAGTCCATGACTATCGGACGCTCCCGCCGCGACGCGGGTCGTCACGAGGCGACCGGGCCGAGCTCGCTTCTGATCTGGCGGGCGATGAAGTGGCGCGCCGGATCGTCGGTGATGTTCTTCGTTGTCGCCGTGGCCGCTGTCATGGCGGCGACAGCAGGGCCGATCTACCTCCGGGCGGCCGACCAGTCGCTCGTGTCGGGCGCGCTCGCGAAGGCCCCGATCATCGAGACCGGTGTCACGATTGCGCCGGTCTCAGAGCCCTTCACCGAGCCTGCGCGCCTCCTCGCTGTCGCAGACGGTGTGCCCGGCGGGGTTGGAGGCGCGCATGGCGATCGTTTCGGTGCCCCCATCCTGACGGTCGACATATCGACTAGGTACGCGGTAGCCGCGACCGGCGCCCTCGACACGATCGACTTCATCTCCCGCACCGGTGACTGCGGGCACATCCACATCGTGAGCGGGCACTGCCCGAGTGGGCCCGGCCAGGTGGTTATCAGCACCCGAACCGCGCAGGTGCTCGGTGCCCACGTCGGCGGGCTGATGCACCCGATCTCGGCCGTACAGGCCAGGCCGGGCTCTGGCCGGCCCAGCAGCGGGGGGCACGCCGGGCCGGCGCTCGTCATCTCGGGTCTCTACGTCGAGGGCGCCCCGGGCGCCGCTTTCTGGTGGGGATCGGACTACTTCGCCTTCGGGACCCCTGCGGGGCACAACGGGGAGCTCCTCGACGACGCGTTCATGACCCTTCCCGGCGCCACGGCATTCGCTGCGTCGGAGGCCTCGTCGGACTGGGTTCAGCTCCCGCTTCGCACGAGCACCGTCCACGCCTCGGCTGTCCCGGGGTTGCTCAACTCGCTCGCGCTTTGGGAAGGAGCGCTCCCTTCGACCGTAGAGTCGGCAGGCCTCGTCGCCTCCTCGCGCCTGCCGACGGTGCTCGGGCTCGCAGAATCCCAAGAGTCCTTTGCGAGGACGATCATCACTGTGATCTCCCTTCAGCTACTGCTACTCGCGCTCCTCGTGCTTTACGCCGTCGCTCGGGCGACGAGCGTCCTGCGCGAGCCCGACGTCCGGGTGGCACAGCTTCGTGGGGTCCCGCGAGGAAAGATCGTGCGGCTCGGTCTTCGAGAACCGTTCATCCTCCTCGTCGTAGCGATGCCCGTCGGGGTCTTGCTCACCTACCTGTTGTTGTCGACGGCGGATCGGCACATCCTCGGTCCTGCCGGCATCACCGGCGTCGACTCTCTGACGATCGGCGCAGCCCTCGGCGGGGGCGCAGCCGGCCTGATCGCTGCCGCGCTCGGATCGCGAGGGCTCTTCTCCGTGCGCACCGCTCCCGACGGCACGAGCCGCAACGCCAAGCAACGCCAGACCCGTAACGCAGTCGTGCTCGATTCGCTCGGACTCGCCCTCGCGGTGGCCGGGGTGGTAGAGCTCGTCGGTCAGAGCGGGCACCAGCAGACGACAGTCGAGCCTGTCGTCTACCTCGGCCCCGGCCTCGTCGCGCTTGGAGCAGGCATCCTCGCAGCCCGCCTCGTCCCCATTGCCGCCCGGGGCGTGTCGCACATCTACCAGTGGTCGAAGAGCGTCGCCATCACCCTTGCCTCTCGTGATCTTGCCCGCTCCGCCACCATCGCCCGCCAGGTGCTCGTCCCGACGATCGCCACCGGTCTCCTCGTCTTCGGAGCCGCCGGCCTCGTTGTCGCCGATGCAAACCACTCCACGCAGGCGGAGTTCCAGCTCGGCGCCCCGTTCGTACTGCATGTGCAGCCCCGCCCTGGTGTCAACCTCCTGACAGCCGTCCAACAGGCCGATCCGAGCGGCAAGGAGGCCATGGCGGTCGTCGACATCAACGCCTCCGATGGCCGGACGCTGGCCGTGGACACCTCGCGTTTTGCTGCCATTGCCTCCTGGCCGGTGGGCCTGTCGTCGGACTCCGCCCAAGCGATCGCGCGGGCGCTGACCCCGACGGTCCCGCCCGAGCGTGACATCGCACCGGGCGACAGCATCGATGTCACGATCTCGGCTCCGACCTCTCTCGTGCCTCCACCTGAGATTCAGGTCACGCTCTTCGGCGAGCAAGCCGATAGCGAGTCGACGTTCGATCTCGGCCACATAACCAAAGGCACCCACGTCTACTCGAGCTCGATGTTCGGGTTGTGCCAGTCAGGCTGCCGGCTCGACGAGTTCTACCTCAGCTGGGACGGGGTGACGGTCCCCCCGAAGAAGAGCACTCCCGAACAGCGCCAGGAGATCGCCGCACAGGCGCTGCGCGCGGCCGCTTACCAAGTCCGCATGAGCTCGATCGCCTCGGTGAGCGGCGGCAAGACGACGCCCGACAGCATGGACTTCACCAAGTCGGGCACGTGGCTCGGCAGCCCCGCGGCTATACCCACGCCGACTACCACCGGCCTCGAGCTCGATCTCGACTTCACCAGCTCCAAGGGCCAGCCGACGGTTTCGCCGATCGACCTCCCTCCGACGCTCCCGGCTGTCGCGACCGAGGACGCCATCGCGCTCGATTCCACGCCGGGACAGCCGGCGAAGGTCTTCCCGATAGGTCTGGACGGCACGGAACTGACGGCACAGCCTCTAGTCGTCGTCCCCGTCATCCCCCACGACGGAGACGACGCCTCGATGCTGTCGCTCGGGCTCCTCGAGCGCGAGCAAGCCTCGACGACGATCGACGCGGCGTTCCAGATCTGGTGCAAGCAGGCTCCCTCGAAAGCCCTCCTCGCGAGGTTCGAGAGCCGCGGCATCGAGGTCATGTCGATCTCGCGCTCAACCTCTGCCCTAACTTCCATCGGGCGCTCGGGGCCGTCGTTCGGCTTCGACCTCTACGGGCTCGCGGCAGCAGGCGCGGCGCTCCTCGCGCTCGGCGCCCTCTTGTTCTCGATCGCGTCCGACACCCGGGAGAGGCGGATCGAGTTCGCCGGCCTGTCGGCGATCGGCGTGCCTAAGAAGACGTTGTTGCGCTCGCTCATCCTCGAGTCCACGGTTGTCTCGCTCGTCGGCGTCGCAGTCGGCGTCGCGTCCGCCGTGCTCTCGGCGAGCCTTGCCTTGAGGTTCCTGCCCGAGTTCCCGCCCGGTCGGATCGGCCCACCACTCCAGGTCGGCCTTCCGTGGGTAGACGTGATACTGACCGGCCTCGCGATGTTCGTCCTGCTGGAGACGGCCGCGATCGCCGCGAACATCCTCCTCCTCAGAGGCGTCCGCCCGGACCTGTTGAGGCTGGCCCGATGACGGCCGCGGGCGGCAGCATGGGCGACGGCATCGACGGCGTGCTCGGAAACCTAAGCGACAGCCTCGGGGGCAACTTCGGGGGCAACCTCGGCGACATGCCGATGCTCGAGGCAACCCCCGTCGTCGGCGACGCGCCCAAGAGGTCGCCCTTCGACATCGAGTGCATCTCGCTCGTTCACCTCTACCACCTGCCCGACAGCGACGTCGTCGCCCTGCGGGGAGTCGACCTCGACATCAGCGCGGGCGAGTTGGTGGCTCTTCTCGGGCCGTCGGGCACGGGCAAGTCGACGCTCCTCCGCGTGATGGCCGGGCTCCTTCGGCCCTCTGCGGGGCAGGTGCTCGTCGGTGGGCAGGATGTCGCCCGGATGGACGCGGCCGAACTTCGCCGCTACCGCGCCGTGGACGTCGGGATCGTGCTGCAGGACCCGATCGCGAACCTCCTCCCCTACGCGACCGTCTTCGAGAACATCTACTTCGCGGCCGAAGGTGCCCGCGCCCTCGAGATGGCGCCGCCGCTGTCGGTGAACGACCTCATCTCCCTCCTCGGCCTGACCTCGTGCGCCGAGCGGCAGGTCGCGACGCTGTCCGGGGGCGAGCAGCAACTCGCGGCCCTCGCGACCGGCGCCGCGGCCGGGGGGCGCCTCCTCCTCATCGACGAGCCGACGAGCCAGCTCGACCCAGTCGAGCGCGACCGGGTCTCAGGCGCGTTGCACGACCTTCACGCGGGGAGCGGCGCGACGGTCGTGATGGTCACGCACGACCCGCACCTTGCGGCTTCTGTCCCTCGGACAGTCACCATCCGCGACGGCCGGGTCGGCACCGAGGGCCGGCACGGGACCCAGTATGCAGTCGTCGGTCGCGACGGCACGATCCAGCTCCCGCCGGAGATCCTCGAAGTCCTGCCGCCCGACACGCTGCTCCGCATCGTCCGCCATGCCGATGGCATCGAGCTGCGCCTTCCGGTCTCAGAAGAGGGGTTGCTGTCCGAGGCGCGTTCTCACGAGGAGGGTCCGAAGTGACCCCGGCCGGGTTCCGCCTCGTCGCACACGGGCTGCGCCTTCACCTCGGCGAGCGGGACCTCCTCAACGGCGTGGACCTGACCGTTGCGCCGGGCGATCTCGTAGCCGTCACTGGGCCGTCGGGAACCGGCAAGACGTCGCTCTTGCTCATCCTGGCCGGGGTCCTCGAGCCAGATGCGGGCTCTGTCGCCTTCGAGCCTGCGGCCGGAGACGACCCGGCCCCGGTCGGCCAGCCGCTCATCGCCCTCGTGCCACAGACGCTCGCGCTCTCGCCCAGATCGACGGCGGCGGAGAACGTGGCGCTCCCGCTGCAGGTTCGCGGCGTGGAGCCGGCCGAGACCCGCGAGCGTGTCATGGCGGCCCTCGAATCTGTCGGTCTCGGTGCTACAAGCGACCGGCTCGTGACCGAGCTCTCCGGCGGTCAGCGCCAGCGTGTCGCCGTCGCGCGTGCCCTTGCGATGAGGGCTGACGTGCTCATCGCCGACGAGGCCACAGCCGAGCTCGACGCAGAGAACCAGCGGCTCGTGATGGGACTGCTCGAGGAACAAGCAGGCGCTGGCGTGGCGATCGTCGTCGCGACCCACGACACGCTCGTGGCCGAGCGGTGCTCCCGGTCCTACCTCCTCGAGCAAGGCCAGCTCGAGCCGGGCCTTCTCCGCATGGAGGCACCCGCGACGCTGCAGTAAGGAGCCGGTACCGGAGCGGTAGGTCCAACGGGAGGTTGGCCTGCTGTCATCATGGAGTGGACCTCGTGGACCCTCTCGACGCGCTCAGGTGGGAGAGCTCGCGCTACGGCCACGGCGTCCGCCTCGGCGTCGGGCATCAACCCGGTCCCGCGTTCGCGGCACCGGAGCACGGAGTGCTCGTGATCGGGCCCCCGCGCTGCGGCAAGACCTCGTCGGTCATGGTGCCGAACCTGCTGTCGGCGTGCGGCCCAGTGGTCGCGACCTCTACCAAGCCCGACCTCCTCCACACCACCTCCCGCGCTCGCTCGCGGGTGGGCGACTGTCTCCTGTTCGACCCGAGCGGGCTCACTGAGCCGCCGCCGGGGGTGCGAACTGTTGCGTGGTCGCCTCTCCACACCGCTTCCAACTGGGACGACGCGCTGCTGATGGCGCGGACGATGGTGCTCGCCGCCCGGCCGGGCTCGGGTCGGGGCGAGGCGCAGCACTGGACCGAGAGAGCGGCCGCCCTGCTCGGTCCGGCCTTTCACGCCGCTGCCCTCCACGGGATGGAGATGGCGACGCTGATCGCGATGATCGATCGCCATGAGGGCCCGAACCTGCGGGGGATTCTCTCGTCAAAGGACACAAACCTGCCGCTCAGCACGCTCGAAGGGGTCCTCCACGCCGACGTGCGGGAACAGAGCGGCATCTGGTCGACGGCGTCCTCCGTGCTCGCCGCCTACCGCTCGGAGACGGCTCTCGGGAGCTCTTCAGGAGAACCGCTGGACTTCGCGAAGTTCGTGCGGAGCGAGTCGACGCTCTACGTGTGCGCGGGCTCCGACGACCAGAACCATGCTGCGCCGATCGTCGTCGGCTTGCTGAGCGACATCCGGCGGGCCGCCTACGCCGCCTCAGCCGCGGGCGAGCTCGGCTACGCAGCCTCCCGGCCACCCCTGTTGTTCCTGCTGGACGAAGTCGCGAACATCGCTCCCCTGCCCGACCTGCCGAACGTCGTCTCAGAAGGTGGCAGCCAGGGCGTCGTGACGGTTGCCTGCCTCCAGGACCTGTCACAAGCGAGGGAGCGATGGGGGCAGATGGGCGAGGGTCTCTTGACGTTGTTCAACACCAAGCTCGTGTTCCCCGGCATCGGCGACACTCGAACCCTCGAGGCCATCTCGCTCCTTGCCGGGGACCACGAAGTCCGGACCGTCTCGGTCTCGGACGGGTCGAGGCTTGCTGGCCTGCCGGGACTGCTCGGGAGGCACGCGGCCAGCCGCACGACCATCTCGACCCGGAGCGAGCGCCGCTTGCCGGTGGACGTGATCGCCCGGGGAGCCCCGGGGCACGCGCTGTACCTGAACGGGACGGTGCCGGCAGTGGTCGAGGCGAGGGGATGGTTCGACATCGAATTGCTGCGCAGCGCGGTCGAGGGTGTCCGGCCAGAGAGGGCGCCGCCGGCGAGATCGCCGTGGTCTACGGCGCGAACGAGCGGCCGATCCCGCGGGCTGTAAACCTTGGCTAGAGGTGGGAGAGATCGACGAGGTGAAGCCCGTCGGCATCGTGGAACGTCAAGAAGCCCTTCCCGTTGCTCACGGCCACCCGCGTCTCGTTCACATTGCCCGAGCTCACCTTGCCAACCTTGGTCGCCGTCGACCACTTCGTGCCGCCGTCGGTAGAGATCCACAGGTCCATGACGTCGCCACTCGAGGTCGAGTTCTCCCACGCGACGTAGAGGGCGCCGGTGACGGCGTCCTCACCGAATCCGCCGATGTACGGAGACTCTGTGCTCGACGACCCGTCGACGACGGTCATCCGCGTCCCGAACTTGTGAGTGGACGGATCCCACTTGCGCACGTCGAGTCGTGTCGGGGCTGACTCGCTGCCGGCGTAGTCCTGCGAGAGCAAGAAGAGGCCCTTCGGCCCGCTCACCAGCCGGGCGTTGTCGCCCGTGCTCACTTTGACCGGCCCGTTCCACTCGCGCGCGATCGGGATGTCGTCGTACTTCGACCAGTAGTAGTTGACGGTGGGCGTGGTGGCGTCGGTCCAGTAGGCCTCGACAGCCCCGTTGCCGATGAGGCCCAACGTGCCCCCTTCGACACCGCTCGCACCGAAAGTGAAGCTGCATGTGATGCATTTTGTGATCAAGGGGCCGGTGAGGGAGAAGCCCAGCCCGACGTTGGTGGACCCCACGACGAAGTAGTCGACCTTTGGGTTGCTGTCAGGGGTTCGCACGACATCGTTTACGCCGGTGTCCCCGACGTAGGACCCCACCGGGACTATGTATCCCTTGGAGAACTTGGCACCGCTGTCGGTCGAGGTCCAGATGACTGTGGTCGAGGTCACGTAGCTCGGTCCCACCACATAGACGACTCCCGGCTCGCCACCCAACACGGGGAAGGCCTGCGTTATCCCGTACGTGGAGGCACCCGTCGGGTACGGCAAGATCATCGGCTTCTTGCACTTGCCCCCAGACGGGATGGCACAGAACAAGACGGTGTCAGGCTTGCCGCCGGAGGCGGGATGTTGCCATGCGACATAGCCCGTGCCATTGGACGCGATGACGATCGGTCCCGTCGTGTCGGCATGAGCATCGAGCGTCGAGATGCTGCTCGTTACCGTGCGCGGGCCAAGCCGACCCGCCGAGGCAGCGCTGGGGGCAAGGCCGAACGCCACGAGCGCTACCACCGAGGCGACCGGTACCAACAGCCTCGTGGTCCAGCGATGGGCAGTGTGCCTCCGCGCGTTCCTCACGTGATCACTCCTCCGGTTCGCAAGCGCCAATCATGACATCTGGGGCGCGGTCGGCCTTGCCGAACCGGCTCTCTCAGCAGTCCGGCGGGTGAGGACGAGATGGACCTGCTCGACATCGGTGAAGAAGCCCGACACCGGACGGTCGACAACCTGCTTGCACGCCTCGACCGCCGACATCACGCCTGGCGGCAGGGACGAGGAGGTGGTCGTGGCACCATCGCCAGTGCTCCCGTTGTCACTCGCGAGAGAAGCGCCGCAGGCCGAGAGGGCGAGGGCGGCTGCCAGCAGGAGCACGGCCACCAGCACCGCCCGGAGGCACGACCGCACCTTGACGGGACTCCTGCGACTCTCGGTCGCTCGCACGCCGACCAGGCTACGCCTGTTGACGCCCGGCGGGCGCTCAGAGCTCGAGCACGTAGGCGATCAGCCGCAGCGGCTCGGCCTCTGAGTACGGCGGCATCGTCACGGACAGGTCGAGGTCCGGGGTAGCGACGAAGCCCCGCCGCTCGTACATCGCGCGCGCTACCTCCATCCTCGAGGTCGAGTGCAGCACGATCCGGCGACGCCCATCACTTCTCGCGCGCGCGATGCATGCTTCCGTCAGAGCGCTGCCTGCGCCCGATCCCTGGGACTGCGGCGCGACAGCAAGCATCCGGATGCCCGCAGCCTCGGTGTCGGCGAACTCGCTCATGGAGGTGCCGGCGCGGGGGACGTAGGTCACACTGCCGACCACAGTGTCCGATTCGTCTACCGCAGCGAGGATGACGCACTCCTCAGCGTGCTTCGCGACCGCTCGCAGCTCGTCCTCGTAGCTCCCGTACCTCGCCCCGCTGACGAGGTGGCGGTAGGCGTCGACCGTGATCTGACCGATCGTCCCGTACTCGTCGGGGCGTGCCACGCGGATGTCCATCACAGTCAGCCTACGATCGCTGCCATGACGGTCATCAAGATCAATGCCATCACCGTGCCCGACGACTCCGGCGACGAGCTGGCGCGGAGGTTCGCTGCGCGTGCGGGGGCGGTGGATGGTCAGGAGGGGTTCGAGGGTTTCGAGCTGTTGCGGCCATCAGACGGCCGGAATCAGTGGCTGGTCGTGACGCGCTGGCGCGACGAGGAGTCCTTCCTCGCATGGGTCAGCTCGCCCTCCTTCGCCCACGGCCACGCAGGCGCCGGCAAGCCGTCGCCGCACGGGGGACCGATGGCGGTCGCCTCCGAGCTCTGGTCCTACGAGGTCGCCGGCGGTACTGCTCGCCAGGAGTAGCGCACGTCGGGCGCGCCCTCCTCGTTGTCGCCGTCGGTCCGGTCGACCTCGACGAACCCGTGCCTCCCATAGAAACGCAACGCCCCGACATTGGCCTGAAATGCCCACAGATCAAGGCCTTCGGGTCGGCGCTCTTTCGCGATCTGCACGAACCGAGAGCCGATCCCGCGACCGGTCCATGCCGGATCGATGTAGAGCTGGTCGACGGAGGTGTCGTGAAGGACGAGCACGCCTACTATCTCGCCAGCCGCGGCCTCGGCGACCCATGTCTCACGCGTGGGGACCAGGACCTCCGCGAAGTACCGGCGGACGTCGTCGTCGGTGTGCACAGGCTGCGGGATCGCAGGAACGGACGCAGCACGGGACCGCAGCCACATATCGGCGATGGCACCGGACTCGTCGACAACGGCCCTCCTGAAGGTGACGTCCGCGGCCACGGCCGACAGTCTGGCCCGCGGCAGCCACCCTCGCTCAGTTACTCGGCTTCGGTAACTACGACTTGGTGCGGCCCAGCTCCGCGAGCGGAACCTCTAGGCGAGCGGCCGCATCAGGGTCGGTGCGCTCTAATTCACGCTGAAGCCCGATCGTCGCAGCTCTGAGCGCTCTATTGAGCTCGGTGGTCTCAAGTGAGCGCACGAGTGCCTCCTCCAGGCCAGCGACTATCTCCACCGGCAGGCGATCTGCGCCTTTGGCGTATGAGGTGGGCGCGATCCAGAAGGCGATCCCGGATCTGGTCTCTCCGCTCCACGCTGAACACCGACCCCACGCTAGGAGCAGCGACTGCCACCCTCACCGCCCAAGACCCAGGTCGGGGGTAGCCCTCTCCAGCCCGAGAGCGTGCCTCTCGAGCGCTGCCTCGAGCGCCGGCTCGACCCTGGGCGACTGCTCGGCGACGCGGCGGCGTACGAGCGATGCGTCCCTCTCTCGTTCGCTCCGTCGATCGAGGTCGCGATCACTCCCTCGTTCCGAGCCGCCGTATGCACTCGGCTCCGCAGTCAGGCCTTGGCGCTCCCTGAACTTCTCGATGAGCGTGGCTTGGTCGCGCCATCTCTGTCTTTCGGCCGGATCTCGCGAGACGGCCCCGATCTCCTGGGTGAGATGAAATGGCCGCACTGCCTCGGCGACCCGGCCGAGCCTCTCCAGCCCGCCGGCGCCACCCTCAGGCATCACGACCAGATGGACGCGCTCGACGCGGTTCAACCGCTCCTCACTCATCCGGAGAGGGGCAGCTCCACCGATGACGACTAGCGCAGGCGGCGGCTGCCCGGCATCGATCCGTCGTGCGACTGCATCCGAAGCGCGGCGTGCCTCCACGACACGCACGCCTGCCGGCGCTGAGCTCTTCGCCTCCGCTGCAACGGCCCAGTCGGGCGCCACCACGAGGACTTCACGACCCGCAGCAGCGAGCTCGTGCGCGCGTTCCACCCCTTCCCTCCAAGCCGCGGACGCATCTCCGACGACACCCGCGGCAGTCCGTGGGCCGAAGGCCCGATCGACGGTGCCCGGTCCCGGAACCGCTCGTGGCAGGCCGATCTCGGGACGCTCTACGCCGGCCCTCACCGTGGCGAGCAGCCGCGATCGATCCATCGATGCCTCGGCCCCGAAGAGGACGGGTCGTGCTCCGGCGCGCTGGCAGAGTGACATGACCGAGGTCAGCTCGCCTTCGACCATGGCTCCACAGTCGGCGAGGACCACGACGTCGTCGACCGCCAGCCGGCCCTCGAGCATCCCAGCGCGCCTGACACCGAACGTCTCGATGCCGGTCGTCGCCTCGAAGCAACCTGCGGCTCGCTCCCCAGCCGCCACCCCCACGACGCGCCCAGCTCGTGCTGCGCCCTCCGCCGCCAGCTGTGCGACCTCGTCGAGCGCGCGGACGCGCCCCGTTGACTCGTCGTACGAGATCATCGCAACGCGTGAATCCGACCCGAGCTGGCCGATCCTCTCGGACGCCTCGGCCATGCCGGCGAGCTGCGTCGGCGTCGTAAACCGCTCGCGGTCGCGAAGCCGGCCGTGTTCGCTAGAGCGGTCTCGGATGAGGGCGCCCGAGGCGACGGCATCGCGCACGTCCGCCTCGACCCGATCGATGGTCGCGCCCTCCGGTGTCGCCGTGCAGCGGGCGACCAAGAGCGATACCCGCGAGATCGTGCCGTCGACGGGAGCGGCGGCCGCCTCGCCCCACGCGTACTCGGGGGCCTTGGCCCGCGGTGGGCGGGGAACGACTCCGACGCCTGCTGCCCGCTCTATGCGGCTTGGCGAGAGGCCCATCTTGTAACCCAACTCGCGCCACACAGCCTGGAGCTCGTCATATGGCATGTCTCGGTCCTTCGGCCGCCGAGTGTCCTCCGCCACGCGCTCAGCGGCCGGCAGCCCACGGAGACCCGCGGCTGCCATGGCATCTCTGATCTCAGTGGTCCGTTTGGAGAACGCCCCCACCGTCTCGCGCGGGATCATCGAGATGTCGGCGAAGAATCTCCGCATCGGGCCGAACTCGACGCCGATCTTGGTGAGCTCGGCCCGTAGATGCGACTCGTAGAGCGCACGGGCGGGAAGCCGCGACGCGTACAGCCCACGCGAGGCGAACGCCGTCCAACGTCCGTCCTCGCCGCAGACCAGGTTCGCTATGAGCACATGAGAGTGAAGATGCGGGTCGTTCGCCCGGCTCGTGCGGTGAACGAACGCCGCAGCCACGACGCCCTGCACGGGGAGCTCCCACTCGACGCCCGCTGTCGATCGCCGGGCGACGATCGCCTCGCGTTCGAGGTACTCGACGGTCGCGGCAACCGCAAAGTCGTGCGCTTGCTTGACCCTCGCGCTCGCGTCTGGGCTCGCGAGGGCGTGGACGAGGCTGACGGACTTCGGTGTGGACAAGGTGAGATCGAACGCGACGTTCTTGACCCGCCCGTGCCCCTCAGAAAGGACCTCACCCGTAAGGGGGTCAACGCCTCGGAAGAGAGCCCTGACCTGCTGCTGGGACGCTTGGCCCGACAGGCCGAGCATGCTCGTCGCGGCCCCTAACCAGTACGGGTCCGCCTCGACGAGGCCCTCCGGGCGGTTCGTCGTCGACTTCGCGGTCTCGAAGTAGTACTGGTCACTGCCGTGGTGGACCGGGTGGAGACGGAGCATCCGGGCACGGTTGCAGGCCGGCTTCCCGTTGCACCTAACGGCTTGTTACCCGGCGCTTACCGGCCAATCCCAGCGTCGACCCCGTACTTCCGCAGAGCGCGCCGTGCCGCCCGTGCACCCGCGTCCCGCAGCCCTGCCGGCGAGAGCACCTCGGTACCGGGACCGAGACGGAGCAGCAACCGGCCGAACCAGCCCTCGACGTCGCCGACGAGCACGTCCGTGGCGAGCCGGCCGTCCTCCAACCGCTCCAAAGGCGAGAGTGCCACCTGCTCGACGCCGAGCTCCGATCCCTCCGGGAACGCCAGCCGTGCCCGCACCGAGTCCGGACCGCCGAGAAACGCATCCGGCCCGGCGAGCGACTCATCGAGGACGCCAGGCGGCTCGAACGACACGCCGAGCGCACGCACCGCCTGCACCCGGTCGACCTGGAAGCGCCGCAAGTCGTCCACGAGGTGGCACCACCCGTCCAGGTACCAGCGCCCCTCGCGCAACACGACCTGGTACGGATCCACTGCCCGCGTCGTCGGCGTCGTCGCAGCACTCGAGAAGTACTCGATCTCGACTCGCTCGTGCCGCTCGGCGACGTCCTGCAGCTCGTGGAGGTACTCCGGCTGGGCGACGTCTACCGAGAAGTGGGACTCGCCGAGGACGGCTTCGAGCTTGGAAAGCGCAGACCGCAGCGCACCCTCCTCATCGGCGCCCGCCACCTCGCACAGTGCCTTCGCCGCAGCAGCCAGGGCGAAGCCCTCCTCGGGCGTGAGCCGCCTCGGCTTGGCAAGGTGCCCGAGACCGAACGCCGAGACGTGGTCGCCGTCCACTATCAGCTCGATCAACTGGTCCGGCGTGTAAGGCGGCACCCCGCAGCACGCCGCGAGCTCGAGGTCGTGCACGAGCTCTTCGGGGTCCATGTCGAAACGCCTGGCAATCTCGCCGATCTCCCCCTCTCCCACTCTCGCCAGGTGCACGAGCACGGCGAGCAGCCGGCGCAAGCGCTCACCGGCGACGAGGCCGGAGGGTGGCGGGACCCGGGCGGACGCGCTCTTGGCGGGAGGTTGCAGGCTCGCCTCGGCGCCCGCCGGCGTCTCGGCCGGATCGGCCTCGGTCCGGGGAGGGGTCGCGATCAAGACCAACCGATCGATCACCGCCTGGCGCAGTGCGGGGGGTGCGGTCACAACAGCGGTGTCGCCGAGGCCGGCCACCCACGAGACAAAGGCCTCGTCGTCGCCGACCGGCAACCGCAACGAGAGCCCGCCGTCGCTCCCCCATTCGGCGATCACCGTCTCCGGGACGAGCGAGGCGACCTGCCGGGCGAGACGCGCATCGACCTCCAACTCGGCGACGGGCAGTCCCTGCGCCGGCTCGGCGCCGAACGGCAGCAGCTGGATCTGCGCCCCGAGATCGAGATCCGCCGGCGGCTCGAATGCGTGGGCATCGCCGACAACAGGGGCGCTCTCGAAGCGATCGACCCGGAACGTCCGCATCTCCCCGCCGCCTTCCCCGGCGGTGCGGTCCTTCGCCACGAGATACCACGCGGCCTGGCGAAACGTCAGCCCGTACGGCTCCACCTCCCTCTCCCGTCCCCGGTAGCGGAACCTCAAGAGGGCGTTCTCGCGGAGAGCCTCATGGACAGCCCCGAGCGCCGGCACCGACGGCAGCACCGCCACGGGTGCGTCGAGACGGGTGCCGGTCGAGTGGCCGAGCGTGGACAGGGCGTCGCGGCCTGCGTTGCCGCCGAGCTGCACCGCTGCGACAGCGAAGGCGAGCGCCTGCGCCTCTGCCTCATCGAGCTCCAGCTCAGGCAGGTAGTAGTCCTCCGCCCGGACGACGTAGCCGACCTGTTCCTCTGCGCTGATCGAGACATTCGTCACCGGGATCCCGAGATCGCGCAGGGCCTTCTTGTCGCGCTCGAAGGCCTGCCGTGCGGACTCTTTAGTGTCCGGGTAGCCATCGACCCGCTCGGTGATCTCGCGGAGCGAGAGGGGAGTCGGCGTATCGAGCAGTACGAGCATGAGGTTCGTCAGCCGCTCGAGCCGATCCCTTCGCGAGTCGGCAGGCATGATGGGGATCGTAGGTCGGGGTCGCTGGTCGGTGATAAGGAGTCGCGGGCTGACGCTCGGGCTCAGAGCCCGAGGCTCGCCTCTTCGACGATGCGCTTTGCCTGGTCAGGCCCGGCCAGCTCGACGTGCGCGGCGGACTTCCGCCCGAACAGATAGAGCATGAGCTCCTGCGGGCTGCCCGTCATCGTCACGACCGGGCTTCCCGCGCGGGCGGTGAACGTGCCGTGGCCTGGCGCGACGAGCGCGAGGCCGGTGCCCTTCACCTTGCGGGTGAGGATGCGCCCCGCTCTTTTCAGGTTGGTCCAGAGAGCCTCGTCCAGCGCCGGGTAGTCACGAGGAGCGGCCGCGGTGCCGGTGCCAGCTCGGCGGACGTCCTCGTGGTGGATGAAGTACTCGACGGCGTTCACGCGGGAGTCGAGGGGCTTCATCACGAGCGGAGGGCCTGACCGGATGTGGCGGAGGAGGCCGTCGTAGCCGAGCGAGCGTTTTGCGCCGTCCATCGTGCGCTGGGTGAAACCGGCAAACGCGGGCAGGAGTATGCCGATTCCCGCCCATGGGCGTGACTCCCGCACGAACAGGTGCGCCGCGAGGTCAGAGGTTGCCCAGCCCTCGCATAGCGTCGGGGCGAGCGGGCCTAACTCCTCGAGGAGATCGCACAGCTCGAGTCGCTCCGAGTGGGCGATGCTGTCCCCGCTGCCGCTGGCACCGCCGGCGCCACTGCCGCCAAACCCTTTGCTTGCCGCCATTCTCGATCTCCCGGTAGCCGCGCTCATCGCTTTGCGCCCACGGTACCGGCTACGGACACCGGCCCCGCCAGGCGCTAGAACGTGCCATGCGCGAACCACAGATCCTCGCAACAAGCGGCGGCATGACGATGACGGACCGCGGTTCGTTCCAGTGGCGCCTTGGTGGGCTTCTGCGTTACGCCCTCGAGCTCTCCGGGGCAAGCCGCCCGAAGTTGTGTTTCGTCGGCACGGCACAAGGCGACAACGACGTCGGAATCCGGGCCTGCTACGGCGCGACGATCGGTGAGAACGTCGAGCCGAGCCACCTTGCTCTCTTCCCCATGCCGAATCTCGCCGACATGCGGGCGCACGTGCTCGCGCAGGACGTGATCTGGGTCGGGGGCGGCTCGGTCGCCAATCTGCTGGCCGTGTGGAGGCTGCATGGGCTAGACGAGATCCTGCGGGAGGCCTGGGAGTCCGGAGTCGTCCTCGGGGGGTCGAGCGCGGGCTCAATCTGCTGGCACGTCGGGGGAACCACAGACTCGTTCGGTCCTGAGCTGCAACCGATCACGAATGGGCTGGCGTTCCTTCCCTATGGAAACGGCGTCCACTACGACTCCAACTCCGAGCGCAGGCCGCTGCTTCAGCGGCTGGTCGCCGGGGGCGAACTCCCCCGTTCGTACGCCACCGACGACGGCGCAGGTCTCCACTACGTGGGTACTGAGATGCGCGAGGCCGTCTCCGAGCTGCCCGGCCGCCGGGCTTACCGGGTCGAGCCTGACGGCAACGGTGGCGCCATGGAGGTCGCCCTCCCGACGCGGCTCCTCGACTACTGAGCAGCCGGCCGGCTGCTCAGCGCCCGGTCGGCTGCTAGGACCGTCAGTACTGTGGTCCCAGGTAGCCGAATCCACGACTCCATGGGACCTATACGGCTCGGAGTCGTGAACGCCGTCGCCCTGTCGGCCCCGAACCGTCGCCGTCCTAGGCCGGCCTTCCGCACGCCGCTTGCAGCTCGTGGAGATCAAGCCAATCGTCGTACGGAGGTCGGTTGCCGCCGGCGTTGTAGTCGCCAAGGAGCAGCGCCAAGGCAGTCCAGAACGGCGTGACCGGCAGGTTGACGGTGTTCTCGACCGTACTCCGGTCGGTCGCCGCAGCATTGGCGACGGTCAGAAAGCGAGAGCTGGGAGCAGCGATGCTCTTCGGCTCGCTGTCCCACTGGGCGTAGGTACCGACGTTTCCCAAATCGTGGCAAACGTTCTTTTGATCGGTCGCTAGCATCGCCGCCTGTTGCTTCGTCTCCTGCCGCGGAGACGAGTGGTGTAGGAGCGAGTAGGCAACCAGCGCAGCGAGAGCGACCAGGACGGCCACGACGATCTGGCTCCTAGTGCTCACGCATGTCCCCTTCGTCGGTGTTGCGGTGTGGAAAGGTGATCCATGGGCGCCCTTGAGTAGGGGGGCCCGACCGCCCGGGTTCTCGGCTACTGAGCCTCGCCGGCGCCGCGCTCTTTCAGGACCCTCGCTTCATGTTCGAGTAGCTCCTGCTTGAGCGCAAGCCCACCCCCGTAACCGACGAGCTTGCCGCTCGACCCGATCACCCGATGGCACGGAAGGACGAGCGGTATCGGGTTCCGGCCGTTCGTCATCCCGACAGCCCGGAACGCCGTCGGCTTGCCCACACGGGCAGCGATCTCGCCATAGGTCGCCGTCTCGCCGTACCCGATCTCGTCGAGCGCAAACCAGACGGAGCGCTGGAACTCGGTGCCCTGCGGGTCCAAAGGCAGCTCGAAGCGCAACCTTTCCCCCGCGAAGTACTCCTTCACCTGCAGCTCTGCGGCAGCGACGGCAGCTGGCCGCCCTTCCCTCGCCTCGTCGAGCGAGTCGAAGCGCGCCTCGGTCTCGTTCGGCAGGAAGAGGTGGTGAAGGACGTCCTCGTTGCCCGCGAGCAACATCCGCCCGACGGGGGTATCGATCGCCCACCACTGGTCACCCTCGACCATCCAATCCTTCGTGAGTGCTCTCATGCCACTGCCTCCTTCTCGTAGTTCTTCGTCGTGTCGCCGCCGGCTGTGAAGGCCCCGGCCCACAGGTACTGGAGCGCGTACGCTCGATATGGACGCCACTGTTCTCCGAACGCGGTCGCGGATCTCTCGTCTCCGGGCAAGCCAGCACGCTCCAGCGCCCGGCGCACACCCAGGTCACTTGGCATGAAGGCATCAGGATCGCCGAGTGCCCGCATGCGCACATACGCGACGGTCCACGGCCCGATCCCCGGCAACGCGAGGAGCTTGGCCGAGGCCTCGTCCCGGTCCGCGCCCGGGTCCAGCCTCACCGATCCGTCAGCCAGCGCTTCGCACAGCCCGATGAGTGCCCTCGCCCGGCTCGTCGGCATTGGCAGGCCAGCGGGCGAGAGTGCGGCGAGCGCGGCCGCCGTCGGGAATCGCCGCTCGATCCCACCTGATTCAGCGCCAGTCCCCATCCCGGCGCCAGCGCCGACCCGAACCGGCTCGCCGTGCTCGGCCGCGAGGCGGCCAGCCACCGTCCGAGCGCCTGCGACGCTCACTTGCTGGCCGAGCACCGCACGGATCGCCAGCTCGTGCCCGTCGACGTGGCCGGGGATCCGCAGGCCAGGCACGACAGACAGCGCCGGCCGGAGCATCGGGTCCTGGCCGAGCACACCCGCGACCGCCTCTGGATCTGCGTCGAGGTCGAACAGCTGGCGGATCCGCTTCACAGCGGTCGTGAGATCACGCAGATCGTCGAGACGCATTGTCGCCCGCAGCCAACGCTCGCCCTCGTCTCCAACCCGGACTTCGACGAGACCCCCACCGTGGGGCAGCGACAACGCTCGGGAGTAGCTGGTCGAGTCGCCGACCTCCACACCCGGCACAGCGCGGTCGGCCAGGAACCTGAAGAGCACCTCACTCGGGAACGGTGTGCGGTAAGCCAAGCGCAGCGTGACCGAGCCCGGCGTGGCGGGCGAGCCTGCAGAGCCGGGCGTGCCCGGTGACCCCGAGATGCCGGCGCCCGTCGTTGCCCCGCGGCCTGCTCCCCTGCCACCACGGGCGCGAAGGGCGCTCGGCGCCTCTGCGAACACTGCCCGGATCGTGTCGTTGAACTGCCGCACACTTCCAAAACCGGCGGCGAACGCAACCTCGGCGATCCGCAAGTTCGTGGTCTCGAGCAGGATGCGAGCTGCCTGCGCACGCTGCGCCCGGGCCAGCTCGAGCGGCCCCGCCCCGACTTCGGCGATGAGCAACCTGTTCAACTGGCGTGCTGAGTACCCGAGCCGGGCTGCGAGCCCGGAGACTCCGTCGCGGTCGACCACGCCGTCGGCGATCTCACGCATCGCTCGACCGACCACGTCGCTCCGTCGATTCCACTCGGGCGAGCCCGGTGAAGCGTCCGGCCTGCAGCGCTTGCACGCCCGGAACCCGGCACGCTGGGCCGCCGCTGCCGTCGGGTAGAAACGTACGCGAGCCCGCCCAGGCAACACCGACGCGCAGCTAGGCCGGCAGTAGATCCCCGTCGAAGTGACGGCGACGAAGAACCAGCCGTCAAAACGGGGATCCCGGCTCTGCACCGCCCGGTACCGCAGATCGTCATCGGTCATGGCCGCAGTATCGCAGAGGGATGCGCGGCGATCTGGCGGAAATCGGACGTCCCCATTTCAGGACGTCACTACCCCAATCGGCGCGTGACGACTCCCGAGCTAGCCCGAAGGACCGAGCGCGGGGTGAGCTTGGTAACGCCCGCAAGCACTTTGTTGTGCGCACCAGGCACGCAAACCGCCTTGCCCGCCTCGAGTGCGTTGAGTCCTGCCACGGCGACCTCCGATGCCTCCTGCCACATGAAATCGGGCATGCCACCGGATGCGATCCCTGCTCTTTTTTGGAACTCGCTCCGGGTGAAGCCCGGGCAGAGCGCCGTGACCTTGACACCCGTCCCCTTCAACTCGACGTGGAGAGCCTCGGTCAGCGACAGCACGAACGCCTTCGTCGCCCCGTAGACAGCCTCGTGCGGGACTGGCTGAAAGGCGGCGACCGACGCGACGTTGAGCACCGCTCCAGAGCCTCGCGGCACCATGACCGACAGTGCCGCCGAGCAGAGCTCGACGAGCGCGCGCACGTTCAGGTCGATCTGAGCCAGATGATCAGACAGCGGTGACGTCGCGAAGGGCTCGTGTGCGCCTCGCCCGGCGTTGTTGATCAGCACGTCGATCTGGCTGCCCTCCGAAAAGCGAGCAACGACCCGTGCGATGTCGGCAGGACTGGACAAGTCCGCGGCGAGGACTTCCGCCGAGATCCCGTGACGCCGCTCGAGCGCCTGCGCCAGCTCCTCGAGCTGCTCGGTGTTGCGGGCGACGAGCACGAGGTCGTTGCCACGCCTGGCAAGCTCCTCGGCGAACGCTTTGCCGATGCCAACGGATGCGCCGGTGACAAGGGCACGGCGACGTGTCGGGTTCTCCATGCCAAGAAGTTACAAAGAGCAAGCCCGCCGTGCGCACCGGCCGAACCGGCGCGACGCTACTGGCATGGCCCTCCACACGCACTCTCATGATCCGAAGGACGAGAAGACCCTCCTCAGCTTCCGCCCACAGTTCGCGCAGGACCTCGACGAAGACGAGATCCCGAAGGACGCCCTGCCGGAGAACTCCATGCCTGCCGCGTCGGCCTACCAGATCATCCACGACGAGCTCATGTTGGACGGAAACGCTCGCCTCAACCTGGCCACGTTCGTCACGACCTGGATGGAGCCCGAAGCCGAACAGCTCATGGCCGAGTGCAGCGCAAAGAACATGATCGACAAGGACGAGTATCCCCAGACAGCCGAGCTCGAGCGGCGCTGCGTCAACATGCTCGCCCACCTCTGGCACGCAGAGGGAGACGTCGAAGCGACAGGCTGCTCCACGACGGGCTCGAGCGAGGCGTGCATGCTCGGCGGCCTCGCCCTCAAGTGGCGCTGGCGCCAGCGCCGCGAGGCCGCCGGCCTCCCGGCGGACAAGCCGAACCTCGTGATGGGCTCGAACGTCCAAGTCTGTTGGGAGAAGTTCGCGCGTTACTTCGACGTCGAGATGCGTCTCGTCCCAGTCGGCCCGGATGTCGCCCACTTGACCGCCGACAAGGCCGCCGCTCACTGCGACGAGAACACGATCGGCGTCGTAGCCGTGCTCGGCTCCACCTACGACGGCGCCTACGAGCCCGTGGCCGAGATCTGCGCAGCGCTCGACCAGTTGGCGGACACCGGTGGTCCCGACGTACCCGTGCATGTGGACGGGGCGAGTGGGGCGATGGTGGCTGCGTTTCTCGACGACGACCTCGTGTGGGACTTTCACCTCCCGCGCGTCCAGTCCATCAACACCTCGGGGCACAAGTACGGCCTCGTGTACCCGGGCGTCGGCTGGATCCTCTGGCGCGAGGCGGCCGCCCTGCCCGACGAGCTCGTCTTCAAGGTCGACTACCTCGGCGGTGAGATGCCCACTTTCGCCCTCAACTTCTCCCGGCCGGGTGCACAGGTAGCGGCGCAGTACTTCAACTTCCTCCGCCTCGGCATGCAGGGTTACCGGGACGTCCAGCAGTCCTGCCGGGACACGGCCAACTGGATGGCGAAGGAGATCTCGGCGATGCCCGAATATGAGCTGATCTCGAACGAGCGAGGGATTCCTGTCTTCGCGTTCCGCACGACCGACAAGGCCGCATTCTCCGTCTATGACGTCTCCGATGCCTTGCGGGCAAAGGGCTGGCTCGTTCCCGCCTACCCGATGCCGCCGGGCATGGAGGACATCTCGGTGCTTCGAATCGTCGTGCGCAACGGTTTCTCGCGCGACCTCGCCACGCTTGTTGTCCGGGATCTTCAGGTCGTGACCGAGCGCCTGGCGGAGGTCCACGCCGCTACGAGCGCAGCGTCACCCCACAAGCACAAGAGGACTTCGTTCAGCCACTGACACTGACTCGCTTTGACTCAGGCGAGGCCCTACCGAACGACGCGCACGGGGACAGATGCCCCGTCCATCTCCTTCTGGAGCTGGTCGTAGTCGTAGTCCAAGCCGGCGGGCATGAGCGGCACGGGCGCTGACCGACGATTGGGCACGTGCGCCTCGGAGGCCTCCTGCGCGCTCTGGCGGCAGAGAAGGCTCGTGAAGGCAACTGTCGTCATCGGGCGGGCCAGGTAGAAACCCTGCACGAGCGGGCAGCCCATCGCTGCCAGCCGCGAGAGTTGGCCGGCCGTCTCGACGCCCTCGGCCACGACCGTCATCCCTACGGCACTGGCGAGATCCATGATGGCGGCGACGATTGCGGCGTCGATCGGATCGCTCTCGAGGTCCCGCACGAACGCCTGGTCCACCTTGACGAAGTCGACCGGCAGGAGCCGCAGGTAGTTCAACGAGGAGTACCCGGTGCCGAAGTCGTCGATCGCAAGCCGCACGCCGAGCGCCTTCAGGTCCGTGAGGGTGCGGATGGTGTGGTCGATGTCGGACATCGCAAGGCCCTCGGTGATCTCGAGGCACAGATTCGACGGGTCGAGCCCGGTGGACGCGAGCACGGCGGCGATCTCGCTCACCTGCTCAGACTGCTGGAACTGCCGTGCCGACAGGTTGACGGCGACGCTGAAGGGGGCGTCGTGAGCGTCGACCCATTCCTTCGCGCTGCGGCATGCCTCCTCGAGCACCTTCCGGCCGAGCTGAAGAATGAGCCCGGTCTCCTCGGCAAGACCGATGAAGTGCGCAGGCGACAGAGTCCCGAGCTCCGGGTGATCCCAACGGACGAGCGCTTCGGCGCCGACGATCCGACCCGTGTCCATCGCGACAACCGGCTGGTAGTGGACGATGAGCTCGTGCTGCTCGACCGCCTTGCGCAGCCCGATCTCGAGGTCGAGCCACTCGACCGACCTCTTGACCATGGCGGCCTCGTCGAAACGCTCGCAGCGGCCTGCTCCGAGCCGCTTGGCCTGGTACATCGCGACGTCCGCGTCGTGCAGGACGTCGTCAGGAGTCGAGCCGCCGGTTGCCAGCGCGATCCCGATGCTGACGCTGGCGGTGATGGTGCGCCCGCCGGCGAGGGTCATCGGGGCACAAACGGCCTCCAGCATCCTCTGCGCGGTTGCTTCGGCGACCTCGGCACTGTCGATGTTCTCGAGCAGCAGCGTGAACTCGTCCCCACCAAAGCGGGCGAGCGTGTCGCCCTCGCGCGTCACGAGGCGGAGGCGGTCGGCGATGCCGACGAGCAGCTCGTCGCCAACCTGGTGGCCGAGGCTGTCGTTCGTGAGCTTGAACCGGTCGATGTCTGCGAACAAGACGGCGTGGATCTCTCCCGTCCGGTCTACGCGCTTGAGGGCGTGCGACAGGCGGTCGAGGAAGATGCGGCGGTTCGGCAGGCCGGTCAGCGAGTCGTGGAAGGCATGGTATTCGAGCAGCACCCGCTGCGAGATGTCACGGAAGGTCAGCAC
>JBKQLZ010000012.1:0-2715 GCA_052146895.1 Acidimicrobiales bacterium
CGAGCTCGTGGACATCGCGGCCGCCGCACTCGCGGCCGGGGCCGAATCCTTGACTCTCGTCAACACTCTGCTCGGGCTTGCGATCGACGTCGAGGCCCGGCGGCCGGCGCTCGGCGCCGTAGGCGGAGGCTTGTCCGGGCCAGCCCTTCACTCGGTCGCACTGCGAGCGGTCTACGAGTGCCGGCGAGCTTTTCCCACGGCCGGGATCATCGGTGTCGGCGGGATCTCTGACGGGGAGGGCGCCCTCCGGATGCTGATGGCGGGAGCCGACGCCATCCAGGTCGGCACGGCGACGCTCGCCGACCCGAGAGCCCCTCTTGTCGTCCTCCACGACCTACGGCGTTGCCTTGCCCGCGCCGGCGCCTCGTCGGTGCGCGAGATCGTCGGCGCCGCCCAGCTGGGCGTGTGACGGGAGAGGTAACGGGCAAGGTGACGGGCGGGAAACAGCCGGGAGGGAGCCGGGAGGCAGCCGGGTTTGCACCGCGGCTGACCTGGAAATCGTCACCGGTCCGAAATCTTTCGCGATTTTTCTGTAACGCCCAGAATTCGGTTGGGTGGTCCTTCGGCCGACGGCCGGTCGAGAAGCTCGATTCGGGCGCCGGCTCTCTCGATAGGCGCTGACCTGCTCGTTGTCGGCCAGAGCGCCACGAGCGCTCAAGAACCCGACCTTGCGGCGGCACTCGTTACGGCCGAGGAGACGACCTAAACGGCCCCCGAGCGCCTGAGCGGTCCCTGTACGAACTGTTACGGATTTGCTACGGTGACCTGTTGACGACTGTTGCCCCGCCCGTTTGCTCTAGGGGGAAGTGGTCGGTCCGTCAGCCAACAGCGTCGTTGAACCCGGGAGGTAGGAAAGCAAAAATGGCACTCACAGGTGGGCTCAAGAAAGCCCTAACAATAGGACTGGCGGTATCAGCGGCAGCGTTGGTGCTCGCCGCGTGTGGTTCCAGCAGTTCGACTCCGACCACAAAGGCATCCTCGTCCACGACCATGCCGGCCATCTCAAAGGGCGGCACGCTTTACTGGGCCGAAGGCGCTAATGCCACACCGAACTGGATCCTCCCGTTCGTCCCGGGGGCCGACTTCAGCGTCGCCAACCTGACGCAGTTCCAGGAGCTCATGTTCCGACCGCTCTACTGGTTCGGACAGGTAAAGACCTCTGACCCGACCGTCAACTTCCCGCTGTCGACCGCGAATCCTCCGGTCTGGAGCAACGGCGACAAGACCGTCACGGTCTCAATGAAGGGCTGGAAATGGTCCAACCAAACCACGGTTGACGCGCAGGACGTGATGTTCTGGCTCAACATGATGGAGGCCGAGAAGACCGAGTACGGCGGTTACGCGCCGGGCGGCATCCCCGACAACTTGACGAGCTACTCGGAGAACGCTTCGGCTGACAGCGTCACGCTGAACCTCACCACGAAGTACAGCACCAACTGGTTCTTGTACAACGAGCTCTCGCAGATCACCCCGATGCCGCTTGCGTGGGACATCACGACGGCCAGCGGTGCGCCGGGATCCGGTGGTTGCTCTACGACCGCGACGTTCACCTCCGCCACGTCAGCAGCGGGCAAGGCTTTGATCGCCAAGTGCACCGCGGTGTGGACGTTCCTCACCGACGGCGGTGGCAAGAACAAGAACCCGACGGAGGCAGCCGACCTCGCCACGTACGGGACCAACCCGCTCTGGCAGGTCGTCGACGGACCGTGGAAGCTCAGCGCCTTCACCACGGCCGGCGAAGCGACGTTCGTGCCGAACACGTCCTACACGGTTCAGAAGCCCTACCTGCAGAAGTTCGTCGAGCTTCCCTACACCTCCGACACCGCTGAGTACGCGGCGCTTTCGGCCGGTGGCGCCGGTGCACCGGATGTCGGCTACATCCCGTCAGAGGACGTTCCCGCGAACACTGGAGCAGTCGGCTCGACCGGAGCGAACGCGAGCCTCGTCTCGTCGAACTTCACCCTCGTGCCGGTCTACGGCTGGAGCATCAACTACTTCCCGGAGAACTTCAACTCGAACGGTGACGGCGGGAACGCCGGTGCAATCTTCAGCCAGCTCTACTTCCGTCAGGCGCTGCAGGACCTCGTCGACCAGACGGGGATCATCCACGCCTACGACCGTGGCTACGGCGTGCCGACCTACGGGCCGGTGCCTGTGTACCCGACGAACAGCTTCGCCTCGAAGTCCGAGTCGACGAACCAGTACCCGTACAGCGTTGCCAACGCCAAGGCGCTCCTGACGTCGCACGGCTGGACAATCAAGCCGGGTGGCATCTCGGTCTGCGCAGTCGGCTCGAAGTGCGGTCCTGGCATCAGCAACGGCGCACAGCTGAACTTCAACGAGCTGTACGCCAACGGCACCGAGCTGATCAAGCAGACGGTCACCGCTGAGGTGTCGGCCTGGAGCCTGGTCGGCATCAAGGTGTCGCTCAAGGGCACCACGTTCGACAACGTGTTCTCGACGGCAGTGCCGTGCACGTTCAAGCAGGCAGCCTGCTCGTGGGAGTTCGCCAACTGGGGCGGAGGCTGGATCTACGCACCTGACTACCTGCCGACTGGTGAAGAGATCTTCGCCACCGGCGCGGTGGAGAACTTCGGGAACTACTCGAACAAGACGAACGACACGCTCATCCACGAGACCGACGTGTCGAGCAGCTTGAGCTTCCTCACGCAGTACGAGAACTTCGATGCGAAGAACCTCCCGGTCGTCTGGCAG
>JBKQLZ010000013.1:0-4519 GCA_052146895.1 Acidimicrobiales bacterium
GTTGTCGAAGGCCTGCAACCCGAAGGCCTCGATCAGCTCGTCCACCCGCCGCTTGACCGCAGCCTCCGTAAGCACCACATCCGGCAAGCGCATTGCGTCGCTGAGAGGATCAGAGCCGTCGATGAACCGCTCGAGAGCAACCGCGAGCGTCTCGCGCACCGTGAGGTCGCCAAAGAGCCTCGAGTCCTGGAACGACCTGCCCAACCCCAACCTGGCCCTGACACCCGGGGGCCGCCGCGTCATGTCCACACCCCCGATGAGAACTCGGCCTTCATCCGCGTGGGTAAACCCACAGACGACATCAAAGAGCGTCGTTTTCCCCGCCCCGTTAGGCCCGATGATCCCCACGATGTCGCCCGCGTCGACCCGCAAGCTCACTTCGTTAACCGCGATGACGCCCCCAAAAGAGACGGAGATCGCGCGGAGCTCGAGTGCGTCCGCGGCGCTGGCGCCGGGATCGGCGACCGTTTCTCCGGTCGCCGAGAACGGCGAGAGCGCCGCGTCCGTAGCGGCCAGCGTGGCAAGGGGAGCCGCCACGGCGATGCGGCCGGCGGCGCCCTTGAGATAGACGGATCTCAGTACGTCGGGGGCTGCTTCCAATTCGGCGGCTGTGCCGCTGAAGACGATCGCGCCCTTGTCCATTACGTAGGCGCGGTCCGCGACTGCTAGCGCGATGTTCACCGACTGCTCGACGAGAACTATTGCGGTGCCCTGGTCTCTTATGGTGCGCAGCGCGTCCAGTAGCTGGTCTACGACTATTGGGGCTAGGCCCAACGAGAGCTCGTCTACCAGGAGGATCTTCGGCTTCCCGAGGAAGATCATCGCCAACCCGAGCATCTGTTGCTGGCCACCGGAGAGGTCGCCGGCCCGCACGGAGAGCCGTTCGGCGAGCGTCGGGAAGCGTGACAGCACGTCGCCGAGTCGGCGCTGCACCAGCGCCTCGTCCTTGCGGTCCTGCCATGCTGCCGCACGTAAGTTCTCGTCGACGCTCAGGTTGGCGAAGACGCTCTCGCCTCCGGGTGCCTGAGAGATACCGAGCCGGGCTATCTCCTGCGGCGGCATGTGGGTGATGTCGCGGCCGTCGAAGACGATTGCGCCGCCGTCGGCCTCCACGACGCCGCCGATGGCCCGCAACAAGGTCGACTTGCCAGCGCCGTTCGTGCCGAGCACCGCGACGATCTCGCCCTCGGAGACGTCGAAGTCGAGGCCGTCGATGATCCGCACCGAGCCGTACCCGATGCGCGCGTCCTTCACGGCGAGGAGCGGGAGGCGCCCCGCGCGCCGCGCCGCGAGCATCTCGGCCCGGACCATGATCGACGTCCAGACGTTTCGCGCGTCGGCGTCGATCACCGAGCCTGCGGTTGCGACGATTAGACCGCCGAGAATGAAGACGGGCACGAGGATCAACATGCCGTAGCGGAGCCCGATCTCGTCTCCGACGGCGCCCACGATCGGGATCACCACGAGCCCCGGCAGGATCCAGAGGGCCCCAATCGAAAAGCCGAGGGAGCGGGCGCGAGACGGGATCGCGAGTGACAGAGAGGCAAGGACGCCCGGAGCCACGACTGCGAGGCTCAAGTCGATTCCGGCGTTGCCGATGAACGCGATCGGCACGTTCGGAGCGAGCGCGAACAGGGTGATGAAGCCGGCCGCCATCGTCGACGAGACTGCGATCATTCGGAAGACGAGCCGGACGCCGCCTTTGGCAACCAGCCTCGTTCCGAGCCGGGCGCCGATGACGATGCCGATCAGGTCGAAGACCTGAACCGGTGCGACGAACATCGCTCGCTGGAAGACACCTAGATGGAAGACGCGCTGGTACTCGAGGGACGCGAGCGAGCTGAAACCAGCGATCGCAGCGGCGAGGAAGGGGAGGGCGAGGAAGATCCTCCTCAACGCCTGGATCTTCCAGACCGTGCGCCACGCTTCGCCGACAGACAGCGGTGGCTCCGGCGGGGGAGCTACCGCTGCCGCACCGCCAGCCGCGGTTTGCGGCACCACGACTTGGCTCGCCTCCTCGAGAAGCTCAGCGACGGCGCTCCCGGACGCACCTGCACGACCTGACGGATCGGCCAGGCTCTCGAGCTCGTGAGTGCCCCGTTCGGGCTCGCGCATCTTGAGCGCGCCGACCAGTCCGACGGCGACCGTGATGACCGGGAACACGAAGAACGCGGTTCGCCAGTTGTGCGTGACGACCGTCAACCCTGCGCCGACGAGCACCCCGAAAATGGCGCCGAGCGAGAGCCCGAAGCGGTGCACCGAGTAGACGCGCTGGCGCTGCGCCACTGGGTAGTAGTCGGCGATGAGTGAGTTGTGGGTCGGGAAGACCACGGACTGGCCCATGGTCATGGCTGAGAACATGATGCCGCCGACGATGGCGGTACCGGCCGCGCCGAGGCCGATCGAGAAGCCCGACCAGACCACAGCACCGATGATCGCGATCCAGACCCGGTTGAACCGATCGGCGGCCATCGCCACCGGGACGGTGGCGAGCAGCGCGCCGGCGCTCGCGATCGCGACGATCCCGAGGATCCCGGCGTCCGACAGGTGGAAGGCGTCGCGTACGTTCGGGATGAGGACGCTGAAGGCACTCTGATTCGCCTGATCCATGAACTGCAGGCCGGCAAGCACGAGGAGGGGAAGGAGCGGTGCGCCTCCGGAGATGGACTGGCGAAAGCCCTGCTTTGCGCCCGGCGTGCCGAGGTCCGCTGACTTGGTCATGTGGTCACGGCCTTCCCGCTTCGCCTCGCCGCGAGCGCGCCGAGCGCATCCCGCGCGGCGAAGAGCGGTCCCGAGAGACCCTCGGGGTAGGCAAGGAGCACCACGAGTACGCCGAGGGCCGAGGGGAATAGCTGCCAGCTCGGAGGCAGGAAGACGGACGAGCCTTCTATGAGCGCCGCTCCGATGACCGCGCCGGAGGCCGCGCCGAGACCGCCCACGGCGGTGGCTGTGAAGACCGCCAAGCTGATTGGGACGATGTAGGGGCTCTCGACGTACGAACCGTTGACGAGCAGCAGGAGGCAACCGGCGATGCCGGCGAGGAAGCCGGAGATCGCGAAGGCCACGAGCTTGGCTCGGACCACACGTATCCCGAAGGCCGACGCGGCTGCCTCATTGCTCCTGAGTGCCCGAAGCACGCGTCCGGTCCGGCTACCACGAAGCGAGCGAACCCCCACGAGAGCAAGGACGAGAGCTGCGAGCGAGAGCTCGACGATGGACGACTCCGAGTAGATCGTGATCCCGCCGAAGAGCCGGACGGGAGGTAGCTGACCTTGCGGGATCCACGAGAACTCGGCAGGAGCGAGCAGGTAGCCAGAGGCCGCGAGGGCGAACGCGAGCGTGGTCACCGCGACGAAGATCCCTCCGAAGCGGAGGGCGGGCAGCCCGACTATGACGGCCGCCAACGCGGCCGCCGCCCCAGCAAGCAGGAGAGCGAGGCTCAAGTCGAGGTGCCAATCGAGGATCGCCACGGCGCCCATGACTGCCCCGACGGCCGCGAACGACATCTGGCCGAGCGAGACGAGCCCGGCCCAGCCGGTGAGAACGACTATCGACAAGCCGACGAGCGCGAGAGCGAGCAGGTCGGATACTTCGAGCGAGTTGGCGAGGCCGATCCAGAGCGGAAGCGTCGCGAGCGCGGCGATCGCGCACACCGCTCCCGTGGCCTGGGTGAGGCGCACCACCGGCAACCGGCCGATCTCTGGGGGGAGGTCCCTGACAGGGGCCGCCAAGGTCCAGCCTGTCCCGAACTGGGCCCGGCCGGCCCGCGGCGCCGCATAGCGGGCGAGCATCGCGCCTAGAACGACAGCCGCTATGACCGCGAAGACGATCGTCGGATCGGCCGGGCGGTTCCAGTTGACCCCGGTCTCGAGGACCCCCATGGCGACGGCGCCGACGGCGATGAGAGGGAGGCTCTCGAATCCCCCGAGCGCCAGCGCAGCCAGAGCCGTCACGAGGGCCTGCAAGCTGAAGGTGTTGTCGAGCGGTAGGCCGAGGATCGCGGCCTGCATGAAGACCGCCACGAAGGACAGCAGGGCCGCCACCACCCAAGTCAGTGTTTGGAGCTTGTTGACCGGGATGCCGAGCATTGCCGCCCGATCCCGCCGGTCTGCGGTCGCCCGTGTCGCTACACCGAAGTCGGAGACGCGGAGCCAGACCGACACGGCGACGAGTCCGGCGACACCCGCGATCACGCCGATGACGTCGTTCGCGTGGAAGACCTCGGGCCCGATCGTGAGGTTCATGTTCCACGGGAAGCTGATCGGGTTCGACCCGAGGACTGAGTTGGGCCAGATCCTCGGGACGAGCAGTTCGAGCACGATCAATGCCTGCGACAGACCGATCGTCGCGACCGTGAAGATCAGGCGGGGGGAACGGGAGAATCGACGCACGACGATCACCTCGACCGCGATCGTGAGCAGGATCGTGCCGACGATCCCGGTCGCGAGCCCGACGAAGTAGTTGACACCGGACAGGCTGATCAGGCCGTACGCGAGGATCGCCGGCGCCGCGCCGAAGT
>JBKQLZ010000014.1:0-13941 GCA_052146895.1 Acidimicrobiales bacterium
GCTGAGAGAGCTCGCCTGGCCGATGGCGCGCCTCCTCGACGACGGCATACGGCTCAATCTCATGTCGCTCGAAGCCCTTGCAGCAGCAGAGGAACTGGGTGCCGAGCTCTGCCTCGCCCGTGCCGACGAGAACCTGCCGCTTCTTGAGGCAGCCGCAGCTCGCGGGACTCCCGCCCGTCTGGTTTGACCGCAGCGCGACGCTACGGGGTGGTATCAGGCAGGTCCGCCGGCGGCTCGGATCGCGCATCGGGGGCGGGCCCCGTCTCGGCGATCTTGACCCAGGCGAGCCGGACCTGCGTGAGACCGTCCTCGAGGGTGGCGGCGTGCTCGCCGAGACGGGCGCCAAGCCCTTCGACGACCAATCCCATGGCGTCGATGGCTGTGCGGGCCGCCTCGAGGTTCGGCGGCTGCTGGGAGAGATGGAGGGCGGCAAGCTCGAACAGGCCGTAGCAGTGGTTGGCTATGACTGCCTCGACGGGCGCCGCCAGCAGCTCGCGGGCGACCAGCCGCATCTCCTCCTCTGAGACCTCGTCGTAGATGGGCTCGGTCGAAGCGTCGCGGCCGGGATCGGTCGGGGAGGGCTGGCCTGCGGATTGACCCACAGGTGCCTCCCCCTCTCGGGTGACCCGGTGCTCGCCGTCAGGTGTCCAGAGGCTGCTCACGACTGCTAGCCTAGAGGCGACAATCGAGGAGAAGCGGGGTGGCGCTGAAGCGCTCTCCCACCTGGCCACCTTGACCGTGCGATGTCAGCAGGGGCACGGAGTGTGCGCCAGGTCGAAGTGATCGCGAGGCTTGGCCCCGCCTCTCCTGCGTGTGCCACGAGCGATGCTCGGGCCGAGCGAGAGGAACGACCGCCGATCACCAACGCACCCTCCACCAACGAGCCTCGGATCAATGACCGGATCCGTGCTCGCGATGTCCGTCTCGTCGATGCCGAGGGGCGCCAGCTGGGGATAAAGCCACTCCCCGAGGCGCTCTCGATTGCTCAGGCCCAGGACCTGGACCTTGTAGAGGTGGCTCCGCTCGCTAACCCGCCCGTCTGCCGGATCATGGACTACGGCAAGTTCAAGTTCGACGCCGCGCAGAAGGCGAAGGAGTCCCGCCGCAAGGCGAACAACGTCGGGATCAAGGAGATGAAGTACCGGCCGAAGATCGGCCAGGGGGACTTCGACACGAAGACGAGGCAGGTCCTGCGTTTCTTGCAGGAAGGCCACAAGGTGAAGGTGACCGTGATGTTCCGGGGCAGGGAGGTCTACCACTCGGACCTGGGCAAGAGGATCCTCGACCGCATCGCCGAGCAGCTAGATGGGATAGGCCGGATCGAGTCGGAGGCTCGGCTCGACGGGAGGAACATGGTCATGGTCATCGCACCGGACAAGCGGGCCAAGCAGTCGGCCGCTGATCGGGTCCACGCGGATGACAGCTTGACCACGGTGGCGAGTGCGCCGGTGGTCGGAGAGAACGAGAGTGCGGCAGAGGCGCCAGCCGAGCCGCCAGCCGGCGAGACAGAGGAGTAGACGATGCCGAAGATGAAGACAGACCGAGGTGCCGCCGCCCGATTCAAGGTGACAGGCACCGGCAAGTTGCGCCGGCGACAGCAGAACCGCAAGCACCTCCTCGAGAAGATGAACTCGGTGCACAAGCGCCGCCTCGACGGTGAAGTCGCCATCTCCAAGGGGGACCGCAAGAAGGTCCGCCGGATGCTCGGGATCTGATCCCGCCGGCCCGGCGCCAGCCGCACCCACCAGCACAGTCAGTCGATCAATCGCTCAACCACATTCACGAAAGGAGCCCCGATGGCCAGGGTCAAGCGCGCGGTTCACGGGAGGAAGCACCACCGGGCCGTACTAGAGCGCGCCCAGGGGTTCTATGGCAACAAGTCCCGCTCTTACAGGGCGGCGAACGAGCAGGTCATGCACTCGCTGCAGTACGCCTATCGCGACCGGCGTGCTCGCAAGGGTGACTTCCGCCAGCTCTGGATCCAGCGCATCAACGCGGCAGCACGCCTGAACGGCACCACCTACAGCCGGTTCATCGCGGGACTGCACAACGCAGGCGTCGAGGTAGACCGGAAGATCCTCGCCGACCTCGCAGTGCGTGATCCGAATGCCTTTTCCGCTCTCGTCCGAGTCGCTGTTGGTGGCGCAGAAGCTTACGCGGTCGCGACGGGTTCGGCGGAGGAGACGTCCGTTTCTCCGGACGTCGAAGCCGCCGAGGCTGGAGAGGCCGCGGAGACCGAGGCTGCTTCCTGAATCGGCAGGCGCTCGGGGCACGCCATCAGCGCGTGCAGCGGCTGAGGCGGCTGCTGAGGCGCTCCAGTGCGCGGGCTGCTGAGCGTGCCTTTGTTGCCGAGGGTGTCAAGATGGTCGCGGCTGCGCTCGACGCGGGCGTGAGGATCGAGAGCATTTACGTTGCGGCGGAAGGCCGCGATGCGCCGGCGGTAGTCGCCGTCGTCGACCGGGCGCTCAGCGAGGGAGCTCGGGTGTTCGACCTCGGGCCGGGGATCATGGAGCGCGTCGCCGATACGGTGACGCCTCAAGCGCTCTGCGCCGTGATCGGGCATCTCGACGTCCCCGTCGACGAGCTCCTCGGTGGATCAGCCGCAACGGCAGGTACGAAGCCCGGCGGGCGTCTGGTCCTCGTGTGCGTGGACGTCCGCGACCCGGGGAACCTCGGCGCCGTCATCCGTTCCGCTGCCGGTGCAGGAGCAGTCGGAGTGATCTGTTGCGAAGGGACTGCAGACCCGTTCAACCCGAAGACCGTGCGTGCGACGGCAGGGGCGATATTCGGCCTGCCGATCGCGTTCGCCGCTTCCCCATCTGACGCGTTCTCCCGGCTGTCCGACGTCGGCTTCCGCCTCGTCGCCACGACTGCTCACGATGGCACCGACTACGCAGTGGCTGACCTGTCGGGTGATCTTGCCCTCGTGCTCGGCAACGAGGCGTCCGGACTTGCCGCGGACGTGCTCGGTCGCGTCGACGAGCGGGTGACGATCCCGATGGCGCCAGGAACCGAGTCGCTGAACGTGGCGATGACAGCGACAGTTCTGTGTTACGAGGTCGCCCGCCGGCACCGGCTTTCCTGAGCGTGGCAGGCAGCCCGTAGCATGTGCCGATGGAGCGAGATCAGCAGGTGACCGGGACAGGTGCGCCTGGGGGAACCGAGCTCCCTTTCACCGCCTCCGAGCTCGCCGAGATCGAGTCAGAGGCGCGGGCCGCCATCGCTGGCGCTCAGAGTCTGTCGGCCCTCGAGGAGGGGGAGAGGGGGTCCCTCGGGAAGCGGTCCCGTTTCTCGGCGTTGTACCAGCAGGTCGGCAAGCTCGCCCCCGAGGCTCGCAAGGAGGCCGGGCAGCGGCTCCACGAGGTCCGCCGCTCGATAGAGACGCTTGCGAGCGCTCGCCGGCAGGAGCTCGAAGCCGGAGAGCGGGCAGCGCGCATGCAGGCTGATCGGCTCGATCTCACAGAGGTCTTCGCTGGGCCGACCGCGGGGCACCTTCACCTCGTCACGGAGGTGCGCGAGCAGCTCGAGGACGTCTTCGTCGGCATGGGATACGAGATCGCCGAGGGGCCGGAAGTGGAGACCGACTGGTACAACTTCCAGGCCCTCAACGTGCCCATCGATCACCCGGCGCGGAGTTCCGTCGACACCTTTTACCTCGAGAGCGGCGCGAGCGAGGACAACTTCCTGCTCAGGACCCATACGTCCCCCGTGCAGATCCACCTGCTCGAGCGCAACAAGCTCCCGATCTACGCCGTTGCCCCGGGCCGGGTGTACAGGCGTGACACGCCTGATGCCACTCACCTGCCGGTCTTTCACCAGATCGAGGGGCTCGTCGTCGACCGGGGGGTCACCTTCGGCGACCTCGCGGGGACGATCGACACATTCGTTCACGCCATCTTCGGCGAGAGCGTCTCGACGCGGCTGCGCCCGGCTTACTTCCCCTTCACAGAGCCTTCGGCCGAGTTCGAGATCTCCTGCCAGATCTGTGAGGGAGCGGGCTGTCGGACCTGCTCGATGACCGGCTGGATCGAGCTAGGTGGCTCGGGCATGGTCCATCCTGCCGTTCTCGAGGCGACCGGAATCGATTCTGAGGAGTGGTCGGGATTTGCCTTCGGATTCGGGATCGACCGCCTCGCCATCATGCGCTACGGGATAGCCGACTTGCGATCCTTCATCGAGAACGACGTCCGATTCCTGCGGCAGTTCTGATGCGGGCATCCCTGTCGTGGTTGCGTGAACTGACGCCACTCTCTGCCGACGCGGGCGATCGCGCCTCGGTGGTGGAGCTGGCGTCCGAGCTCGACGCGCTCGGTCTCGTCGTGGAGGAGACCGAGTGGGTCGGGCAAGGGCTCGGTGACGTCGTGCTCGCGCGAGTTCTCGAGATCGCCGGCATCGAAGGCGCCGATCGAATCCGCCGCGTCGTCGTCGACCGTGGTGCCGGCGAGACGGCCGAGGTCGTCTGCGGGGCGTGGAACTTCGAGGTGGGTGACGTCGTCGTCCTCGCGCCCGTCGGGGCCGTCCTCCCAGGCGACTTCAAGATCGAGCGCAGAAAGATGAAAGGAGTCGTCTCGAACGGGATGCTCTGCTCGGGCCGGGAGCTGCGCCTCTCCGAGGAGCACGAGGGGATCCTCGTCCTCGCGCGGCCGGAACACTCGGGACTGCCGGCAGGGATCGAGCTCGGTGTGACAATCGCAGAACATCTCGGGTTCGGGCCTGATGTCGTCTTCGACCTGGCGATCGAGCCCAACCGCCCCGACTGCCTCTCGATGGTCGGGATCGCACGCGACCTCGCCTCACGCTTCGGACTGCCTCTGCTGCTACCCGAGCCGTCCCTTGTGGAGTCCGGACCTCCTGCGAACGAGCTTGCGACCGTGGAGATCGCGGAGCCTGAGCTCTGCCAGCGGTTCGTCGCCCGCGTGATGACGGGGGTAACGCCCATAGCGTCGCCCGCTGTCATCCAGCGACGCTTGCTCATGGCCGGGATGCGGCCCATCGGCCACATGGTCGACGCCTCCAACTACGTCATGTTGGAGCTCGGGCAGCCTACGCACCCCTATGACCTCGACCAGGTGGGAGGCCACGGGCTGCGCGTGCGGGCGGCGAGACCGGGCGAGTCCCTCGTCACTCTCGATGGCGAGACCCGTGTCCTCGGTGACAGGCCGGCCCGAGACGGGGACGCCCTCACCGCTCTCGATGCCCTCATCTGCGACGCGAACGACGTTCCCGTGGGGATCGCGGGCGTCATGGGCGGCCAGTCGAGTGAGATCGGCGAGGCGACGGACCGGGTCTTGCTGGAGGTCGCCCGTTTCACGCCCGTCTCGGTCGGGCGGACGGCGAGGTATGCCGGCTTGCGCAGCGAGGCCTCCATCCGGTTCGAGCGCGGCGTCGATGCTCTCGGCCAGGAGCGCGCTGCCGCCCGCGTGTGCGAGCTCGCGGTGGACGCGGCCGTGCAGGCCGGGGTGGCGCCGCCGGTCGTGGCGACCGGACTCGTCGATGCCAACCCACGACCGTTCGAGCGGAGCCGGATCCGGTTGCGACCGTTCCGTGCGAACGCGCTCCTCGGCGTGTCTCTCGAGGACGCGGAGATGACTGCGCTTCTCGCGCCGATCGGATACGAGATCGGCTCCGTCGCCAGCGGTACCGCTGGCATGCCTGGCACGGATGGCGCCATCGAGCTCGTGGTGCCCTCCTGGCGCCCTGACGTCGTCGGCGAGGTCGATGTCATCGAGGACATCGCACGCACCTATGGATACCGTCGGATCCCGAGGACCGACCGTCGCTCGCCCTACGTCGGCAGTCTCGACGCAGTTCAGGTCCTTCGGCGCCGGGTCAGGAGGGTGCTGGCGGGCCTCGGCGCGCACGAGGCCTGGACGAGCTCGATCGTCGATCCCGGCGAGCAGGCGCTCGCAGGCGTGGATGCGGCGCTGATCCGCCTCGCCAACCCGATGGTGGCGGAGGAGTCCGTCCTGCGGGGCGCCTTGCTGCCGGGGCTGCTCAAGTCCCTGCGCCACAACGCGTCTCACCGCAATCCTTGGATCCGGCTGTTCGAGATGGGTGACGTCTTCGGGCTGGCGGGGCTGCCCGGCAGCGAGGACGCATCGCTCCCGCACGAGCACGAGCGGATCGCGGTCATGTTGGCCTGGGAGGACGACGACGCCGGCGCGGCTGTGAACGCGTGGCGCGTCGTGGCAGACGCGCTCGGCATCATCAGGGTGGAGATCCTCCAGCCCTCGCTCGGCGGCGCCGGCGCCGACGTAGGTGAGGTCGGCGGCGGAGGTGAGGTCAGGGCGATGGACCTGAGCCCGAGCGAGCTCGCCATCGGGCTGTCCGGCCTGCACCTCGCGAGATCGGGCCTCCTCGTGTGTGGCGCGGGTGACGGGGGGACGATCGTGGGAGCGGTCGGCGAGGTCGATCCCGCCGTGCTCTTGGCATTCGGCATCCCGCATGCGCGCGTCGGTTGGCTCGAGCTCAACGTCGCCCATCTCGCGAGCGCGCCGCGCCGCCCTGATGAGGCGCAGCCCGTGAGTCGTTTCCCGTCGAGCGACATAGACCTGGCGTTCGCCGTCGACGAGAGCGTTGCAGCGGCGCGTGTGGAGGCGGCTCTTCGTGCCGTGGCCGGTGAGCTGTGCGAGTCGGTGGAGCTCTTCGACGTTTACCGCGGCGCAGGTGTGGAGGAGGGCCAACGGTCACTCGCCTACCGGTTGCGCCTCTGCTCTCTCGATCGGACTCTCACCGATGTCGAGGTTGCCGAAGTGAGGCAGCGCTGCATCGATGCTGTCCAGTCGGCACTGCCGGCCGCGTTGCGCTCGTAGCGTGGATCGCGCGGGCGGCCAAGCAACGAAAGAGGACTGGTACCGTCACCTTGTGCCTTGCGAGAGGAGCCGGCCTTGAACGAACTGGATTCCGCGAGGTACATCTCGCTCACGACCTTCAAGCGTGATGGTTCACCGGTATCGAGCCCGGTGTGGATCACCGGAATAGGCGGGAGCTACGTCTTCACCACCGGGGACAAGGCGTGGAAGACGCGCCGCTTGCTTCGCAACCCATCGGTCAGGGTGCAGGCATGCGACATGCGTGGAAGGGTCAAGCCGGCGGCGACGCTGTACCTCGGCACGGGCGAGGTAGCGACCTCGCCAGCCGCCGTTTCCGCCGCCGAACTGGCCCTGGCGGCGAAGTACGGATGGCAGTTCAAAGCGACCAGGATCGTCGACAGCCTCAAGACGCGCTTCGGTCGCGGCGAGCGGCAAGAAGTGGTCGCCATCCAACTCTCGCTCAGCGAGAGCTGACGAGCAGACTCTGTTGACCGGCAAAAGGGGCTGGTCAGTCCTCGATCGCCGCGTAGGCAGCAGTGAGGAAGTCGATGGCGACGTCTAGCGGATGCCTTCTGTGACCGCGGCGATGATGTCGTCGGTGACGGCATCTACGACCGGAATTGCCCCCGTCAGCACGCTGGTTACTGCCGATAGCTCCGTCCCGGAGAAGCGTAGGCGTGGTCTGGAACCTAGCCGGCGGTGCATTGCGCGAGCGACCATGTGTGGCTCTCGGTAGCCGAGCCACCACCGGTCGTCCCGCATGGCTGCAAAGAGCGCCCGCCAGCCGCCCCGCTCGGCCGAGGAGACTGCTGCGGTGACATCCGGAGCTCGGGCTAGGACCTCTGCGAACTCGTCTTCGAGCCCGGCGCGAGTGAGGAGGCACCCGTCGAGCACGAGCTCGTAACCCGCGTGGCCCACGGCTCGAGCCGGTCCGGTCGACAGGCCAGCTGCCAGCAGACCGTCGCGGATCTTGCCTGATCCGGTGCGGAAGGTCTCGAGAGCGTGGAAGGCCTTGTCCGCCCGGTGGTGAAGGACTACGCCCGCTTCGACGGCAGGGGACAATAGCGACCTGTCGATCCGCGTGCCGGCCATGGAAGCCAGATCGGGAAGAGCGGCTCCAAAGGCTTGTTCCCAGCCATCCCCGTCGCACAGGAGGGCAACGTGGGAGTGGGCGACGAAGTTCACCGCCGTACTCTTGTCGATGAAGCCCAGACGCGCCGATGCGGCCTGCCGGTGGCAGACCGCATCGGGTTAGGTGACTGAGGAGCGGACCGTTAGGCGGCCTTGGCCTGCTCTTGGGTCCCAGCCACGACCAACGCTGGGCTCGAGGTGAAGCGTGCCCGGCGACGCTGGCGGTAGCCAGTGATCAGGCCGTCGACGCCGATCCAGCTGGAGGTCTTCCACGTGGCGAGGATCACGATGGCGAACAGTGCGTAGAACGCACAGACGCTGGCGGTTCCCGACATGACGTACGTGAACAGCAGAGCCAGGCTGCCGAGTGCCGCTACCGGGGTAAAGAGCCCAAGACAAAGAGCGACCCCGATGGCGAACTCTGCGACGGCGACGAGGATGCCGATCCAGCCGGCATTAGGGACGACGAATCCGTGTAGAAAGCTTCCCCACCAGCTGTAGGCGGCGATCCCGTGCCCTGCGAAGCCGGCAACTCCGGCGCCTCCGTTGTGCATGAAGGCTGGGTTCTCCGCGCCCCAGAGCTTGGCGACTCCGGCTTGCAGCCACATGATCCCAAGCCAGACTCTCATGGCGGTCCAACCAATCGCCATGACCTTCGACTCGGCTAACCAGTGAAGAGCGCGAGGGGTTCTGGTCTCGGACGGATTGCTGAGCAGTGCAATGGGATTCTTCATCGAAATTCCTCTTCCTTCTGGTCCGGCTCCCCCGGACCTCACTTGCCATCCTGAGCGCGTGTGAGCGGGGCTGTGAGAGGCAAAGGTCCCGCTAGCCGGGCCAAAGGTCCCATCTCTGCCTGCCGAAGGTCGATACGGGCGCATCGGCTTCGGTCGAGCCGGCTCTTACTCGAGCCTCGCAAGGAGCCTCTCGGTCGCCGGCCCGAAGAACGGGCGGGCTCGCTCGAGCGTCCGCGCTGACAGCGCAACAAGTACCTGGTCATACAAGGTCGTCACAGAGTCGATCCCCTCGTCGTTGCAGATCGCCTCGAAGGCGTCGCAGCAGCGCTCGATCAGAGGCTCGGGGCCCCCAGAGGCAATCAGATCGCTGAAGAAGTCGGCAAGCTCGTTGAGCACGATGTCGTCGGTCAGGTCCTCCTCGTACAGGTCCTCGAGATCGAGGTAGTACTCCTCGAACTCCGGGGCGAGCGCCGCGCGGATGACGGGCGCACACTGGAGCGTGACCTCGTCGGGATCGAAGGGTGGCGGTGGTTGTGCTTTCGCGGCGGCGGGCGCGATCTCGCCGGCGGGGGGTGGCGTGCTTGACATGATCGGTCTCCCTCGAGGAGCTGGGCGTCGCTGCGTGGCAGCGGTCTTCGGGACGGCCCGGGGGCGGGGCCGCCGATCAGGTCGGAACGGTCCGAGACTACTGGCGCGTAGGTGTGGCGCATTCGTAGCCGCGCGGCGCCGGCGCCGGCCCGTCTCGCCCAGATCCGCCCGCGCCGGTAGGCTGCCGCGGTGCCCGGGAACCCCTCCAACGGCTCGCGCCGTCTCGCTCTTGCGTCGCTCGCTCTCCCCATCGTCGCCATGATGGGGCTCTTCGGCTGGGCGGGCACACAGACGCTCGCGAACCCCCTGAACATCGTGCGCTCGTTTCTCACCGCCTTCGACGCGAAGAGCTGCAGCACGATGGCGAGCGAGCTGTACACGCCGGCCGGGCAGAAGCCACCGACCTGCGCTGCCCTCATCGGTAGCGGCGGCACACGGCTGACGGATTGCAGGCTCACCCTGACGACTGCACCGATATCGCTCGGGCAGGTGGCCGAGACGGCGCCGAGCGGTTACAGCGACGCCAGCTGGGTCAAGGCAACGTGCGTTGAGACGACGAAAGGCAAGCGGTCATCGCTGGCGCTGGATGTCCTGGTCGCGACGGATACGGCAACGAGCCAACAAAAGATCATCGTCCTGCAGGACGCCTGAGGCTCTCGGGTATTCCTCCCCTACGTTCAGGCACATCCCGAGAGAGCGACCACGGGCTGGAAGCCAACTCGCTCCCTCGCATCCCCGGCTGTGACAGCGTCGCCGAACGGATAGAGCGATCCGTCGGCGCCCGCAAGCAGGTAGCCCTTGCCACTCGATGTCGGCACGATCCCTACGACGGCGCTCGTCGTGCCGCTAGCGCTGCCGAGATCGGCCGCGCTCCCAAAGGGTCGGACGGTACCGTCTGCCGCGGCGATCCAATATCCGTCTCCTGACGCTGCGATCGCGATCCCGACGACCTTGGCCGTCAGCTGCTCGTCGCGCAGGCAACCGTCGTATGAGGCGTCACCGAAGTCGTACACGGTCCCGTCCGCAGTCACGAAGAAATAACCCTCGCCTGTCGGGGTGGCCGCGAAGCCGACCACGGGATGCTCGAGCGGATAGCTGCGTGCAGAGCCGTGGTCCTCGGCACTGCCGAAGCTGTACAGGCCACCGTCGGCTCCGGCCAGCCAGTATCCCTGCTCGTCGGGTGCCGCCGCCATGGCGACGATAGGACGTTCGAGGGGGGCTGAGTTGGCCGCCCCGAAGTAGCGGGTTGCCCCGAAGGTCAGCACCGCGCCATCTCCCGCGCACAGCCAGTAGCCGCCCGACCCGACCGCAGCGCTGACGATCGGCTGTCCGAGGAGGCTGTCGGCGGCATCACCGTGGAACTCGACGCCGCCGAAGGTGAACACCATCCCGTCTCCGCAGACGAGAAGATAGCCCGTAGCTGGGGCGGAGGAGACTTGGGGTGCGACAGAGTCAGTAGTGGTCTTCGGCATGATGCGGTTCGACTGGTCCCCCCCGGGCCGCTTATCGCCCTGTTGAGTAGCTCGCCAGAGCTTAGTTGCCTGGTCGCGGCGAGCGCATGATCCAGGGCCGGGCCACCTACTCCTTCGAGTTGGCCTGCTCGAACTTCTCCCGCAGGGTCTCTCGGCGCTGCTGCAGCTCGCGGTAGGTGATCTCTCGGGTGTCGGCGGCCAATCCCATCGAGGCACGAACCCCGTCGAGGTCGATCGGCGTCGAGCGCACGTCCACGCCCACCTCCTCCGCGATCTGAGCGGCGTGGTGCTGCGCGAAGTAGGTCGCGATGACTGCGACCTCCCCGAGCAGGTCGATCTCGGGCGCCATCGTGGCGACGGCCCCGTCCAGGAACAGCATGTCCTTCACGAACAGCATCAGCTCCTTCGGCATCTTCACGCCGTAGGAGAGCAATTGCTTGGTGAGGTCACGGATCTCGGCGGTCAGCTGTTCGGCTGACAGCAGCGTTATGTCCTGGCTGGGGCGGTCGAGGTTGAGATCGCGGATGAGGTCCTCGGTCTTCGCGTCGGCGGGCAAGGCGCCGAGCTCACGGAGTGCTTCGATCTGGCTCGGGATGTCGTTCGTGGTGCCGCCGACGAGGAGGCGGAGGAACGCCCGGCGCTGCGCCTCGTCGAGGCGCCCCGTGATTCCGTGGTCGAGCAGAGCGACCCTCCCGGTCGGTTGCACGAACAGGTTCCCGCCGTGCAGGTCTCCGTGGAACACCCCGTAGAGCAGGGCTCCCTCCAAGAAGGCGATCACGAGCCCTCTGAGGACCTCGTGAGTGGCGATCCCAGCGTCCCGCATCCCTGTCACGTCGTCCCAGGCGTAGCCCGCGAGGCTCTCCATCACGAGCATCCGCCGCGTCACGAGCGTGGGGTGAGGGCGGGGCACGATGATCGATCGCTGGTTGGTGAGAGCAAGGACACGGCCTACGTCGAGCATGCTGTCAGCCTCGAGGCGGAAGTCGAGCTCCTCGACGATCGTCTCGGCGAACAGCTCGATCAGCGCGGGTGGGTTGGCGAGGGCGGAGACCGGGATCCGTCCCACGAGGAACGGGGCGATGAAGCTCATGACCGCGAGGTCGTGGCGGACGAGCGAGGCGACATTCGTGCGCTGCACCTTCACGACCACCTCCTCGCCGGTCTGGAGCACGGCGCGGTGAACCTGCGCGATCGAGGCCGCGGCGATCGGGATCGGATCGAAGCTGGCGAAGGTCTGCTCGAGAGGCCCGGCGAGCTCAGCCTCGAGCGTCGCACGCACCACCCTGAACGGCTCGGCGGGGACACGGTCGCGCAGCAGCTTGAACTGCGAGACCACTTCCTCGGGGAAGATCCCGTCACCGGATGAGAGGATCTGTCCGAGCTTGATGTAGGTGGGGCCGAGATGCTGGAAGCTCACCCGGAGGCGGCTCGACAAGCCGAGGCGCGACATCTCCTGGCCCTTGCGGCGGTCGAGCAGGTACCAGAGCCCGAACGTCTCACCCAGCACACGGGTGACACGCGCTATGCGGCGAGTTGGCGGGAACCGGCGCCGCCGGACGAGCCGGGGCAGCTCCGCCTTCGTGCGCGCCCGGAGGGCGTCCACGTTGCGCCGCCAGGGCAGGTGGTCAGCGTCGATGACGAACGGCGCCGACTCGCTGAAGGAGTAGTCCGCTACGTCCGATGGTGGATCAGGCACGAATCCAGTCAAGCGTGCAAAGTGGCGATGCCAGGTCAGTCGCGGAACGTCGAGAGGACGATCGTCCCGTTGTGACCGCCAAAACCGAAGCTGTTGGAGAGCACCGCCCCGTCCTTGAACGGGCGGGGTCCGCCAGTGACGATGTCGAGGTGGATCTCAGGGTCGAGCTCCTCGAGGCCGACGGTGGGCGGGATCTGGCACCGGTGGATCGTGAGCGCGGAGGCCACCCCTTCGATGGCACCGGCGGCGCCGAGGGAGTGTCCCGTGACCCCTTTCAGGCTCGTCACGGGGGGCGTGGGGCTGCCGAATAGCTTCGCGAGTGCATCGGCCTCGGCGAGGTCGTTGAGGGGGGTGGAGGTCCCGTGCGCGTTGACATGAGTGACGTCGCCGGGCGAGATGCCGGCATCCTCTAGCGCGAGCTCCATGCATGCGAGCGCGCCGGCGCCCCCGGGGAGCGGTGCGGTGATGTGGTGAGCGTCGGCGCTGGAGGCTGCTCCCAACACTTCGGCGTAGATGCGGGCCCCGCGGGCTCGTGCGTGACCGAGGTCTTCCAGCACGAGGGCGCCGCCGCCCTCTCCCATGACGAAACCATCCCGTCTCCTGTCGAACGGCCTCGACTCACCCGAGGTCGACAGTGCTGTCATGTTCGAGAAGGCGGCCATCGCGACCGGCGTCATCGCCGCCTCGGCGCTCCCGGTCATGACGACGTCGCAGCGACCCCAGGCGACGAGCCGGTAGGCGGCTCCGATCGACTGGGTCCCAGCCGCGCAGGCGGTCACGACCGTCTCGCAGGGGCCGCGCCAACCGAAGCGCATGGAGATGGCCGCGGAACCTGCGTTCGCCATCAGCATCGGCACGAGGAATGGCGAGACGCGCCGGGGCCCTTTCTCGAGGTGGACCTGGATCTGTGTCTCGAGAGTCTCGAGGCCGCCGACGCCCGTGCCGAATATCACGCCGGCACGCGCAGGGTCTGGATCGAGCTCCCCGGCGTCGTCGAGGGCCATCTGGGCAGCGGCGACGGAGAACTGCTGGAACCGGTCGGCGCGGCGCGCCTGCTTCACGTCGAGCCATGGGCTGGGGTTGAAGTCGCGGACGCGCCGGTCACCCTCGGGCGCCGGCCCGTTCAGGCCTGCGAAGAACTTGTCGAGAGTCATCCCGGCGCACGACACGATCCCGAGACCGGTGATGACGACGCGCCGACGACCCCGACGCTCGAGCTCCATTAGATCTTCGAGGTGACGAGCTCGAAAGCCTGGCCGATCGTCTCGACACCCTCGAGCTCTGTCTCCTCGACCGTGATGTCGAATGCCTCTTCGAGCGCCATCACGAGCTCGACGACCTCGAGGCTGTCGGCTTCCAGGTCATCGGAGAAACGAGCGTCGGGCGTGATCTTCTCAGCCGGTACCTGTAGTACCTCGACAGCGCAGCTCTTGAACTTCTCGAACGCGGCTTCGTTCTCCACGCGTGTTTCACCTTTCATGTCGCGGCCGGCGCTCTTCGCGCCGGAC
>JBKQLZ010000015.1:0-27048 GCA_052146895.1 Acidimicrobiales bacterium
TTGTCCGGGCCGGCAGTACCCTGTGGACTACCCCGACCAGCCCCTAGAGGAGGTGAGGCCCGTGACCGTCGAGCACATGAGCCCACTCGATTCGACGTTCTTGCACATCGAGGACGGTGTCACGCACATGCACATTGCCTCGACGCTGATCCTCGAAGGCCCGCCGCCGCCCTACGAGGATCTGCTGGAGATGATCGCCGGCAAGTTGCGGCTCGTGCCGAGGTACCGGAAGGTCGTGCAGTTCGTGCCGTTGCAGCTGGGTCGCCCTGTCTGGGTGGACGACGCTCACTTCCACCTCGAGTACCACGTGCGGCACACGGCACTGCCTTCGCCAGGTGGCGACAACGAGTTGCGAAGGCTGATCGGTCGCATCATGAGCCAGCCGCTCGACCGCAACCGCCCGCTGTGGGAGCTCTGGATGGTCGAGGGCCTCGGAGACGGCAAGTGGGCCATCATGTCGAAGGTTCACCACTGCATGGTCGACGGCGTCTCGGGCACAGAGCTGTTGACGGTGGTGCTCGACATGGTGCCCGATCCGCCTCGTCCCGGCCCCGACACCTGGAAGGCGCAGCCGGCCCCGTCACCGTTCTCGCTCGCAGTGCAGGCCGTCGGCACCATGGCCGTGAGCCCCTTCGAGCAAATGCGTGCTCTCCGCGCCTCGACGAGGGTGCCTCGCAGTGCGATCGCCCACCTGCGGGAGGCTGGCAAAGGGCTTGGCGCCCTTGCGGGAGTAGCTCGCCCGATGCCGGCATCGAGCCTGAACGGCCCGATCGGGCCGCAACGACGCTACGACTGGGCCGAGAGCTCGGTCGATGAGGTGAAGCGGGTCCGCAAGGCGTTCGGGGGGACCTTCAACGACGTGGTGCTCGCCGTCATCACGAGCGGGTTCAGAACATTGCTGCAGTCACGGGGCGAGAACGTCGACCGAGTCGTGCGGACGATGGTGCCCGTGTCGGTACGGCCGCGCGACGACCGCGGTGTCGCGGTCGGCGACGGGAGCATGTCCAATCAGGTCTCGGCGATGTTTGCCGAGCTGCCGGTGGGCATCGCGGATCCGGTCGAGCGGCTGCACACGGTCAGCTCCCAGCTCGCCGACTTGAAGGAGTCGGCCCAGGCGGTTGCGGGTGAGGCACTGACCTCGCTCTCGGGATTCGCGCCGCCGGCACTGCTCGCGCTAGGTGCGCGCCTCGGGACCAAGGCGGCCCAGCGCAACGTCAACACCGTGACCACGAACGTGCCCGGTCCGCAGATGCCGCTGTACGCCCTCGGCCGCCGGGTGCTGAGCGCCTACCCCTTCGTGCCGCTCGGCGGTCAGATCCGCATCGGGATCGCGATCTTCTCCTACGACGGCCAACTCACCTTCGGGATCACAGGTGACTACGACTCCGCCGCCGACCTCCACGTTCTTTGCGACGGCATCGAGAAGGGCATGGCCGAACTGCTGGCGCTGGCGGACTGAGGTCCCTCCCTCCCTGCCTAGGCGGCCTGCTGCGGCTTGAGGCGGCCTGGGGCGGCCTGGTGCGGCCTGGCTGCTGCTGCTTGGTGCGGCCTGGTGGCTGCTGCTTGGTGCTGCCTGGTGCGGCCTGTTTTCAGCTGCTGGACGCTAACCGTGTACGGCATATGCACCATGTTGGCGTCCAGCGCTTGTAATCCAAGGCGCCACTCGGTGCAGCCGGCGCACTGACTCTCGTCGTCCAGAGGGTGCCTACGCGGCCGCCAAGCGGCTGGCGATGACGTCGTAGACCGCCTCGTCGTTCAAGAGGCTCAAGTGATGCCGGCCGCCGAGATCGTGACTGGTGCCCGGCTGGAACGAGATGTGATGCTCGGGCTTCTTCCGTGTTGCTCGGCCGTGGGCGCTCGCCGGTTGCACCAGCAGATCACCGACGACGTGGCCGACGAGGCTGTCGGGCTCCTTCGCGACCGTGGCGGACACCGTGTAGTGGTTGGCGGTCTCGAGCAGCGGGATGCCGTGGCGGTGATTCTCGCGGCAGGTGCGCGAGTCACAGCCGGTCCAGTCCTCGTCTGTGAGGTAGCCGTGACGCAGGTCGTCGATCCCCGCGCTGCGCTCGGTCAGCAACTTGCCGAAGGGGACGGGCTTCTTGCGCTTGTGCAGCGCCCAGCCGGCGAACTGTGCCCAGCGAGCGAGAGGCGCTCCGAGGTGCGGGCTCCCGAGCGTGAAGACGTGCTTGACAAGTGGCACGAAAGCACGGTCCTCCGCCGACCCGTAGTGACAGCAGCTGCGGATGACGAGGCCTCCCATCGAGTGCCCGACGAGCAGCAGCTCGCTCACGGGCTCCGCGCTTGGCCAGTTGGCGACCAGCTGATCCAGCAGGCTCGCGAGGTCACGGCCGTTGTGGGAGACGTGGCGGCCCGTGTTGTAACGGATGTAGACCGGTGTGTACCCGAGCTCCTCGTCGAGGCGCGATCCGTAGTTCGCGCCGTCAGGTCCTGCGTTCAACCGCCAGCTCATCTCGGTCTCGCCGAGGCCGTGGACGAAGACGGCGATCTTGCTCGTCGCGCCCGGGTAGGCCAACGCGAAGGCGTGCCGCTCGACCGGGACGTCGCTTCCTCCGAGCCGTACGGCCATCGAGATTGCGAGAGGGTTGCCCTCTTCTTCGAGCCGGTCGCCGACAGCAGCGTTGAGCGCCGCGATCACGTGATTCGAGGTCCCATTTGTGCCGACCGGTACCGACGACCCGACACCGGATCGCGCGAGCAGGTCGCTCGCCGCCCGCCCGACGGTCGTGCCTGCGATTCGCACGATCTTGTACGAGACCCGCGTCGCTGTCCCCTGGATGGCGTCGATCGGCGCGCTCCCCGGGATATGCCGGAATGCGGCACCGGCGATCTGGAGATGCGCCTGCTCGATGTTCGCGATGGTGCCTGAGTACAAGTCAGCGCCGAGGCGCCCCGCCGCCCGCACTTCTTCTGGATTCATCTGTGTTGCCGCCTTCCGGGTCGCGCCCCCTCGTGCATTCTTATCGCGCCCACGCGGCCGGGGAAGGGCAAGTCAGCCTCACGTGGCGCGAAAGCGCGGCAGCACCTCCTCGCCGAACAAGCGGAGGCTCGACATGATCCTCTCGTGCGGGATGCGCCCAGCCTGGATCATGCAGATGATCTGGTCGGCCCCGATGTCGACGTATGACTGGACGCCCTCGGCCACCTTGTCGGGAGTGCCGATGAGCGAGTACTCGTCCTGGATCCGCTCTTCGAAGGGCCTCGAGAACTGGGCGACGAACTCCGGGTCGTGAACGAGGTTCGTGTAGTACTCGTATCCCTTCACGTCCTTGCCTGCCCAGGGAGCGAAGAGCTTGGCCGTCTGGGCCCCGTACCAGAGCGCCGCCACGCCGCCCATCTCGAGCGCTTCGGCAGGGTCCTGTGCGCAGTACATCATCGTGGCAGGCGCGACAGCGTTGTTGACGAACTTGCCCACCTGCCGGCTCGGCGTCTTGATGAGCTCCTTGTACCGCTTCAACGACTCGACGATCTTGCCGGGCGCACCGACGCCGAATGCGAGTACACCGATCCCGAAGTCGGCCGCAAGATCGAACGAGGCAGGTTGCGTGCACGCCATCCACATCGGCGGGTGCGGGTCCTGATACGGCTTGGGCAGCACGGGTCGCTCAGGCATCGAGAAGTACTTCCCCTCGAATCCGGGGTAAGGGTTCTCGGTCCACATCTTCACGATCTCGGGCAGGACCTCGTCGAGCATGGGCCGGGAGTCCTCCGGGTCGATCCTGAACCCGCCGAGCTCTGCCTCGGTGATGGAGCGCCCGACCCCGAACTCGTAGCGGCCCTTCGACATGATGTCGAGCACGGCGCCGACTTCAGCCGACCGGGCAGGGTGGTTGAACGGCGGCGGCAGCAGCCGCACACCGCTGCCGATGCGGATCTGCTTGGTGTTCTGTGCAACAGCCGATAGGAACACCTCAGGCGCGGATGAGATCGAGTAGCCCTCGAGGAAGTGGTGCTCCACCTCCCAGACGTTGTCGAATCCCAGCTCGTCGGCGAGAGCGATCTGCTCCATCGCCTGCCAGTAGGTCTCGGGCTCTGACATGAACCCGTCGAACGGCTCCGGGCGGCAGATCTCGTAGATCAGGCCGAACTTGATCATCGTCGAGCCCTCCTCGGTGGTGGCTGCATTTGCGTTGCCACTTTCTCACGCGCTCGTAGCCGGTGCTCGCAGCCGGCGCGCGGCGCAGTCACGGGAACTCGAGCTTGGCGAAGTCGTGCGGAATCATCACTCCGGGCAGCATCTCGGCCTCGACGTCAGCGCCGAGATGCGAGACGATCATCGTGGGTTCGGGATGGTGCGCTCGGAGGGAGCGCACAGCGTCGACGTGCATGTGCGAGTGAGACTCGTGCACCCCGTTGCACTCGAGCACGATTACGTCCGATCCGCCCATCAGCTCGTCGAGCCCGCGGCACGGCTTGGTGTCACCCGAGTATCCGAGCCGCTTGCCCCCTATCTCGAGCAGGTACCCGTAGCAGTCGAGCTCCGGAACGTGCTCGACCTTGACGGACCGGAAGGCGAGGTCACCCGCCGCCTGCGAGGGCAGTGATTCGTCGCCCTCCGTGTAACGGATGTCGAGCTGGCTGTGGGCTCCCTCGTGGATGTCCATCGTCGACCCGAGACGCATCATCTCCTCGAGGAAGCCGGCTACACCGGGCGGCCCGATGATGTGCAAGGGGGACTGCCGTCCTCGCCGGAGGATCTCGAACAGGAGGAACGGCCAGCCGAAGGTGTGATCCGGATGGAAGTGCGAGATGACGATGGCGTCGAGCTGGTCGACGGAGTAACCAGCCCGCCGCAGGTTGGGAAGCGCCGTCGGCGACGGCTCGACCAGCACCGTGAGACCTGAGTCGTCCTCGGCGATGAAGCTGTTCCAGTACCGACCCGGCGGGACGAGGAAGTTGCCCGTCCCAAGAAACGTCAGCGTCACTCCCGTCATCCCTCACCCACACTAGGCGGCCGCGGTGAGAAGAGCAGTCGACGAGCCGCAGACGAGTCGGCGCGATTTCCAAGGCTCAGCAGAGATAGCCCTGAGACTCGGGACTCATGATGGTTCTGTCGCCGAGAACGGCGCAGAAATCTAGACAAGACGAAAGGAAGCTACAGAAATGACCTGGATCATCATCACCCTGCCACTCATGTTGCTCGCTATTGCGATCGCGACCGTGCCGGTGCTCGTCACGATGGTGCGCGACGACAGGGCTCGTCGCGCCGATGCCATCGAGGCGCAGGCCAGCGCGCTCGCCCGCGTGTCGAACGTCCACGCCGACTACACCGACGTCGAGAGCGACCGAGAGCTCATCGCTGCGTAGTGTCCGGGGAGACCGACACTGCAAGCCTCAGCACGGGTTCAGAAGCTCAAGTGGCCGGACTCACCGAGCTCATGTTGAAGTCCGGTACGCGCAACGCCGGCATGGCAGTGCGGCTCACCCATTCGCCCCACTCCCTTGACAGAGCGCGCTGCGTTCGCCCCGCCTCTGTCGCCCTTGCCAGGAGGTCCACCGGGCTCTCGTTGAAGCGGAAGTTGTTGACCGCTCCGACGACCTCGCCGCCCTCGACGAGGTACACGCCGTCCCGCGTGAGGCCCGTGAGCAGCAACGTCGCCGGGTCGACGGGACGGATGTACCAAAGGCACGTGAGTAGCAGCCCTCTCTCAGTGCGCGATACGAGGTCGTCCACGCTCGCCTCGCTACCGGGGAGCTCGAGGACGAGGTTGCCGACCGGCGGAGTGAACTGAGTCCCCGAGCGGCGCGCCCCGGCTCGGTGGTAGCGCAAGCACTGCAGCACGCCGTCCTCGATCAAAGTCACCCGATCGACCGTCATGCCGTTGTCGAAGACCGAGACGTCCGCTCCCGAGGCACCGGCAACTAGCCACGGCGCCTCCTCGAACCGAGTGTCGAACGGGTCGCCGCGAAGTTCGAACCCGAGAGGCGACAAACGCTCACCGACCCGCGTGCCCCCGCCCGGTGAAGAGAAGACATTGCGCCCCTCTTCGGCCTCACGGCCGGAGCACTCCCAGTCGACCTCGATGATCAAGTCGGCCACCGCCTCGGGGGGGAGGATCGTCTCGTAGCGGCCTGCCTCCAGCTCCACCTTGCGCTCTGCCCATGACAAACCACGGCGCACCTGCGTCTCGAGAGCGCCGAAGTCGATGTCGCCGAACGTGTTCGTCCCAGCCCCGGCCCACGCGGACCTGGTCCCGTCGGTCGACCGTCCCACGAGCTCCACCCGGCCATCTGGGATCACGAACCGCTTCCGGAGCCCGGTCGTCGAGGCGAGGTAGGTCGTAGTCACACGGTGCCTCGCAAAGCCCGCCGTCACGCGGCCCTCCGCCTCGGCGCGGCCGAACACCTCGCCCAACGATCCGAGCACGGGGTTCAGGACCGACAAGCTTGTGGTCCCCGGCTCGTCCCCGAAGCCGGGCTCGCCCTCGCCGGCGACGAGGTCGTCGGCATCTTCGGCCACGGCACCAGAGGCAGCGTCATGCTCGGCTGCGGCGACGAGGTCCGCCACATCCAATGCACCGCTCCCACTCGCGATGCCCGCCGCCACGCCGTCGGAGCGGGTGTCGAAGCTGATGATCGTCACGCTCCGGTCGCGCCGGAACCCGTTAGTCGTGACGGTGTTGTTGGCGTACCGCAGCTCGGCCTCGAAGCGCTCCTCGACGATGGCGATGCGCCCGTCACCCGCCGAGCCGTCACCCGCCCGCGACCCCCGATCGAGGGCCCGTTCAGCCAGCTCCGAGGCCGGGAGCAAGCGGTCGCTCATCGTCCCGACTCCGCGCGGGTGTTCAAGACGTTGACGTCGCGGAACAACGCCGCAGGGCACCCGTGGCTCACCGGCGCATCCTGCATCGGCTGGCCCTTCCCGCAGTTGAACGCCCCGCCGAGCACGTATGTCGAGGGCCCGCCGAGTGCCTCCATCGAGCCCCAGAAGTCGGTCGTTGTGGCCTGGTAGGCCACGTCCTTCACCTGCCCGGCAAGGCGACCCTTGTCGATCGCGAAGAAACGCTGCCCGGTGAACTGGAAGTTGTACCTCTGCATGTCGATCGACCAGCTCTTGTCTCCGACGATGTAGATGCCTCGGTCGACGCCTGCGATCAGGTCCTCGACGCTCGCATCGCCCGACGTCGCCGGCTGGAGCGAGACGTTTGCCATCCGCTGCAGCGGCGTCTGGTCGGCAGACGAGGCGTAGGCGCAGCCATTCGAGCGCCCGAAGCCCATCTCCTGCGCGATTCGCCTGTCGAGTTGGTAGCCCTGCAGGATGCCTCCGACGACGATGTCGAAGGATTGGGCCAGAACGCCCTCGTCGTCGACCGCGACGGTCGCAAGGCCGTGCTCGACCGTCCGGTCGCCGGTGATGTGCATCACCTCCGAGCCGTACTGGAGCGACCCGAGCTTGTCGAACGTGGCGAACGACGTCCCTGCCATCGCCGCTTCGTAGCCCATGGCGCGGTCGAGCTCAGTGGCATGCCCGATCGACTCGTGAATCGTGAGCCAGAGATTCGAAGGATCGATCACGAGGTCGTAGTGGGCGGGGTCTATGGAGGGAGCGCTTCGTTTCTCGGCGAGATACTCAGGGAGGTGCTCGAGCTCTTCGTCGCTGTCCCAGCCGGTGCCCGTCATGTACTCCCACCCGCGGGCCGCCGGCGGCGCGAGCGTGCGCATCGTCTCGAACGTCCCCGAGTCCGGGTCGACCGAGAGCGCCTCGATGACAGGGTGGAGGCGGATCCGCCGCTGGAGGGCGGTCGTGTGGTTCGAGTCTGCGTAGTACTTGTCCTCGATGACCGCGAGGAGCGAGGCCGTCACGTGGTCGACGCCGGGCGCGGCGAGCAGGCGGTGGCTCCAGTCAGCGAGCAGAGCCACCTTGTCCTTGAGCGATACCGACGTGGGATCGACGTCGTAGGCGCTCGTCCACTCGATCCGTCCATGGGAGGGCTCAGGTGCGAGCTCGACCCGCCGCCGGAGGGCGAGCTTGGTCGCCTCGGCCGTCGCGACGGCGTCAATTGCCAGACCTGCGGCAGCATCGGTGTCGAGCTCGACGGTTGCCGCGAAGCCGAACGAGCCGTCCTTGACGATGCGACAGCCAGCGCCCAGGCTGATGTCGTCGACCGTCGTCTCGACCTGGCCGTCGCGGAGCTGGATCATCTGTGAGCGCGTCCGCTCGATGCGGTACTCGGCGTGCTCGCACCCGAGGTCGGTCGCCCGCCCGAGGGCGGCGGCGGAGAGCGCTTCGAGGCCGAGCGCAGTGAAGGAGGGCTCGAGCTCACCCACGGGCTGCGTCGGCGCGGTGGAGGACCGACCTCGTGTGTGCCTCGAGCTCCTCGCCGTTGACGGCTATGTCCACCTCGACCACGAGCTGGTCCCCGTCGAGGTAGAGGCGCCGCGCGGTACGGGTGACGTCGTCCGTGCCGGGGGAGTGCCCGATCTCCACGGACTCGAGCGTGACGTTGTTGGTGTCGACGAGTCCCGAGAGAGTCTCGGTGATACCGGAAGGCTCGGCCACGGTCATGTGCACGACTCCGGCATCCTTCGCGAGCAGGTAGCCGCACTCGCTGTGGGACGGCTTGCCCTCGCTGCTCTTAGTGACCTCCCGGAACTCTACGAGGGGCCGACCGTCCGAGGTGAACGTGAGGGAGTCCTCGAACGAGAAACCTCCCGCCCACAAACCCTCTCCCTCACCCACCCACGTTCCGAGCAGGAACTGGAGCGGCACCAGATTCGGATGAGGTTCGGGTGTGGTCGCTGTCATCGTGATGAACCGTAGCGGGCACGTGCCCGGCCTTGCTCCGCGGGAGCGGCGTGGAGGGCCTGGCAGCTCCGGCAGACTAGGGCCATGGAACGCCAGCGGGTTCAGAGCGGGTCGCCCTTCGAGGATCGGATCGGGTTCTGCCGGGCGATCCGCGTTGGGGAGCGGATCCTCGTCTCCGGGACTGCGCCGGTCTGGCCGGACGGCACGGTGGATCAGGACCCGGGCGCGCAGACCAAGCGTTGTTTCGAGATCATCGGTGAGGCGCTCGTGTCCTTGGGAGCGAGCCTTGACGACATCGTCAGGACGCGGATGTACATCTGTTCGGCCGCAGATTCAGAGCCTGTGAGCCGCGCTCACGGCGAGCTGTTCGCCGAGCGCCGACCGGTTGCGACCATGGTCATAGTCGCGGGGCTGCTCGACCCTCGCTGGCGTGTCGAGATCGAGGCGGAGGCGATCCTCGGCGAGAGCTGAGCGACGCCGCGGAGACAGGCGGGCGCGCCCTAGAGTCTCCGCCGATGAGACCGGTGCGAGGGCTGGTGCTCGGCGCCTGCGTCGCGACTTTGCTTGCTGGTTGCCATGCGCCGCTCACTCGCGACGGAACCGCTTACACGTACTCCTATGCGCACGGCGAGGTGACCATCACGGCGTCGTCTTCGACGGGCGGGAACGAGCGGGAGATCTACTGGTCGCCCTATACGCAAGCCACGATGAACTCGACTGTGTGCGCCGACTGGATATCCGGGAAGGGCCTCACCCAGGACGGGTTTGCGTGGCGCGTCACCGACGGCCATGGCGTGATCCATGCCCTCACCATCACCCGGAACGTCTACATGCGTGCGTTCTGGTTCATGAACTTCCACTCCTGGGACACCAACAGGCGCCGGCCGTTCCGCCTGATCCACCAGACGAGTTTGCTCAGCTACCTCGGCTCCCGGCCCGAGTTCCCACTGTGGGCCTGTGGCCGGGAGACGGGGCAGCTACTGCAGTTCATCGTGTGGGAGAACGGCACGAAGCGCCCGGCATGGGGATCGACAACCCAAGGCGGCGAGGTACGTATCCCAGCCTCTTTCGGCGACACCCCAGGCGTGACCGGCTTCTACATCGGGCACATCAGGCCCGGGACCTCCGCGGTGGTCGGGTCGCTCCGGATCGACGGCAAACCTGTCGGGGCGAGCCTTGTGCGGGCGAACTAGTTGCCGCGAGTGCAAAGGAGAACACGATGACCGATGAACTGGTGACCTACGAGCTCGAGGGGCGCATCGCCACGATCACGATGGATGACGGCAAGGTCAACGTCTTCTCCATCCCGATGCTGCGGGCGGTCCACCGTGCATTCGATCAAGCCGCGCGCGACAGCGCCGTGGTCGTGCTCACCGGGCGGGAGGGGTATTTCTCTGCTGGTTTTGATCTGAAGGTCTTCGCCGGCGGGGCGGAAGGGTCGATCGAGATGCTGACGCTCGGGGCGACGCTCGCGGAGCGGATCCTCTCGTTCCCGACTCCGGTCGTAGTCGCGTGCAACGGTCACGCCTTCCCGGCGGGCGCGTTCTTGCTCATGTCGGCTGACATGCGCATCGGTGTCACGGGGCCTTTCCAGATCGGCCTGAACGAGGTTCGCATCGGGCTGACGCTCCCATGGTTCGCCATCGAGATCGCGCGCCATCGGCTGCACCCTGCCCACTTCGATCGCTGCGTAGTGAATGCCACCATGTACAGCCCTGAGGATGCCGTGGCACCGGGCTATCTCGACAAGGTCGTTGCCCCCAATGAGCTCCGTGCGGCCAGCATCGCTGCCGCGGAGGATCTCTCTGGGCTCGACCCGAAGGCTCACGCCGAGACGAAGCTGCGCGCGCGAGGACAGGCATTGAAGGCGGTGCGAGATGCGATCGAGTCGGAGCTGACTGCCTAGCCGCCGCCCTCGGGTCGGTTGGTGCTCATCTGGGGGACTGCGCCCGTACGGGCGAGCCACTCCGCCGCCCACGGCGTGAGGGCTTGATTAGGAGCCGGCCGCTGGTCCTCGGGCAACGCAGCCTCGTCCGACATGCGCTTGTCCGATCTGACAGCGAGGCGCTCCTCCGAGTGAACCCACTTGATGTAGATGGGAATGAACGCTCCGAGCGTCACCAGCTCGGTCGACATCCAGAGCAGCCCGCCTCCGGAACGAGTGCTGGACAGTGTGTACATCGAGGCGGCCGGTCTCGATGATGCGATGATGGCCACCCCGAGAAACGCCTCGGTACCTGACGCAAGCAGGATGTTCAGCATCCTCACCCCGTAACTCATCTTCCAGTGCACGATCGGGTCGATGCCGACCATCGGCCACCAGTAGAGCGTCCCACCGAAGAAGAACAGAAGGTTCAGCGCGTCCATCAACGCCATGTGGTGCATCGCGACGTTGATCAACGGGCTCAGGAAGAACGCGTACATCACGCCGAAGTAGAGGAACCACGCCGTGACCGGGTGGCTGATCACCGCAAACGGGCGGGAACGGAGAACCGCGAGCCAGCGCTGCTTGGTCTTCCTGCTCGACGTCTGAAGCAGCAGCGTCGATGGAGCACCGAGCGCAAGCAACGGTGGGGCCACGGCCATCAATAGCAGGTGCTGAACCACGTGGGCCTGGAAGTACGACCCCGTCAACGTCGCTACGGGCGACTGGACCGCGATGTCGACTGCGAGGAGACCGACCACGAAGGCCACCGTTCGTTGCACGGGCCAACGCCGGCCGCGACTGGCCAGGGCGAAGACACCCTGCACGTACCAGATCTCGATCGCGACGAGAACGGCGAGCATGACGATGGGGAACGGGCCCCACTGCCAGCGCGTGAGAAGGGTGTGCAGGCTGAATGCCACCCTTCCCATGCCGTTCATCCCTGGCATATGCAGCTCCTCGTCCCGGCAATGCGCCTGGGACACAGAGCCTAGACAACTCGGGTCGCCGCCAAGAACTCGATGAAGTTGTCTACCCGGGTGCCTCGAGCGCTCGCCTCATGTGAGCGACGACCGCGTCCCTCTGGGCGGCCGCCATCACGGTCTGGCGGTCGATCAGCCAATCGAGCGTGATCCCTCTGAGTTGGGCCACGATAAGGGCGGACTCCGCGCGAGCACCCGCGCTCGGGCGAATCGACCCGTCGGCGATGCCGGCTTCGATCAGCCGCTCGAGGGCTCGCCGAAGGCGGTCGTTGATCTCCCGCCCGAGACCCTCCGCGTCGGCGACGCCGGCCGCCTCGGCCGCCACTATTCCCATCATGGCTCCGAGGTAGCGCTTGCCCTTGGGCGAGAAGAGCAGCTCGAAGTACCGCTCGACGTAGTTCGTTATCTCGTCCATGCCGGTCCCAGCAGGAAGCCGCTCACCGATGACGCCTGCCCAGTGGCGCTGCAGATCCATGGCCATGTGGCGCAGCAGCTCACGTTTCGACCCGAACAGGTACCCCGGGAGGCCGCGGCTCGTCCCCGCCTTGTCGCCGATCTGGGCGAGGCTCGTCCTCTCCACGCCCTGCCAGCTGACGAGCTCGACCGCCGCGTCGAGAATGCGGCGCTCGGACTCGGACCGTCGTTGACTCTGGCTTCGCCGGACCGTCACGGTTCCGGTGGCCGGCGTCATCGGCTGGAGTCCCCGCTTGAGCCTGCGGGCGTGGTCCACAGCACGCCCTCGGTCTCCAGCCGGTCGATGTCGGTGCCTTCGTACCCGAGCTCGGCAAGCACTTCACGGTTGTGCTGGCCGATCGTCGGCGCCGGGCGGGGCGTGCTCGCATCGGCGCCTTCGATGCGCGCTGGCATCGGTGTTACCCGGTACGGCCCAGCCTTGGGATGCAGCGCTATCGGCAGCTCGTCGATCAAGTCGTCGAGGGTGTTCACCCTCGCCGCCGGGATGCCGGCCTCCCTGCACAGGTCCAACCAATCGGCGGTTGTCCGGGTCGGAGAGATCGAACCCAACAGCTCGTACATCGCGGATGGGTCGCGGGCGCCACCAGGCGCCCAGGTCGCCTTCTCGCCGCTAGTCGTGGTCTCCTCGGCCAGGCGCTCGTAGTGCGATCGCTGGTAGGGGAACATGCAGATCCACCCGTCGGCCGTCGGCTGGGGGCGCCGCGCGGGCGTGAGGATCCGCTCGTACCCGGCGGTGCCCCGGGGAGCGTCGGGCACTGCCCCGGCGCCGTGCTCCACAAGCACGAAGGATCGCACTGCCTCGCTCATGGCGACCTGCACCCTCCGGCCCTCCCCCGTGCGGGCGCGATGAACGAGGGCGGCAGCCACGGCAAAGGCCAGGCTGAGCCCGCTCACCTTGTCCGCCACGAGGCTCGGGAGCATCGCCGCAGTCCCTGTGCCCCTCCTCATCGTGTCGATCAGCCCGCTATCAGCCTGGATCACGTCGTCGTACGCGGGGTCGTCGGCTCGGTCGCTGTCGGCGGGGAAGCCTTGAGCGCTGCAGTAGACGACCCCGGGGTTGATCGCCCTCACGTCTTCGTAGGTGAGTCTGAGGCGCTCGAGTGATGCGGGCCGAAGATTCGTGACGAACACATCGGCCCCTCCGATCAACTTCCCCGCCACCTCCCACCCCGCGTCGCTCCTCAAGTCGATCGCCACGTTGCGCTTGTTGCGGAGCAGGTTCAGCGACACTCCCGACAGGTCCGGATGAGGACCGGTGCTCATGCGTCGGTTGGTGTCGCCTGACGCCGCCTCTATCGTCACGACATCCGCCCCGAGGTCTGCCATCAGCTGTGTCGCATATGGGCCCATGACCACCGAGCTCAGGTCGACGACCCGGATCCCTGCGAGAGGCGCGGTCGGGTTGCGCGAATCGATGGCCATGTTCCCGAGTGTATTAAACTTGCTGTTCCACTAGCAAGGAAGTATCCTCCGATCCTACGCGTGACCGCCTAAGCGAGGCTCGTGATGACAGTTGAGAGTGACGAGACCAGCCTGCTGGGCGAGCTCCGGCACTGGCTCACGGAGAACTGGGATCCCGACGTGAGCCTCGTGGAATGGCGTTCACTTCTCGTCGACGCCAAGTGGGCATGTCCCTCGTGGCCGGTGGACTGGTTCGGTCGTGGCCTGGCGCCGCGCTTCGACGCGGTCGTCGGCGACGAGCTGGCGGCCATGGGGGCGGTCGGCCCGGCGGCAGGTGTAGGAATGGCGCTCGCCGCGCCGACGCTGCTCGCCCACGGCTCGGACGCGTTGAAGGAGAAGTACCTCCGGCCGACGTTGACCGGAGCCATCACCTGGTGTCAGCTCTTCAGCGAACCGGGAAGCGGATCGGACCTCGCGAGCTTGAGCACCCGCGCGGACCGGGACGGTGACGACCTCGTCGTCAGCGGGCAGAAGGTCTGGAACACGGGTGCTCACCGGGCTGACTACGGCATCCTTCTCGTGCGGACGCGCCGAGACGTGCCGAAGCACCAGGGCATCACGTGTGTGGTCATAGACATGCACCAGCCGGGGATCGAGGTTCGCCCGCTGAAGCAGATGAACGGTTACGCCTCGTTCAACGAGGTCTTCCTGACCGATGCCCGCGTCCCACTCGGCGAGGTCGTGGGCGATCTCGACCGGGGCTGGACCGTCGCCCTCACGACGCTTGCGAACGAGCGTCGCCTCGCGTCGCACGGCAGGGTTGGCGGGCGTCGGGCGCCGCAGGGCCGCGTACAGCGCGAGGCGTTCGAGGAGGCGACGATCCAAGATGAGCCGCACCGTTGGTACCCCCAGCGTGCCGGGAGACCCGATCTGCTCGTCGAGCATGCACGCCTGGCAGGTGTGGCAGGAGATCCTCTGATTCGCCAGGAGATCACGCGCGTGCTGAGCCTCGTCTCCACGGCTCGTTGGACTGCGGAACGTGCAAGGCAGGCGAGGCTGAGCGGGCGCCAGCCCGGCCCGGAAGGGTCTCTCGCCAAGCTTTCGAGCAGTGCCATTGCGAGAGCAGCCGCTGCCGCACACGCTCACATCGCAGGCGCGGGCGCGATGTTGAGCGGGCCGGACTCCCCGTTGGGCGGGACGATCGCCGAGATCCTCGTCTCGGTTCCGGGCGGCTCGATCGCGGGAGGGACAGACGAGATCCAGCACAACATCATCGGAGAACGCGTACTCGGACTACCGAAGGAGCCCGACGTGTCCCGTGATGTGGCTTTCGAGGACCTCAGGCGCTAAGACGTTCCGATGAGCACGCTGACACGCGACGGCGTATCCCTCTTCTACGAGGTGACAGGTTCGGACACTGGCGACCCGCCCCTTCTCTTGACCCATGGCTACGCCGCCTCGTGCCGGATGTGGGAATCGAACGTTCCGGCTCTCTCGGCCGCGCGGCAGGTGATCATCTGGGATCAGCGAGGCCACGGGCGTAGCGCCAGCCCGCCCGACGAGAAGGCCTACTCCGAGGCCGAGTTCGTGGAGGACATGGCCGCAATCATCGGCCAGGCCGGCGCTCCGGACGCAGTCATCGGTGGGCTCTCGATCGGCGGCTACCTCTCTTTGGCCTTTCACCTCGCGTATCCGGAAAAGGTGGCGGCGCTGATCCTCTGCGATACAGGCCCCGGCTACAAGAAGGCCGAGCCGCGGGAGGACTGGAACCGTATGGCGATCCGCCGTGCCGAGGCTTTCGAGGAGCACGGCCTGCAAGCCCTCGGCCCTGCCACCGAGGTGGCAGGCGCCGGGCACCGCGACGCCGGCGGCTTGGCCAAGGCCGCACGTGGCGTTCTCGTTCAGCACGACGCCCGGGTGATCGAGTCTCTCCCGAGCATCTCGGTGCCTACGTTGGTCGTCGTCGGTTCGAAGGACGCGCCTTTCCTTGCGGCGGCCGACTACCTCGAAGCCAAGATCCCTGGTGCGCGCAAGGTGGTGCTCGAGGGGGCGGGGCACGCTGCGAACATCGACCGAGCAGATGAGTTCAACCATGCAGTGATCGAGTTCCTGGAGGCTCTATGACCGACCCTTACGCACTCGCCTCGCGCGGAGACGTCACTGTCGAGATGGCCGGCGAGCACGTCGCCGTCGTCGAGATCCATCGCGCTCCTAACAACCACTTCGATGTCGGGCTGATCCGTGACCTGGCGGACAGCTATGAAGCGCTCGACGGTCACTGCCGGGCCATCGTGCTTTGCTCCGAGGGCAAGCACTTCTGCGCAGGGGCTGACTTCGCGAACCCGTCAGCGCCGAGCCTTCACGCTGCGCCAGGGACACCGTTTCGCGCCTCGGCCGCTCAGCTGTACGACGAGGCCGCTCGGCTCCTGGCCGCCCGCACGCCGGTGGTCGCCGCCGTGCAGGGCGCTGCAATCGGCGGCGGGCTTGGGCTGGCGTGCTCGGCCGACTTCAGGGTGACTTGCCCGGAGGCCCGCTTCTCGGCGAACTTCGCTCGATTGGGGTTCCATCATGGCTTTGGGCTGACGGTCACGCTCCCGCCTCTCGTCGGTCAGCAGGGCGCTCTCGACCTGCTGCTGACCGGCCGCCGGGTCGACGGGGAAGAGGCCTTGCGGATGGGTCTGTGCGACCGCCTGGTCCAAGGTGACGAGTTGCGACAGAGCGCCATCGCGCTCGCGGGCGAGCTGGCCGCGTCAGCTCCGCTGGCGGTGCGCTCGATCCGGGCCACCATGCGGGAGGGGCTCGCCGAGCGCTTCCGGGCGGCGACGATGCACGAGCAAGAGGAACAAGACGAGCTCCGGAAGACGGAGGACTTCCTCGAGGGTGTCAAGGCAACGGCCGAGCGTCGCGACGCTCGCTTCTCCGGTCGCTGATCGGCCCCTATTCTGCAGGCGCGGTGGCGATCGCCTCGGACAGGTCGTACGCCGCCTCGTCGTGCTCGCTCACGTCGAGGCCAGCCGCTTCCTCGTTCGGGCTCACCCTCAAGCCGACGACCTTGTCGGTGACCCACAGGACCACGAAGGTCATGACGAACGGCCACGCGATTCCCATCGCTGCGAGTATCACCTGGCGACCGAGCTGGGTCAGCCCTCCCGGTTCCCCAGCAGCATTGACGGCGAGGCTGGCGAAGACGCCGGTCAGGACGACGCCGATCGCACCGCCGACCATGTGGACGCCGACGACATCGAGCGCGTCGTCGTAGCGGAACTTGCTCTTCAGCTGGACCGCCCCATAGCAGAGAATCCCGGCGGCTCCACCGATCACGAGCGCCGCCCAGGCCGGGACGAAGCCCGATGCGGGCGTGATGGCGGCGAGACCGGCGACCGCTCCGGCCGCGACTCCCGTGCCCGATGGCTTCCTCCGCCTGATCCACTCGACTGTCATCCACGTGATCATTGCGGCACACGCTCCGAGTTGCGTGTTGACGAGAGCCTCGGTCGCGACCCCGCCCGCAGTGAGGGCGCTGCCTGCGTTGAACCCGAACCAGCCGAACCACAAGATGCCCGCACCGAGCAGCACCAAGGGCACGTTGTGCGGGTGATCGAGCTTGCGTCGGGGACCGAGATAGATGACCGCGGACAGAGCCGCGGCACCGGCAAGCTCGTGGACGACCGAGCCGCCCGCGAAGTCGATTGCGTGCAGCCCGCCCGAACCGAGCCAGCCACCGCCCCACACCCAGTGTGCGAACGGGCAGTACACGACGATCGACCAGAGGCCGATGAACATCAGGTATCCCCGGAAGTGCATCCGCTCGGCGAAGGCCCCGGCTATCAGGGCGGGCGTGATGACGGCGAACTTCATCTGGAACGCCATGTAGAGAAGCGACGGGATCGTCGGCGCGTAGGAGTTCGGCTTGACGCCGACGCCGGACAACATGAAGTGCTGAAGGCCGCCGATGACGAGCCAGTGGTCGGCGCCGAACGTGAGGGCATAGCCCACGACGACCCACAAGACGCTGATGATTCCGATCGCGACGAAGGACTGGACCATCGTCGAGACGACGTTCTTCGCGCCGACGAGACCGCCGTAGAAGAGCGCCAGTCCCGGCATCATGAAGAACACGAGCGCAGTCGAGACGAGCATCCATGCCGTGTCTCCGCTGTTGAGGTGCACATCGACTCCTAGGGATTGGGCGACCCTCCGGATCGCACTCCGATCCTCTCGATTCTGAACGCGGCGCCATCACCCTCGGTAGAGGCGAAGGTCCCTCCTTTGGACCGGCGGATGCCGTCGGCAGGGACTGCTCGGAGGGACGCTCCCGCTCCGGCAAGAATGAGCGAGTGCGGCGCTTGGCGATCATCGCGGTCCTGGCAGTGGCTGCCGCAGGGTGCTCATCTGCGACCGCGACTCACCCCGCTCCCGTCGAGCACGGTCAAGTGCCGGCGATCCTCGTCGGGCATTCCGGTCGGTGGCTCACGAACAGCGACGGTCAAGTTGTCATCGTGCACGGACTGAGCATGGTCTTCAAGCGCTCGCCCTACGAGCCCGCCGCCGCAGGCTTCGGCGCGGTAGCCGCCGGCACACTCGCAGGTGAGGGACTCGACGTCGTCCGGCTGGGCGTCATCTACTCCGCGCTCGAGCCGAAGGCAGGCGTGATCTCCCGTCCGTACGTGGACTCGATCGAGCGCACCGTTGCGCAACTTGCGCATGACGGCGTCTACTCGCTGCTCGACTTCCACCAGGACCAGATGAGCACCGGCTTCGGTGGGGAGGGGTTCCCGGCATGGTCTGTCGACACGGGAGGCTTGCCGGTCAAGCCTTACGTCTTCCCGCTCGGCTACACCGACAGCGCGGCGCTCGACGCTGCCTATGACAATTTCTGGGCGGACAAGCTAGGCCCGGGAGGTGTCGGGCTTCAGCAGCGATACGCGGCGGCGTGGCAATACGTCGCCAGGCAATTCGCCAAGGATCCGTGGGTGATCGGCTACGACTTGTTCAACGAGCCGTGGCCCGCTCACTCGACCGAGGCCGAGCTGGGCGCCTTCTACTCCAGAGTCATCTCCGCAATCCGAGCCGTCGACCCGAGGCACCTGATCTTCTACGAGCCGTTTGTGCTCTTCGACTTCGGCGTTCCGACCGGCCTGCCGGACTTCTCAGATGCTCGCCTCGGGATGTCGTTCCACGACTACTGCGGCTCGAACGCCGCCACGAATGCGGCCTCGTGCAGCCGTTCCGAGCAGCTCGTGCTCGACAATGCGCTCGCTCGATCCGCCTCGACCGCCAACGCGCTGCTGCTGAGCGAATTCGGTGCGACCGACTACCTCCCCGACATCGCACGGGTGATCGGGGACGCCGACTCTCAGCAAATCTCGTGGATCGAGTGGGCGTACTGCGGATGTGACGACCCGACCGGCACGATCCCGCCCTCGACCGAGGGTCTCGTGGCGAACCCACGCCTGCCTGGCACCGGCGCCAACGTCAACGAATCCAAACTGGCGGTCCTCGCCGAGCCTTATCCGCGCCTCGTGGCCGGCACTCCTGTGTCGTACTCGTTCGATGCGCGATCTCACACCTTCACTTTGGTCTTCACGACGCGTTCGCCGGCTGGGCACGACTTCGGCGCTGGCGCGTGCTCGGCTGTCGTCCTGCCTCCGATCCAGTATCCGCATGGATACGAGGTCGAGGTCAGCGGTGCGCGGGTGTCCTCTCCACCAGTTGCCGGCGTGCTGATGCTCGCCCAGGTGGGCGCCTCGGTGCACACCGTCCGACTCGAGGTCCGTCCCGGAACGAAGGGGAGAACCGCGCCCCCGGTCGCAGCCGACTTGGAAGCTTGCGAGTGAATACGGCGTAACGTTCACGCAGGGCGCACAGACTGAACAGGCAGGAGGCCTCTCCATGCCAACGGATTCGAGCATTGAAGAGAACGACTGGGCGATCACCGACGCCGAGCTTGCGGCGCTCGCCATGGCGGCAGACCCCGAGGCGCCGCTCGACCCAGACGCGGTCCCGTTCGCGCACTACACCGATGGCTCGAGCACGCTCCCCGACTGGTACATGCCGCCCGTGAGCGCACGTGGCGGCCGCAGGTGGTTCGCCGCCGTCGCGATCGTCATCATCGCCGCACTCGTCTTCATCGAGATCGCCGGGCTGTGTAGCACCTACGGGCCCATCCAGCTGCACTGAGGCTGTAGGCCGAGCAGCGTCCGGAGCACCAACGTTCGGGGCAAGATACCGGTCGTGATCACGAGCGAGACGCGGATCCTCACCACCCACGCCGGCAGCCTCCCGCGGCCGCGTCGGCTAGCTGAGCTCCACGGTCGACGGAGCCGCGGCGAGCCTGTCGATCCCGACGAGATGGCTCGGGCTGTCGGGGAAGCCACCGCACAGGTGATCGCCGAGCAGGTCGCCGCCGGGATCGACGTCGGCAACGACGGAGAGCAGGCCCGCGAGAGCTTCGTCACCTATGTGCAGCACAGGATGACCGGCTTCGGCGGCACAGGTCGCCGGCCGATCATGCGCGACATCCTCGACCACCCTGACTTCATGGAACTGATACGCGGGCGGCGCGGCGAGGTGAGCCTCATCGCTGCTCCGGCTGCCATCGCCGATGTCAGCTATCGCGACACCGTCGAGGTCGCGGCAGAGTGCGCGCTCGTGGCGGGCGCGCCGTTCCCCGAGACCTTCATGACGGCCGCATCGCCTGGGATCGTCGCCTCGGTCATGGAGAATCGCCATTACCCCTCGATGACCGAGTACGTGCAGGCGGTTGCCGCGGCGCTGGCGACGGAGTACCGCTTCATCGTCGACAACGGCCTGCTCCTGCAGATCGACGCGCCCGACCTCGCTCTCGAGCGCCACACGCTGTTCGCCGACCGACCACTCCCCGACTTCGTCGATTGGGTCGAACTCGTCGTCGACTCCCTCAACGGGGCACTTGCCGGGATCGATCCTGCCAAAGTGAGGCTGCATGTCTGCTGGGGCAACTACGAGGGGCCGCACACCCACGACGTGCCTCTCGACGACATCCTGGGCTCGCTTTACCGCGCGAATGTCGGGGCGCTCGTGTTGTCCATGGCGAACGCTCGTCACGCCCACGAGTTCACGTGCTTCGCCCGCCGCCCACTGCCTGACGGGATGGTCCTCGTGGCCGGCGTGATCGATACGACCAGCAACTACGTGGAGCATCCGGAAGCCGTGGCAGACCGGATAGTCCGCATCGCCGGAGTCGTCGGTGGGACGCGGGTGATTGCTGGAACGGATTGTGGCTTCGATACGTCTGCCGGGATCGGCGATATCGCTCCGTCCGTCGTCTGGGAGAAACTCCGCGCTCTTCGCGCAGGCGCCGACCTGGCCACCTCACGCCTCTACTGAGCAGCTGCTCCCAGGAGCCCGAGCTGCGCATCATGATGCGACCACGTGATGATATGATGCGATCATGCGGACCACTGTCGACATCGACGAGCACCTCCTGTCGGAGGCCAAGGCCGCAGCGGCGCGCACCCACCGGTCGCTCGGCGCAGTTGTAGATGATGCGCTACGCGCCCTGTTCAGCGACCGTGCAGACGCCACGTCGGTCCGGCCGCGAGTGTCGCTCCCCACCGATGGCGGATCGGGTCTGCGTCCGGGAGTGGACCTCGAGGACAAGGCGGCCTTGGCGGACATCCTCGACGAAGACGGCCGCCGTGCTCGTCGCTGACGTCAACATCTATCTGTACGCCCGGCGGCGAGAGAGCGACCGGCACGACGAGTACCGCACGTGGCTCGAGGATCGCCTGTCTGGGCCAGAGCCGTTCGGCGTGAGCGAGCTCGTCCTGAGCTCGTTCCTGCGGATAGTGACGAACCACCGCATCTACCTCGAGCCGACGCCGCCGGCTGCGGCCATCGAGTTCTGTGAGATGGTGCTCGGGGCGCCTGCGGCCGTGTCGCTCCGGCCCGGCCCGCGGCACTGGCCGATCTTCGTAGACCTTTGCCGTCAGGCCGGTGCTCGCGGGAACCTCGTGCCCGACGCCTACCTGGCGGCTCTTGCGATCGAACATGGCGCGACTTGGGTCACGCTGGACAACGGATTCGGGCAGTTTCCTGGCTTGCGGGTCGAACGGCCTCTCAGCTAAGCGCGCTGCGGGAGTGGTCCGAGACAGGAAAGTGCTCTGCCGCATGCTCTACAAGGAAGCCCCAGATGGCCGCCGCCGGCGGGAGGATGTGCCGGTCGGTGCGCCGCACGACTTGCCACCAACGCATCACCGGAAGGCCCTCGACGTCGAGCACAGAGAGGCGGCCGTCGTCCAACTCGGCCGCGATCGTGTGCGCCGAGATCAGCGCGATGCCGAGCCCGGCGATGACCGCCTGCTTGATGGTCTCGTTGCTCGACACCTCCATTCCGTTAGGTGGGGGGATACGTCGTTGCTGGAACAGCTCCTCGAACACCTGCCGAGTCCCTGAGCCACGTTCGCGGATGAGGAACCGGTGGCCCGCCAGCTCCTCGACGGGTAAGCGCTGTCGCGTTGTTAGTGGGTTGCCCGGTGACGCGATGACTACGTGGGGGTGGTCACCGAGGAGCTTCGTCTCGAGCTCGAGCCCGGACGGCGGTCGGCCCATCATCACGAGGTCCACGGAGCCGTGCTCCAGGAGAGCGATCGTCTCCTCGCGGTTGCCGATGGCCAGCTGCACCTCGATGTCAGAGTGCTGGCTCCAGAACGAGGCGATGAGCTTGGGAGCGACGTACTTGGCCGTGCTGACGGCGCCGAAGACGACATGGCCGCCTGACCCCTTCGCGATCGCCTCGAGCGCGCGGGAGCAGCGCTCCACCTCGGCCTCGATACGCGCGGTGGCTTCGATCAGCTCGCGACCGGCGTCGGTAGCTCTCAGTCCGTCAGGGGTGCGTTCTGTAAGCGCGAGACCGGTGCTTCGCTCGAGCAGCCGAAGTTGCTGGCTCACCGCGGGCGGGGTGACGTGCAGCCGCTTCGCAGCGCCGACGATCGTGCCCGCCTCCAAGGTTGCCGCCAGCGACCGAAGTTGCTTGAGGGTGACGTCTCGCATCGCACAGAGCATAGTTTCTCTTTCTCAAATACAAATAACATTTATCTTTACTTCTGATCGGCGCGACGTCATCATCTAACGGGTACACCTGTCAACGAGTCCGCGGTCGCGGACGAACAGAGAGAGCAAATGGCATGCCGGATACAGAGGCCCCGAGCGAGCAGCTCGCGGCGGTGCTCGCAGCGTGGGCGGACGGCGACGCGCGGCGTGATGCCGTAGCCCGCACCATCGGCGCCCTTTCGCAAGCCGCCGTCGCTGTGGGCCGCCAACTCGAGCTTGCACCACTGACCGGTGGGCTCGACGAGACGTTGGCGATCAACGCCAGCGGCGACCGGCAGAAGCGGATCGACCTGGCCGCCCACAATCTCGTGCTTCGATCGCTGGAGCACGCTCCGGTGGCCGCGATGGCGTCCGAGGAGCACGACGGCTCGATCGCCCTCTTGGCCGACGCGCCCCTCGTGGTCGCCGTCGACCCGCTCGACGGATCTGGCAACATCGCCATCAACGGCCCGATGGGGATGATCTTCTCGATCCGTCCCTCAGCCGGCGGGGCTCCGGACGACGAGTTCTTGCGCCCCGGGAGCGAGCAGCTCGCGGCGGGCTTCTTCCTCTACGGGCCGGCCACCATGCTCGTCATCAGCACGGGCTCGGGCACGGACGTCTACTCATGGCGCCCCGAGGACGGCGTGTTCGTCCGGTCGAACCAGGCGATCCGCGTCCCGAAGGGCACTCCCGCCTACGCCATCAATGCGTCGAACGCCCGCCACTGGACACCGGAGTTCCGCACTTACGTCGCCGATCTGCAAGCAGGTGCCGAAGGTCTTCGTGGGCAGGACTTCAACATGCGCTGGTACGGAGCCCTCGTCATCGAGGCGCTGCGCATCCTCTACCGCGGCGGCATCTACCTGTACCCGGCCGACGCCCGTCCCGACCGTAAGTCGGGATCGCTCCGCCTCCTCTACGAGGCTCACCCCATTGCGTTCTTGATGGAACAAGCCGGCGGAGCAGCGACCGATGGTCACGACCGGATTCTCGACAAGGCGGCCTCCAGCCTCCACCAGCGGACCCCCCTCTTCTTCGGGTCGGCCGACAAGGTGGAGCGAGTGGGCCGGTATCTGAAGAGCACTTCACTGGACGCCGAGCGCGCACCGCTGTTCACAGCGCGCGGCCTGTTGAGGGATTGAGGGAGCGATGTCGACGCGACACCCCATCATCTCGGTGACCGGATCATCGGGAGCAGGGACGACGACCGTCAAGCACACGTTCGAGCAGATCTTCCGGCGCGAGCACATCAGCTCGAGCTCGATCGACGGCGACGCGTTCCACCGCTACGACAGGACCGAGATGCTCGAAGTGATGACGGCAGCCGAAGCCGCCGGCAACAACCACTTCAGCCACTTCGGGCCGGAGGCCAATCTGTTCGAGGACCTCGAAGATGTGTTCCGCGAGTACAGCGAGCACGGCACCGGCCGCACGCGCCACTACGTTCACGACGAGATCGAGGCCGAGCTGTACGGGTGCCCTGCGGGCACCTTCACCGAGTGGGAGGAGTTCGACCCGGACACCGATGTCCTGTTCTACGAAGGGCTGCACGGTGCGGTCGTGACCGAGACCACCGACGTTGCCCGCTTCGTGGACATGAAGATCGGCGTCGTTCCCGTCGTGAACCTCGAGTGGATACAGAAGATCCACCGCGATCGCTCGTCGCGGGGCCACTCAGTCGAGGACGTGACCGCCACGATTCTGCGACGCATGCCGGACTACGTGCGTTATCTCTGCCCCCAGTTCACCCAGACGGACATCAACTTCCAGCGAGTCCCGATCGTCGACACGTCGAATCCGTTCATCGCCCGCTGGATCCCCACACTGGACGAGTCCCTCGTCGTCATCCGGTTCCGCGACCCGAGCGGCATCGACTTTCCCTATCTCATCTCAATGATCCACGACAGCTTCATGACCCGGGCGAACTCGATCGCGATCCCAGGCGGAAAGCTCGACGTCGCGATGCAGCTGATCCTGACGCCGTTGATCCGACGCCTGATCGAACGCAAGCGACGTGCCGCCTGACATGACGACCAACCTGCCCACCGACCGCCCCTAGGCAAGGAGCCACCATGGCGAGCTACGACGCCGGCGTCAAAGAGTACCGGGAGACCTATTGGGACCCTGACTACATACCCGCGGACACCGATCTGCTGGCGTGCTTCAAGATCACGCCCCAATCCGGCGTGCCTCGGGAAGAGGCGGCGGCGGCCGTCGCCGCAGAGAGCTCGACAGGAACCTGGACCACCGTATGGACCGACCTCCTCACCGATCTCGACCACTACAAGGGCCGCGCCTACCGGATCGAGGAGGTCCCAGGCGATCCGGAGCGGTTCTACGCCTTCGTCGCCTATCCCCTCGACCTGTTCGAGGAAGGCAGCGTTGTCAACGTGCTCACCTCGCTCGTGGGCAACGTCTTCGGCTTCAAGGCGATCCGGGCGCTGCGGCTCGAAGACGTGCGCTTTCCACTGCATTACGTGATGACTTGTGGCGGTCCGCCCAACGGCATCGTCGTCGAGCGCGACAAGCTCGACAAGTACGGCCGACCCCTGCTCGGATGCACCATCAAGCCCAAGCTCGGGCTGTCAGGGAAGAACTACGGCCGGGCAGTTTACGAGTGCCTGCGCGGGGGCCTCGACTTCACAAAGGACGACGAGAACGTCAACTCCCAACCGTTCATGCGCTGGCGCGACCGGTTCGAGAACGTCGCCGAGGCTGTGAAGATGGCCCAAGCGGAGACGGGCGAGCGCAAGGGCCACTACCTGAATGTCACGGCGCCGACCGTAGAGGACATGTACGAGCGCGCCGAATTCGCGAAATCGCTCGGCATGCCGATCATCATGCACGACTTCTTGACGGCAGGGTTCACGGCCAACACTTCGTTGGCGAACTGGTGCCGGCGCAACGGGATGCTGCTGCACATCCACAGGGCGATGCACGCTGTGATCGATCGGAACCCTCATCACGGGATCCACTTCCGCGTGCTCTCGAAGTGTCTCCGCCTGTCGGGCGGGGACCACCTCCACTCCGGGACCGTCGTCGGCAAGCTCGAGGGTGACCGGGAAGCGACCCTTGGCTGGATCGACATCATGCGCGACCGGTTCGTTCCGGAGAACCGGTCGCGGGGGATCTTCTTCGACCAGGACTACGGTTACATGCCAGGGCTGTTCCCGGTGGCGTCGGGTGGCATCCACGTCTGGCACGTACCAGCGCTGGTCTCGATCTTCGGCGACGATGCCGTGTTCCAGTTCGGTGGGGGCACGATCGGCCATCCCTGGGGCAACGCTGCCGGAGCCACGGCGAACCGGGTCGCGCTCGAGTCTTGTGTGCAGGCCCGCAACGAGGGCCGCGAGCTCGAGCGCGAGGGCGCGGACGTCCTCAAGTCGGCCGCAAAGTCGAGTCCCGAGCTCGCTGCGGCACTCGAGACGTGGCGGGAGATCCGTTTCGAATTCGACGTTGTTGACAAGCTCAGCGCTGAGCAGCCGACCCAATAGGAGAGCAGCCATGGGCATGGAAATCCGCGACTTCCCGTCTCGCTTAGGCGACCCGGGATCCAAGCGACCAGGGACGTTCTCTTACCTACCGCCCCTCGAACCGGCGGAGATAGCGAGACAGATCGAATACCTGGTGCGAAAGGGCCTCGAACCCGCGATCGAGCACGCCGAACCCGAGAGGGCTAGCGATCGATACTGGTATCTGTGGAAGCTGCCGCTCTTCGGCGAGCGTGACCCGGCTGCGATCAGCGCCGAGGTCGATGCCTGCCATGCCGCCAACCCGGCGGACCATGTCCGCCTGATCGGCTACGACACCGCACGCCAGACCCAGGTGGTGGCATTCGTGGTCTACCGGGGGCAGCCGACGAGCTGACCGCCCGTGACGGCTGGCAGGATCTGATACGAGACCGCGGACGCTACTCCTCCTCGTCATCGGGGGGAGCGCTGGTCAGAAGCTCCCGCCAGCGTTCTTCCGGCACGTGCGCAGGCGTTGTCGTCTTGAGGAAGTCCTCAAGAACGGCGAGGAATCGGTCAGCGTCCTGCCACGGCAAGAAGTGCCCCGCGTCTTCGAGAACTTCGAGACGGGCACTGGGAATGGCCTCGGCAGCCCGGTAGGCGTGGGCAACGGGGATGATGCGGTCGTGGTCGCCCCACACGATGAGCGTCGGGACTGCCTGGGCCAGGTAGAGCCGGTCATGGGCGCTGACGCGCTGACCGCCCATGTCGATGACCGATCGGACGGTCTGGATAAAGGCCATCTGGCCGTGCCGATCGGTCAACGTGGTGTAGCTGCGCCATACCTCGGCCAGGGTGTCGCTCGGTCGCCAGCCCACCCGGCGGGCCATGGCGCCGGGCCACTCACCTATTTCGCGGATCCGCGGGTGGAACAGGAGCGGGAGCACGTATTCGGCGCCGGGCAGGGTCACGGCTTTG
>JBKQLZ010000016.1:0-6182 GCA_052146895.1 Acidimicrobiales bacterium
GTGATGGTTTCGGGAGCGTGACGCTCTCGAACGTGCAGTCGACGCTCCACACTGGCGTCAGCGGGCTGCAATGGGTGGTGAGCGCCTACGCGCTGGTGTTCGCGAGCCTCATGCTGCCCGCGGGCACGGTGAGCGACCTCCTCGGCCGCAAGAAGGTGATGCTGGCAGGCGTCGGCGTCTTCTGCGCCGGTTCGGTCCTCGGCGCCCTTGCGCCCAACATCGACGTGCTCTGGGCCGCGCGGGGAATCATGGGACTGGGCGCAGCGGCGTCCGAGCCGGGGACGTTGTCCATGATCCGGCATCTCTACACCGACCGGCGGGACAGGGCCCAGGCGCTCGGGGTCTGGGCGGCGGTATCCGGTCTCGCCCTCGCCGCCGGTCCGGTAATCGGCGGCGCCCTCGTCGGGGTGTGGAGCTGGCGCGCTGTGTTCTGGTTCAACCTCTTCTTCGGCATGGTCGCCCTCGTCGGTGCCGCCCTCGTGCTGCCGGAGAACTCCGATCCGCAAGTCGGCCGGGACTTCGACTTCCTCGGCTTCTTCCTCGGTGCGGGAGCTCTCGCTTCCGCCACGTTCGCCACCATTGCCGGCGAGACTGCCGGCTATCGCTCATGGTGGATCGTGACGCTGTTCGCGATCGCCGGCGTGGCCCTCGTGCTGTTCGTGATAGTAGAGCGGCGCGCCGAGAACCCGATACTCAACGTGCGGTACTTCCGGCGCCCGGCCTTTGCCGGAGCGACTTTCGTCGCGTTCGCGACCTACTTCGGTGTGTTCTCGATCTTCTTTTTCGTGGCGCTCTACCTCGAGGTCGTCGGCTCCCAGTCGGGTTACCAGATCGCCCTCGACTTCCTCCCGATGGCCGCTTCGATGGTAATAGCCAGCGCGTTCACAGGTCGCTGGGTGGCAGAGATGGGACCGCGGATACCGATGACCTTCGGCTGTACGCTCGGGATGCTCGGGATCGTGCTGACGGCAGCCCTCCTCACGCCGCAAAGTGGCCTCAGCCTGCTCGGGTGGACACTTCCTCTCGCCGGGATCGGCTTCGGCGTCGCAGTCGTTCCAGTGACCTCCACTGCGCTCGGCGTGATCCCGCCCGAGCACTCGGGCATGGCGGCCTCGACGACGAACACGAGCCGGGAGCTCGGTGCGGTCGCCGGCGTGGCGATCCTCGGATCGGTCGTCAACGGACAGCTGACCGTGCAGCTCGCGAAGCGGCTGGCGCACCTGTGTCTCGTGAAGTCGAAAGGCGTCTGCGTGCTGAAGGCGACAGCCTTCAAGGCGACCATCATCACCGCGGTCACGACCGGCTCGATCTCCTCCCAGGCCCAGCAGGAGGAGAAGGGCAACCCAGGGCTGAAAACGATCATCAACAAGGTGACCCAAGCGGCTTACGGGGCGTTCTCCCACGGGCTCGACCTCTCGCTGGCAATCGCGGCGGGATTGATGCTCGTGTCCGCGGTCATAGCGGCCACGACGATCCGCGGCGTCATCCACCACCAGGGCGAGACCGACGAGGAACAGCCGACCGCCGACGATCCGATCCGGGCCACGAGCTGAGGACTGGGGCAGCCCGCCGCCACTCGCCCGTCAAGATCGCACCCTCCCGCCCTCCTACGTAGACGTCGCCAGGCGCTCCGGGTGCGAGTACACGGTGCAGTGCCCGTTCCGAACGAAGCCCACCAAGGTCAGCCCATGCTCGTCCGCCAAGCGGGCTGCCAGGCTGCTCGCGGCTGAGACCGCCGCCACGACCGGTATGCCGACACCGAGTGCCTTCTGGACGATCTCGAACGAGGTGCGGCCGCTCACGATCAGCCCGGTCGCGTCGAGCGGGAGCGACATGCGGCCCTCCAACGCCTCGAGGATTGCCCACCCGACGACCTTGTCGACGGCGTTGTGGCGCCCGATGTCCTCCCGCGCGACAAGCAGCTCACCGGTGGCCGAGACGAGGCCGGCCGCGTGAAGCCCTCCGGTCGCGGCAAATCCGGCTTGCCCGTTGTTGCGAAGCAACTCGGGCCAGGTCAACACGTCCGAGAGAGCGAACTCGACCGAGCTCGAGACTCCGCGGAAGCCACGCGCAGACAGAGCTTCGATCGAGGCCGTCCCGCAGACTCCACACGAGCTCGAGGTGACGGCCAGCCGGCTGAGGGTCCCGCCTGCGGCCGCCAGTCGGGCCGCGGCAGCGGCCGTGAGGTCGACCGTGACGACGTTGAACCGTTGCTCGCCGTCAAGACTCGGATCGGTGCAATACCGGACGGCGCCGACATCCCGGGGCGAGAGGATTACGCCTTCGGAGAGCAGCCAGCCAAGAGTGAGCTCGAAGTCATGCCCAGGCGTGCGCATCGTCACCGTCAGCACGTCGCGGGTCGACTCGGCGTCGCCGCTCAACCGGATCTCGAGGGGCTCCTCCACCGCAAGCTCGTCTGGACGGCGGGCGAGGCGACCGTCCTTCGGCTCCCACACGAGGCGCGAAGCCGTCGGGACGCCGCGAGATCTCCGGTCGCTCGTCCTCGCCATCACTGCAGTTGTATCGGGACCGCTGCTCCGGTTAGGCCGTAAGCAACGAGCTCGACGAGGTCTGTCACGAGCTGGGCGCGGGACTCGTCCGGTTGACGGGCCCAGCGCGCGCCGGCGAGGTGAACCATGCCGACGACGCCATGCGCCCATGTCGTCGCGGGGCGGCTGTCGAGCCCGAGCGACTCGAGAGTGTCCCGGATCACGCGGGCGATGAGACCCGCGACTCGCTCGACGACGGCAACGAGAGCCTGGCTCCCCGGCGCGGCTTGCTGGGTCAGAAAGCCGTACAGAGCGGGATCCTCTTCGATGAAGCCGACGTAGCTCTCTATGGCTGCTCGGATCAGTGTCTCGGGATCCTCGCTTGCTGCACCCGTGAGCACCCCCTCCAGCCGCTCCACGAGCACGTCGGAGAAACGCTCGGCCACGGCTGCGAACAGCCCGTCCCTGTCACCGAAGTACCGGTAGAGCACCGGTTTGGTGATCCCCGCCTCCGCCGCCATCTCGTCCATCGAGGCGGACGGTCCCACGCGGCGGATCACGTCGAGCGCAGCCGCGAGCAGCTCATCCCGTCGCCCCGATGGCCGGCGACTCGGCCGATCGCTCACTCTCGTCACTCCCCCCATCCTCGCCGATCGCGGCGTTGTTGACACAGGTGTTACGTCCAGTAATGTTACTGTCAGTAATACTTTACGGGCAAGGAGGCCTCATGGCCGCTCTCGCGACTGTCGAAGAAAAGGTGAGCCGCCTCACGAGCGCGGCTACCCGCAGGGTGATCGAGCCCGACCAGGAGGTCCCCGGGGAGGTTGGGACCGGTCAACTCCTCCCCGACGAGCTGCTCAGCATCGCGGGCCTCGATCTCCAGCTCTCCGACGCCGAGCGGATCATTCTCTCGAGGGAGGAGATCGCGTCGATCACGCAGGCGGGGATCCGTTTCGAGGCCGTCCTCGAGGCAGGCTTCGCGATACACCTCGCCACCGCGGAGGACCTCACCGATCCGCGCCTCACGTTCATCCTGCACGAGGTCGGCGAGGAGACACGTCACCAGCGCCTCTTCCAGCGCCTCCTGAGCCAGTTGCAACCGCAGGCTCGCTTCCCGATCCCGTTCCGCTTCCTCCGCCTCGGGTACCGGCTCGTGATCGAGACCGCTTCGAGCAACCCGGCGCTGTTCTACGTGTTGGTGCTCGCGGGTGAGGAGATCCCGGACCTGTTCCAGAAGCTCGCCTCCGAGCACCCCGACACCGACGACTTCATCCGCTCCGTCAACAAGTACCACCGCACGGAAGAAGCACGGCACCTCTCGTTCGCCCGCGCGGTCTTCCCCGAGATCCTCGCGAAGGCCACCGGCGTGGATCGGCTGCTCGTGCGAGAGCTCGCACCACGAATCATCTCGGGCATGTTCGCCGACCTCGTACACCCCGGCGTGTATGCCGTGATCGGGCTCCCGGCCTTCAAGACCTGGAAGCAGGCGAACTCGACGCCCGAGCGCTTGCAGCTTCGCTACGACTCGACGCGGCCAGTGCTCGCCGTGCTGCTCGATGCCGGTGCGCTTCACCGAGGGCGGATCCCCGGCGCCTGGCAGCGGGTCTGCGGAGTCGACGGCGACGGCAATCCCCTCGACCTCATCGGAAAGCTCGCCTGAGATCCGGGTCTAGATCTAGATCAGTCGCCCTCGGCGGCGAGGTCGAGAGGGATCGTCGCCGGCTCAGGGGTCTCGCTCGCCCGGACCGCATGGCCTCTCGCGCCGATCATCCCTAGCTTGCTCATGGCGATCAGCCCGAGACCGGCGGCCGCGAAGCAGGAGAGCCCGCCAACGGCAAGACCGACTCGTGCGCTCGCGACGGCGACGATCCAGCCGATGAGCGGGCCGCCGACCGGTGTCGAACCGAGGAAGGCGACGGCCCACAGGGCCATCACCCGGCCGCGCATCGACTGATCGGCACCGAGCTGGAGTGTCGAGTTCCCGGTCGCGAGAAACGTGACGCTCCCCCACCCGACCGCCGCGAGAGCGACGTACTCGAGCGCGAGCACGGGGGCGACCGAGGCGACGAGGATCGCGACGCCGAACAACGAGCACGCCATCGTGAGCGTTCGCAAGCCGGTGCGCCCCCGTGTGGCTGTCACGAGACCCCCGATCACAGCACCGATGCCCAACGAGGCCGTCAGAAATCCGTAGGTCGCGGCACCGCCGTGGAAGGTCTGCTTGGCGACGACGGGCAAGGTGACCTGGAACTCGTAGGCGAGCGTCCCGACGATGCCCATCATGAGAAGCGGCACGCCGAGCCGGGGCGTGCGCGCCACGTATCGCAAGCCCTCGCGCAGCTGTCCTCTTGCGCGCTCTGCCGGCTTGCTCGGCTTGAGGGCCGACTCGTCCATCGAGACGAGCGAGTACACGACCGCGACGAAGCTGACCGAGTTGACGAGGAAGCAGACGCCGACGCCGACGGTGGCGATCAGCAGTCCGGCGACGGCCGGGCCGACGGCGCGCGCCGCGTTCACCATCGTCGAGTTGAGGCTGACGGCGTTGCGCACCTCGCCTGGGCCGACCATCTCGAGCACGAACGACTGGCGGGCCGGGTTCTCGAAGGTGTTGTTGAGGCCGAGGACGACGGCGAGGACGCAGACCTCCCAGAAACGAACGACGTGCGTCACCGCCAGCACCCCGAGCACCAACGCCTGGATGCCCATGAACGACTGGAGGACGATCATCAGGCGTCGCTTGTCCACCCGGTCCGCGATCACCCCGGCGTAAGGGCCGAGGATCAGGACAGGCAGCGTCTGCAGGGCGAGGACCCCGCCGATAGCAGTGCTCGAGTGCGTGATCGTGTAGACGAGCCACGACTGCGCAACGGACTGCATCCAGGTCCCGACAAGTGACGTCGTCTGCCCGTAGAAGTAACGCCGGAAGTTGGGTATCGACAAAGCCGAGAACGTGCGGCGACCCACCGCCATCACTCGGCTCATCGCTTCGTCCCGTTCGCGTCCGCAGGCGCCGGTCGCTGGAGCAGCTCCGCCAGTTCTTCGAGGACTGGCACCGCTGCCGCCAGCGCCTCGCGTTGGCTCGCGTCGAGCTCGGCCAGGCGCCTCGAGAGCGCGTCGTTGCGCTCCGAGCGGACTCGCTCGAGGAGGCGATGGCCCTTGCCTGTCGCCTCCACCCGGCAGACCCGGCGGTCAGCGCCGTCCGTCAGGCGGCGGATCAAGCCGGCCTCCTCGAGCTTCGGGACGAGGCGGGACAGCATCGTCGGATTGAGGCCGGCGAGGGCTGCCAGGTCCGACAGGCGGACTGGCCCCTGGCGCTCGGCGGCGACGAGGACGTCGACCTCTGTCGCAGTGAGGGAGCCCGCCGCTGCCGTCGGCCGCAAGCGGCGCGACAAACGCCCGACTGCCGTGCGAAGGCGCGCTGCGTTCACGGCCGTCAGCTCAGGTGCCCGTTCCGCTTCGCTCATCCCAGTAGTCCGTTTCCGTGTACTTGCTTGCTGGCAAGCATTATATCGTCGCGCACAGGGCTCGCCGCGTGCGTTTTAGGGTGGGCTGGGTGAGACACTCACAGACAGACGCACTCGAGACCACGAGGCGAGGGCGCGAGGTGCTGGCGGATCCGCGCCTCAGCCGCGGGACCGCGTTCACAGAGACCGAACGAGCAGAGCTCGGCCTCATCGGCCTCCAGCCACCGCA
>JBKQLZ010000017.1:0-2878 GCA_052146895.1 Acidimicrobiales bacterium
TACTACAAGCCCCGCGTCGACTGGGAGCTGCTCGAGCGCCACCACTCCGGTCTCATCGTCACGACCGGCTGCCTGGGCGGTGTCGTGCTCCAGGCCCTGCTCGCCGGCGAGCAGGGCGAGGCGAAGGCCCTCGCCGGGCGCCTGCAGGACATCTTCGGTCCGGAGAACCTCTTCGTGGAGCTGCAGGACCACGGCCTGGCGGAGCAGCGGCGGACGAACCCGATGCTCGTCGACATCGCCCGGTCCCTCGGCGCGCCGCTCGTCGCGACGAACGACAGCCACTACTGCAGGCGAGCCGACGCCGTCTCGCACGACGCCCTCCTCTGCGTGCAGACCGGCGCCAACATCGACGACCCGAAGCGATTCAAGTTCGAGGGCGAGGAGCACTACCTGAAGTCCGCCGCCGAGATGCGGAGCCTCTTCTCCGAACTGCCGGAGGCATGCGACAACACCCTCTGGATCGCGGAGCGTGCCTCGGTCGAGATCGAGCTCGGCCAGAACGCGCTTCCTCAGTTCCCCGTGCCCGAGGAATTCCAGCATGGCTCCTACGAGGAGTCGGCCGCCGCCTACCTGCGCCACCTCACCTACCTCGGAGCGAGGCAGCGCTACGGCGACCCGCTGCCAGCCGAGGTGACCAAACGTCTCGACTACGAGCTCGGCGTCATCGCCGACATGGGGTTCCCGGCGTACTTCCTCGTCGTCTGGGACCTCATCCACTACGCGAGGGAGTCCGGGATCCGGGTCGGGCCGGGGCGCGGCTCGGCCGCGGGTTGTTGCGTTGCCTACTGCCTCCGGATCGTCGATCTCGACCCGATCCGTTACGACCTGCTCTTCGAGCGCTTCTTGAACCCCGGTCGCAAACAGATGCCCGACATCGACATGGACTTCGACGAGCGCCGCCGCGGCGAGGTGATCCGCTACGCGGCCGAGCGCTACGGCTCGGACCACGTCGCGCAGATCGTCACCTTCTCGACGATCAAGGCCCGGGCAGCGGTTCGCGACGCGGCACGCGTCCTCGGCTACCCCTACGCCCTCGGCGACCGGATCGCGAAGGCGATGCCACCTCTCGTGATGGGTCGCGACACCCCCCTGAAGGCATGCCTCGAAAAGGTCGAGGGCTACGAGGACGGCTTCGTGGCGGCGGCAGAGCTCCGCAAGATCTACGAGGACGAGGCTGACGCCAGGCGCGTCATCGACGTCGCGAAGGGCCTCGAGAACCTGCGGCGCCAGGACGGCATCCACGCAGCTGCCGTCGTCATCACCGACAAGCCGCTGACCGAGTACCTGCCCGTCCAGCGCAAGCCCGAGCCCGGTCAAGCCGCGGACGAGGCTCCGATCGTGACGCAGTACGAGATGCACGGGGTCGAGGACCTCGGCCTTTTGAAGATGGACTTCCTCGGCCTTCGCAATCTCTCCGTCATCGAGATGGCGCTCGACCTGATCGAGCAGAGCACAGGCACCCGCCCCGACATCGACTCGGTCCCGCTCGACGATGAGAGGACTTTCGAGATGCTGCGGCGGGCTGAGTCCATCGGAGTGTTCCAGCTCGAAGGCGGCGCGATGCGCTCGACGCTCCGGGCGCTCGCCCCGACGTCGTTCAACGACGTCGCCGCGCTCGTCGCCCTGTATCGGCCGGGCCCGATGGCAGCCAACATGCACCGCGACTATCCGGAGCTCAAGAACGGGCGGAAGGCCCTCACCTACCTCCATCCCGACATGGAGGCGATCCTCGGCGACACCTACGGCTTGATGCTGTATCAGGAGTCGATGATGCGGGTCGCACAGCGTTTCTCCGGGTACAGCCTCGAAGAGGCCGACAACCTACGAAAGGCGTGCGGCAAGAAGAACAGGGCGCTCATCGCGGCCGAGCGCGAGAAGTTCGTCAAGGGCTGCGTAGCCGAGGGCTACGGAGAGAAGCTCGGGACGGAGCTGTTCGACATCATCGAGCCGTTCGCCGACTACGCATTCGGCAAGTCTCACTCCTTCGGCTACGGACTCGTCGCCTACCAGACCGCCTGGCTGAAGGCGAACCACCCTGTCGAGTACCTCGCCGCCCTCCTCTCCTCGGTGAAGGACGACAAGGACCGCACGGCGGTGTACCTGGCGGAGTGCCGCTCCCTTGGCATCGAGGTGCGCTGCCCGGACTTGAACACATCGATGGCGGCTTTCACCACGCTCGGATCGGTAGAGGGCCGGCCAGCCGGCGACGGTCCGATCGCGCCCGGGCGTGGGGGGACCTCTCCGGGAGTGATCGTCTTCGGGCTGTCAGCGGTGAGAAACGTCGGCTCGGCCATCGTCGACCTCATCGTCCGCGAACGGGAGGAGAACGGCCCCTTCACCGACTTCTACGACTTCTGCCAGCGGGTGGACCCGAGCGTGCTCAACAAGCGCGCGATCGAGTCGCTCGCGAAGGCCGGAGCGTTCGACTCGCTTGGCCATCCCCGCCAGGGACTCTGCCTCGTGGCCGAAGAGGTGATCGACCGCATGCTGATGCGCCGCCGCGAGAAGGAACAAGGGATCGCGACGCTCTTCTCCGTCCTCGAGCCCGCCGAGGGCGAGCAGGGCGACCACGCCTACGACGACACGCGCGTGCCCATCCCCGAGCGCGAGTTCCAGAAGGGGGAGCGGCTCGGTTTCGAGAAGGAGATGCTCGGCCTCTACGTCTCGGATCATCCGCTGCTGGGCCTCGAGCAGGCCCTGAGGCGCGTAGCTGAGCACAGCGTCCGCGACGTGCTCGAGTCGCAGTCACAGATCGGCGGCGCCCCGTACTCGCCAGACGGCGGCCCGGCCATGACCGGATCGGTCACGACGGGAGGCATCGTGACCGGCCTCGTGCGCCGGTACACGCGTCGGGGAGAGCTGATGGCCACGTTCACCC
>JBKQLZ010000018.1:0-9419 GCA_052146895.1 Acidimicrobiales bacterium
TCCCTGGGTCGACACCGGCCCGGAGGGCGAGCAAGGTCACCGCCCGGTACATCGCCCCGGTGTCGAGGCGCTCGAGACCGAGACGGTCTGCCACCGCGCGAGCGATCGTCGACTTGCCCGAGCCTGCGGGCCCGTCGATCGCTATCAGCGGCTTCGGCCGCGAAGTCGTCATGTGCCTGAACCCGAGCCCTCGCTCGCGGCGGCGGCGACCCTGTAACCGTGTTCCCGCAACGTGCCTGCGAGCTCGCTTGCGACGGACTCCGCCACGACGAGCACGAGCACTCCGCGCGGGCCCTCGGCCGAGTGAGCGATCTCGATGTCGTAGATGTTCGCCCCGAGCAAGCCCGCAATCGACGTCACCTCGGCGAGGACGCCCGGGCGGTCCGGGACGACGACTCGCAGCTCCCGGCTGGAAATAGGACGCGCACCGCGGGCCGGCAGGTTCTGGCGCGCTGCTCGCGCGCTCTCGAGCAGGTTCATGAGGCCTGCGCGGTCCGTCTCCGCCACGATCCTGCGGACTTCCGACAGCCGCTCGATCAGCCTGTCGAGGACAGGGACGATCGCACCGGAATTGTCACGGCATATGTCGGGCCAGATGGCGGCCGAGCCCGCCGCGATACGGGTCATGTCCCGGAAGCCGCCCGCCGCAAGCCGCATGAGGGCTTCGCGATCGACGGCCGACTCGGCCGCGAGCGACATCAGCGTCGCCGAGGTGAGATGCGGCACGTGCGACACGACCGCCACGAGGTCGTCGTGACGATCCGGCGCCAGCACGACGACGTCCGCGCCGAGCGCGGCCACTGCACCTCGCACCACCGAGTATCCGGTCTCGTCGGTGCCCTCGGTCGGCGTCAGCACCCAGATGGCGCCAACGAACAGATCCGGGTCGGCTCCGTCGGGCCCGTCCTGCTCCGAACCGGCCATCGGATGACCAGGGACGAAACGGGAGTTCACCAACTCCGCTGCAATCGGACCCTTCACGCCCGCGACGTCAGTGACGACGAGGTACGAGCCCCGTGCCGCCGCCTCCTCGAGCAGGCGGCGGGCAACGGGGACGACAGCCGACGCCGGAGTCGCGACGAATGCGATGCCGGCATCGTCCGCTGGCCCGATCCGATCGACAGCCCCGAGCTCGAGCGCCCGCGCAGCCCTTGCTTCGTCCAGATCCTCCCCGCTCACCTCGAACCCGCGGGCTCTGAGCCCGAGCCCGATCGACGAACCGACGAGCCCGAGCCCGACGACGTGTGCCTTCACTCGGGAAGGTCGTCCCGAAGCGACCGTGCTCCTTCCAGGTACACGTGATGGAGCTCCGATCTGCTCCGCGCGGTGTAGACGTGCATCATCACCCTGATGCACAGGGCCTGGCTGCCTCGGACGGCCATCTCGCGCGCACAGATCAGCGGGACGTCGCCGAGGCCGCTCCCCCGGGCGGCGGTAGCTGGGAACATCGAGGTCACGTCCTCGGTGCCCGTGAAGAGGATGGAGACCAGGTCGTCGTGATGGATGTCGTTTCGAGCGAGCATCTGCTCCACCAACGCCTGTACGCGTTGGGTGACCTGCTCCTCAGTGTCCTCGTCCACAGTCGTCGCGCCCCGAACGGCACGCAGCATCGCCGCCATGGGGCGGCAGCCTACCGAGGCCGCGCGGCGCGGGCGAGAGCGAGGACCTCGGACTGCTCGAGCTCACGCCAGCTGCCCGGCTTGAGGGAGCGGTCCGAGATCGGGCCGATGCGCGTGCGGACCAGCCGGACCACCGGATGCCCGACCGCCTCGCACATGCGGCGAACCTGCCGGTTGCGGCCCTCGTGGATCGTGATCCGCAGCAAGCCCGGGGAGAGGGCTGCGACCTTCGCCGGGCTCGTGACGCCGTCCTCGAGCTCGACGCCCTCGCGCAGGCGCCTGATTGCGGCCGGCGAGGGGACGCCGTGGACCTCGGCGAGGTACTCCTTGTCGACCCCGTGACTTGGGTGGGCGACCCGCTGTGCCAGCTCTCCGTCGTTCGTCAACAGGATCAGGCCCTCGGTCGCGACGTCGAGGCGCCCGACGGCGAACACACGTGGCTCGCTCGGGACGAGCTCCACGATCGTCGGGCGACCGCTCGGGTCCGACGCCGTCGTCACGACACCGGAGGGCTTGTTGAGGAGGTAGTAGACGAGGCCGGGCAGGACGCCGACGGGGACGCCGTCCACCTCGACGTGATCGTGCTCGACGTCGACGCGCCGTCCGAGCTCGGCGACAGTGCCGTTCACCGTCACGCGCCCGTCCGCCACGAGCTCCTCACACAGGCGGCGGCTGCCAAGACCGACTCGGGCGAGAACCTTCTGGAGGCGTTCGCCCTCGGCCTGCTCCCGGCGAGGCGCCGGGGACGTCACCCTGCGTCCGGCCGGAGTGCCTGCTCGAGCATCTCCACGGTCGAAGAAGGCGGTACGAACTCCACGAGGCGGGGCAGATCGTTGAGCGAGTCGAGTCCGAGCCGCTCGAGGAAGAGCCTGGTCGTCCCGAAGAGAACAGGCTGACCGGGCCCGGAGTCCCTCCCGACCTCCTGCACGTAGCCGCGGGCGGTCAGCAGGCGCAGTACGCCATCCGCGTTGACGCCCCGTATCGCACAGACCTGGGCACGCGAGACCGGCTGCTTGTACGCCACGACGGCCAGGGTCTCGAGAGCCGCGGCGGACAGCTTCTGCGGTGCGCCGTCCAGCACGAAACGCTCGACATACCCTGCGTAACCCTCCGCGCTCTGGAACCGGTAGCCGCCCGCGACGCGCACGAGGGCGAAGCCCCGGCCCTCGCTCTCGTACGAGGCGGCCAGCTCGGTGCACAGCTGTTCGACGGTCTCTACCGGCACCTCCAGCAACTCGGCCAACAGGCCGGGTGCGACCGGGTCAGTCGCGACGGTGAGCACTGCCTCGATTGCGGCTGTCGGGTGCACTGCCTAACCCTCGTACTCTGCCTCGACGAGGGCTGTGCGAGCGGCCGCCGCGGCCGCGCCCGCGCTCGCGCCTCTCGAGAGCTCGGTGATCTCGTCGGTGTCCACCGCGTCATCGGGACCACCGGTCCACGTGACGGTCAGCTCACCGAAGAGCGCATGCTGCTCGAGCTCGACGAGACCTTGCTTGTAGAGCTCGAGCAAGCCGAGGAAGTGGACGACGATCTCGATCCGGCTGCGTGCGTTGCGCGTCAACTCGCGGAAGCTCATTGTGCCGCGACCCGGGAGGTACTCCGCCAGGTACCCCACCACCTCGGCCACGGTCACCTCGTCGACGAGGATGTGCTCGACGTGGACCTCGGGTCTCGGCCGCTCTGTGAGAGCACGCATCGCAGCATCGAGCACGTCGATGGGGGTGACGCCGGCAAGGAGGTCGGGGGCGATCTCGAGAAAGCGCTCGTCCGGGCCGGCGAGGCGCGGGAAGGACTTGGCCGCCTGGCGCTCGAGCTCGGCGATCTTCTGACCTGCGGCGGAAAAGGTCGTGCACTCAACGAGTCGGGCGAGCAGGTAGTCGCGCTCTTCGAGAAGGGCGAGATCCTCGTCGCTCACGCCTCTGTCACGATCGGGCAAGAGCCTGCGGGACTTGAGCTCGACGAGGATCGAGGCGATGAGGAGGAACTCGGTCGCTACCTCGAGATCGAGGTGCTCGAGCAGGTCGATCTCGTGCAGGTAGGCATCGACGATGCCCGACAGGCTCACCTCGTACAGGTCCACCCGTTGCTCGGTGATGAGGCGCAACAGGACGTCGAAAGGCCCCTCGAACACGTCGGTGTGGACTGCGTACGGCACTCTCGCAACGATACCGGTGCCCCGGGCGTAGTTGATGGATAGGCCAAGAGCGCCAACTATCATTTGCCGATGACGCGAGTCTTCTCCGGCGTGAAGCCCACAGGTGCCCTCCATCTCGGCAATTACCTCGGGGCCTTCCGTCAGTGGGTCGCTGACCAGCAGGAGTTCGAGTGCTTTTTCTGCGTCGTCGACCTGCACTCCCTCACTGTCGAGCAGGACCCCTCGCAGCTGCGTCGGGCGACGATCGAGACGGCGATCGGCTTCCTCTCGGCGGGAATCGAGCCTGACCAGTGCACGCTCTTCGTCCAGAGCCACGTGCACGAGCACCCCGAGCTCTCCTGGCTGATCGAGTGCACCGTCTCGTTTGGCGAGCTCTCCCGCATGACCCAGTTCAAGGAAAAGGCCAAGGGCCGCGAGACCGTGCGAGCAGGTCTGTTCACGTACCCGGCCCTGATGGCGGCGGACATCTTGCTCTACGACACCGACAGGGTCCCCGTCGGGGACGATCAGCGCCAGCATCTCGAGATCACGAGGGACGTGGCGATCCGCTTCAACAACCGTTACGGCGAGACCTTCGTCGTGCCCGAGGCCACAGTGCCCCGCTTCGCGGCCCGGGTCATGGACCTGCAGCACCCCGAGAACAAGATGTCGAAGTCCGACGAGTCACCCCAGGGGACGATCGACATGACGGACACCCCGGATCAGATCGTCCAGAAAGTGCGCCGCGCGGTGACCGACACCGACGGCGAGGTCCGTTACGACCCCGAGCACAAGCCCGGCCTCGCAAACTTGCTCGAGCTGATGGCAGCTGTGACCGGTCGCTCGGTCGAAGACGTCGCCAAGGGCTATACGCAGTACGGACCGCTCAAAGCTGATCTCGCAGAAGCGCTGGTAGAAGCGCTGCGGCCTGTTAGAGAACGCTACGAGCGTTACTCCTCCGATCCGGGCGAGATCGGAGCGCTCCTCGATCAGGGTGCGGAGAAGGCGGCCAGCGTCGCTTCGAAGACGCTCGCTCGCGCGAAGGACGCCATGGGGTTGCTGCCCCGCGGCTGAGCGGTGGCGACTCTCAGCGAGCTACGAGATTGAAGTACCAGGTCTCCATGTCGCCGAAGATGGTGGAGAGGAAACCGCGGTCGAGATACACGAGCAGGAGCACGACCACGATGAAGCCCATCCGCACCCTGTAGTAAGTCGGCAGGGCCGATACAGGGATGAACCGCTCCAGCAGCGACGCGCCGTCGAGCGGCGGGATCGGCAGCAGGTTGAATGCGCCGACGAACAGGTTCGCGATGCCGAGGAACATGAGGACGAGGCCGAGCCAGTACATCAGGCCGCCGCTGACGGTTGTGAAGAAGACGAGGCTGTAGGCGAGGCTGCCCGCGACGACTGAGCTGCTCGCCATGATGAAGTGAAGTGCGACACCGGCGAGGAGCGCGAGAAGCCCGTTCGATGCTGGGCCTGCGAGCCCAACGAGGACAGCCTGGTTGCGAGGGTGCCGCAGGCGATTGAGCGATACTGGCACCGGCTTTGCCCATCCGAAGAAGGACGGGTAGTGCAAGAGGAGGACCATAGCGATCGGGACGAGGACCGTCCCGATCGGGTCGATGTGCCGGACTGGGTTGGCGGAGATACGGCCCGCCCGTTTCGCTGTGTCGTCGCCGCACCACAATGCGACCACTCCGTGGCTGACCTCGTGGAACATGATCGACGGGATCAGGACTCCGATGAAGATCAAGTCCGCCCAAGTCAGCTTGCCGGTCTGGACACCTTTGGTGATCGCGAAGGCGACGATCGCCGCGATGAGGACGAGGATGGCGATGTTGGGCGCGTTGGCCCTCCATTTCCGCCGCGAGGAGATGTTGGTGACATTCCAGTTGGGACGGCTGCTCACGAGGCGGCGCGCCTCAGCGGCGTACGAGCGAGGCGCAGTTGATGCAGTACGCGCTGGCTGGCTTTGCCTCGAGACGCGCTTCGGAGATCGCCTGTCCGCAGCGCTCGCATGTGCCGTAGGTGCCCTCATCGATCTTGCTGAGGGCCTTGACCACGTCGTCAAGGGCTTCTTTCAGCTGGTTCGCCAGCGCCTCGGCTTCACCTCGCTCCGCCGTCACCTGAGAGGTGTCGGCGAAGTTGGAGTCGTACTCGATTTTTCCTTGCTCGCCAAAGCCGAGCTCTGCCAGTTGACCGAGGAGAGAGGACTGCTCCTCCTCGAGCAAAGCGCGTTGTTCGACGGCTGCATCATTTGCCACACGGAGAGACTACTTGCCGCTCGGCCTACTTGGTGCCGCCCTGGGCTTCGCCCCGAAATCCACCTCACGCAGGGCCGTTCGCCCAAGCTCCGTCCTCATGCGGGGCGAGCCTGGCGCCGCGCCCGGGGATGCGCCTCGTCGTAGACCCGGCGCAGCAGATCGCCTGACACCTTCGTGTAGACCTGGGTCGTCGTGATGGCGGCGTGGCCGAGCAGCTCCTGCACAACTCTGATATCAGCTCCATGCTCGAGGAGGTGCGTCGCGCAGGAGTGGCGCAACACGTGCGGGGTGACGCGGCCCTCGAGCCCGACCCGCTCGGCCGCGTGACGCACCACCAACCAGACACCCTGGCGGCTCATCCGCCGGCCGCGTGACGAGATGAACATCGCCTCCTCGTCCGTCCGACGTTGCCAGCGAGCGGGTGCGAGCGCCGGCCGGCCGTCCGGCTCGAGCCAAGCTTGTACGGCTCGCCGGGCCGGCAAGCCGAAGGGCACGATGCGTTCCTTCGATCCCTTGCCGAACACCAGCGCGAGCCCACGATCGAGATCGACATCCGCGACTTTCAGCCCGCACAGCTCCGAGATGCGCATGCCTGTCGCGTACAACAGCTCCAAGATCGCCCGGTCCCTCCGCGCCCGGCCGTCGTCGCCCACGACCGACGAGAGCAACGACACGATCTCGGCCTCGGTCAGCGCCTTCGGTATCGGTGTGGGCAGGCGGGGCCCGTTCACGCCGAGCGTGGGGTCCGGAGGCCCACCTCGCTCGTCTTCGCAGAACCTGTGCAACCCCCGGATCGCCGAGAGCGACCGGGCGTTGGAAGAGGCGCGGCGGCCCGACGCCGCGAGGAACGCGAGGTAGTCCTCGATGACCGTCGAGCGGACGTCGCCGAGCTGAAGGCCCCGGCCCGTCAGGAACTCCTCGTAGGCCAACAGGTCGCGCCTGTAAGACGAGATCGAGGACTGCGCCCGCCCCTTCTCGACGGCAAGAAAGCTCAGGTACTCCTCCGAGTCGGTACTCAAGGGCTGGCCTGTTCGAGTTCCCAGTTCGGCCCCTAGGTCTCGGATCTCATGTCTCGTCCGGGCCTAGGACCCGAAGATCGAAGGCTGCGAGCTCTTCGCCCGTTCTCCCGCCAGCACGGCGCGAGCAGCCAGCAGCCCGATTATCGACTTCGCGTCTACGAGGTCTCCGGTCGCCATCAACTCCTCGACGTCCTCGAGGGCGATCCGCTCGACCGTCAGGTGCTCCTCCTCCACACCGTGCGCCTCCCGCGGGCGCTCGATGAGGCCTTCGGCCAGGTAGCAGATCGTCTGTTCGTCGCAAAAGCCGGGCGAGTTGTAGAAACGGGCCACCTCCGTCAGCTCGGTCGCCTCGCGCCCGATCTCCTCGATGAGCTCACGGCCGACACACACCTTCGGGTCCTCGCCCTCGATGTCGCGCTTGCCCGCCGGGAGCTCGAGCAGAGCCTGGTCGACGGCGGCCCTGTACTGGCGGATCATCAAGACGCTCCGGCGGTCCGCCTCGAGCGGCACGGCACACACCGCTCCAGGGTGCCTGATCACCTCGCGCTCGAACGTGAACCCGTCCGGACCGACGAGGGTACCCGTCACGACCCGGAAGAAACCCCCGTCATACCGTGCCCTCTCCCCGATCCTGCGGAACGCGTCGGCCTCGGGCCCCTCAGCCGACGGCATTGAGGTCCAGCAGGCGGGGCGTACGTGCCTCCGACCGCTCGAGTGCCGCCGCCACGAGACCACCGAAGAGCGGGTGGGGGCGGTCAGGGCGGCTCTTGAACTCGGGATGGGCCTGGGTGGCAACCCAGAACGGGTGAGTCGGTAGCTCGATGAACTCCACGAGCCGGTTGTCCTTCGACTCGACACCTGAGCAGACGAGACCAGACTCCTCGAGCCGCGTGCGATAGCGAGGGTTCACCTCGTAGCGGTGCCGGTGACGCTCCGACACGGTCTCCTCACCGTAGAGCTGGGCAACCTGCGAGCCGGGCTTCAGCCGGGCGACATAGGCGCCGAGGCGCATGGTGCCGCCTTTCTCGATGACCTCGAGTTGCTCGTTCATGAGGTCGATGACCGCGTACGGCGTGACCGGGTCGACCTCACGCGAGTTGGCACCGGCCATGCCGCAGACGTTCCGCGCGAAGTCGACCACCATTGCGTGCAGCCCCAGGCACAGGCCGAGGCACGGAATACCGTGCTCGCGGGCGTAGCCCGCGGCTGTGATCTTGCCCTCGACTCCTCGCTCTCCGAAGCCGCCGGGGATCACGATGCCGTCCAGGCCGTCGAGGCGTGCGCCGGCGAGCATGCCGGTGACCTCCTCGGCTTGCACCCACTCGATCTCGACTCGCGCCCCTTGCCCGAAGCCGGCGTGGCGGAGCGCCTCGACGACCGAGAGGTAGGCGTCCGGCAGGTTCACGTACTTTCCGATCACGCCAATCCTCACGACGTTGCGTGCGGCGTTCACTCGCTCGAGGAGATTCTCCCAGCCGGACAGGTCGATCTCGTACTCGGGCCCGTCGAAGCACAGCAAGCGGCAGACAATGTCGTCGAGCCCTTCCTCGTGCAGGACGAGCGGGATCTCGTAGATGCTGGCGGCGTCGACTGCCGAGACGACCGCCTCGGGCTCGACGTCGCACAAAAGGGAGATCTTGCGCTTGAGGCTCTCGGGGAACGGGTTCTCGCTCCGGCACACGATCACGTCAGGCTGGATGCCGCGACTGCGCAGCTCGGTGACTGAGTGTTGCGTCGGCTTTGTCTTGTGCTCGCCTGCAGTGGGCAGGAACGGGACGAACGTGAGGTGTAGGTAGCACACGTTGTCGCGCCCGACCTCACGCCGGAACTGCCGAATTGCCTCGAGAAACGGCACGATCTCGATGTCACCGACAGTCCCGCCCACCTCCACGATGACGACATCGACGTCCTCGCGGCCGAGCCGGCGGACCCGTTCTTTGATCTCGTCGGTGATGTGAGGGATGACCTGGACGGTCTTGCCCAAATAGTCGCCCCGGCGCTCCTTCAAGATGACCGAGGAGTAGATCTGGCCGGTCGTGGCGTTCGAGTCGCGATGGAGGTTCTCGTCGATGAAGCGCTCGTAGTGGCCGAGGTCGAGGTCGGTCTCGCCGCCGTCGTCGGTCACGAAGACCTCGCCGTGCTCGAACGGGTTCATCGTGCCGGGGTCGACGTTGATGTACGGGTCGAGCTTGCACATCGTGACCCGCAGTCCCCGGCACTTGAGCAATCGGCCGAGCGAGGAGGCGGTCAGGCCCTTGCCGAGGGAGCTGGACACACCGCCGGTGACGAAGACGTATTTCGTCACCGCAGAACCACCGCCGAGGACGCGTATCGCTGGTGCACCCTCATACGCTAATCGACGGCGAACCCGTCGGTGGCG
>JBKQLZ010000019.1:0-13254 GCA_052146895.1 Acidimicrobiales bacterium
GCCAGTCAGCAGCGCGTACGACTCTGCCACACCGTCGTCGCGGATCGACCAGACGAGCTCCCCGCTCGGGCGCTGCCACGACAAGATGAAAGTGATGGCGGCCTCGACCATCGGGAACATCGCCTCCACGAAACCCATGTCCCCTGTAGCAAGGTAGTGGTGCCACACGCCGGCGGCGGCGTAGGCACAGACGTTGGTGTCGAGCCGTGCGTCCTCCACCGAGCCGTCCGGCCAGTAGTAGTTGAACCACGAGCCGTCTTCGTGCTGGGTGGCCTGAAGCCATTCGTAGGCGTGCTCAGCCGCTCGATGGCGCCCACCGACGGCAAGCGCCATTGCAGCCTCGACGTGGTTCCAGGGATCGCAGTGACCTCCGTCGAACCAGGGAATCATGCCGCTCGCGAGCTGGACGGCCTCGATCGAGGCGACCGTGACCTCGAGCTCGTCAAGCGACAGCAAGACTGCCTCGGATGTGCGGTCGGTCCTCACGAGGCGTGCTCCACATAGACGACGAGGCTCTTGCCGATGAACGGGGCCAGCGCTCGTTCGGGTACTTGGGTCCAGGCGCTGCGGTGCATGATGTCGTGCACGAGCACTCCGTGGTACGCCTTGACGAGCGGGTGCTGATCGTTGCCGACCCCTACGAGGCACTTCAGCCACCAGTAAGGGCTGTGCAGCCCGTGCGTGTGGTGGTGGCCGATGACGCGAAGGCCAGCCCGGCCGAGGCGCTCCGCCAGCTGCCCTCGGCGGTAGATCCGCACGTGGCCGCCCGGAGTCTCGTGATAGTCGCTCGACAACATCCAATTCACAAACTCCGGACCGTAACGGGGAACCGTGATGGCCATGCGCCCACCGCGGCGCAGCACCCGAGCCAGCTCGCTCATCGCGACCTCGTCGTCGGGAATGTGCTCGAGCACCTCTGCCGCGATGATGCGGTCAAAACTCCGGTCTCCGAAGGGCAGATCCAGTGCGGTCCCCCTGACAGCCAGCCCCGCCGCATCGTCGTGAACCTCACCGGCTTCTGCCATCGCTGCCATGACCGCTGTCACGCCCTTCAGCTCGACCTCGTCGGCATCGAGAGCGACAACACGGGCGCCCCGGCGCAGGCACTCGAAGGCGTGGCGACCCGCGCCACAGCCCATGTCGAGCACTCGCTCCTCTGGCGCGAGCCCGAGCCGGTCGAACTCTACGGTCAGCATCAGGCGGACTCGGGCACCGGAACGGGCACGAGCTCGCGCTCAAGACGGCGCTCGTCGAGCAAGCGGTAGTACTCCTCGGCCGTGTCGCGAGCGGTCACTGGCCACGTGAAGCGCTCAAGGGTACGTCGCCGCCCGGCAGCTCCGAGCCTGGCACGCAGCTCGCCGTCGCCGAGGGCGTGAAGGATGGCAGCCGCGAGAGCGCCCGGGTCGTTCGGCGCGACGAGGAGCGCCGATTCACCGTCGCGCCCGACAACTTCTGGGAGAGCCCCTCCTGTCGTCGCCACGAGCGGCACACCGCATGACATCGCCTCGATCGCCGGGAGCGAGAAACCCTCGTACAGGCTCGGCACTATGGCGAGCTCCGCTGCGCCGTACCACTCGGACAGCTCGTCGTCGGAGATTCCCGTGACGAAACGCACGGCGTCGCCCAAACTCAGCCTCTCGATCACTTCCGGCACGCGGCTGCCGTCCTTCAGGCGACCGATCACGACGAGGTGTGCGTCCTCGCGCTCCGTCCTGACCTTGGCAAGAGCCTCGAGGAGCGGCACGAGACCTTTCATCGGGACATCCGCACTTGCGGTGGTCATCATGCGACCCGGCACTCGAGCGATCTCCGGTCGTGGCCTGAAGACTTGCTCGTCGACCCCGACGGGCACGACCGACATCCGGGATCGCTCGACTCCGAGCTGGTCAGCGATGTCGCCGCAAGACGACTCTGAGACGGTGATCACCCGGGGTATCTGGCCTGCGACACGAGTCTGCATCTTGATGAAGCCGTACCAGCGGCGGAGCGTGAGGCGCCGGCCGAAGCTCGTGGCGTGCGCGAGGTCGAGCTCCCGGTCGACCGTGATCGGGTGATGGATGGTGGCGATGAGCGGCCATCCGTCCTTCATCATGCCGACGAGCCCGCTCCCGAGCGACTGGTTGTCATGAACCAGATCGAAATCCGCCCGGCGGGTTGCTAGGAGGCGACGCGCTCTCAGCGTGAACGTCCTCGGCTCAGGGAACCCGGCCGTGCACATCAACCCGAACTCGAGGAGATCGATTGAGGACTTGAACTCCGACGGTCGCGGCACGCGGAAGGGGTCAGGCTCACGGTACAGGTCGAGGCTCGGGACCGGGACGAACGCGACGCCCTCGTCGAGGTCGGGATAGGGAGGCCCGGAGAACACCGTCACCTCGTGGCCGAGTTGCACCAGTTCCCGGGTGAGATGCCGCGAGTAGACACCTTGACCGCCACAACGCGGATTCCCGCGGTATACGAGATAGGCGACGCGCAGTGGCTCAGTTCCCGCGCGTGTGTGCATGACCGACAAGCCTCCCCCGCCGGGACCCTGCTGCGCAAACGAGCATGTTCTCGTTCTGTCCTACCTGCAGTCGCACAAGTGTTGGCCGCATCAGGAGATCCCGAACCATCCGAGCACAGTCAAGACGACCAGCGCGACTGCCATGACGGCCACAACCACCGTCACTACGGCTGTCACAACCCGCAAGACCGGACCGTTAGCGTAAGCGCCGAGAACGCTCTTGCGGTTTGCCAATATCACGATGAACGCGAGCGTGATCGGAGTAACGATTCCCTCGACGACCTGGGTGCCGATGAGCAACGCGATCAGGTTTATCGGGAGCAGCGTCACGAGCGCCCCGATCACGATCTGTGCCGTGAACAGCCCGAGGAAGAGCGGCGCCTGGCGGAACGAACGGGAGACCGAACGTTCGACGCCGATCGCCTCGGCGATCGCATAAGACGTGGAGAGGGGCACGACCGCCCCCGCAAGCGCCGAGGCTCCTAGAAGCCCGAGGCCGAACAGAATCGTCGCTCCGGCTCCGGCTACCGGCTTCAGGGCATTAGCGGCCTGGAGGGCTGACTGAAGAACGCCGCTGCCTCCGATTGCCGTTCCCGTCGCGATGATGATCGACCATGAGATGACTGTGGCAAAGAGGGCGCCTGAGACGGCGTCTATACGTGCGAATCGCACCTCGTCGGGCCCGATTCCCCGATCGACTACCGCAGACGCGTTGTAGAGCTGCATGTAGGGCGAGATGGTGGTCCCGATCAGGGCAACTGCCAGGAGGACGAAACCCTTCGAAGCGACAAGGTGAGGGAGAACGACCGACACGCTCACCGCCCGCCAGTTCGGATGGGAGAGGACGGCGGCGATCGGATAGGCAAGAAACGCGAGTGTCAGCAACAAGAACACCCGCTCTGCGTAGCGGTAGCTGCCGAGCAGCACGAGTAGCCAGATCGCTATTGCGGCCAGCGGCACCGTGATGAAGCGCGTCACGTGGAAAAGCTCGAAGGCCGTACCGATGCCCGCAAACTCAGAGACGACAATCCCGACGTTCGCCACGATGAGGGCGCCGAGGGCAAGGAAGGTCAGCCGAATCGAGAACTCCTCGCGGATGAGCGCGGCGAGACCTTTGCCCGTGATGGCCCCGAGCCTGGCTGACATCTCCTGTACGAGCGCCAACCCGAGGCCGATGAGGAGCATCAGGAACAGCGTCCGGTAGACGTACTCTGCTCCGGCGGAGGAGTAGGTGACGATGCCACCTGCGTCGTTGCCAGCGGCGGCCGCGATGAGCCCGGGCCCGGCGACAGCCACGATGAACACCATGCGGCGACGGAGGCTCCTCGCTCCGCGCGCCCTCAGCCGGGCCGCCGACCCCGGCGCCCGCTGGGTTACACCGGGATCCGCGTCCCCGGGAAGATCACGCACGTCGGAGGGGTCCATCGGTCGCCCTCCTCGGTCATTGGAGGAACCTCGGGAAGTGCAACCTTCCCCGGTCTGGCAGTAATGCGTCCACGACGTCGTCGGCAAGGATTCGCCCTATCGGACGATCGTTCTCGACCACGAGCACAGACGAACGCCTGGCTTCGACCAATTGGGCGGCAACCTCTCCTACGTCTGCCCGCGGCGAGACGGTAACGGGACGAGCGTCTGCCACGAGATCACCGATCGGGGTCGAGGGGTCCGCCAAGAGAAGATCGAAGAGCGGGACATCACCGATCAGGCATCCATCCTCGTCAAGCACCGCCACCGCGTCGATCTCACCGCCGTGCTCCCGCATCGCAACGAGGCGAGCCCGCACCGAATCAATCGTCTCGGCCGACGATGCCACGGCGATGGCTGTCGTCATGATGCCTCCCGCAGTGTCTTCGCCATAGTCGAGGAGCGACTCGAGCTCGGTCGCTCGCTCAGGTGACATGTGGTCGAGCAGTTCCTCGCGCTCGTCGTCAAGGAGATCCCGGAGCGCGTCGATCGCCTCGTCGGTCTCCATCGACGCGACCAACCGAGCCGACATCTCGGGCTCGGCGCCGCGCAGGAGCGACTCGAGCTCCTCCGGGTCCATCTCCTCGAGGGCATCAGCCGCGTCCTCAGGCTTGAGGGCACCGAGAAGCTCGCGCTGTTGATCACGATCGAGGTCTTCGAGCAGGTCAGCCAGCTCGCCGGGGCGGAGGCGGTGCAGGCCCTCGTGTGAGGTGCGCAGGTGCACGGACGCGGTTGGGCTGCCGAACGGCTGGATGGCGGCCCAGTCGATCACGCGCTCAGGCGTCGGCCGTCCTCGGAATCGGGCGGGACCTAGCCGACGCAGCAGAGTCTGCGAACTCACGTCCACGCCCACCAGCCGGATCGTGCCCTGGGCCGGCGCGAGATAGAGATCAGCAGCCCGGATGACCTGGACTCCGTCGACGTCAACGAGCTGGTGGTCGAGCACATCTCGGACCAGGAGCAGTTCGCCATCCCTCCGCTCAAAGTCCCGGAGGTCAACTCGGGCGGAGCGCAGCGTGATCTCGTTGTGCCCGAGGTGCTGGACAAGGCTCGCATCGAGAAACACCCGCCGTCGAGCCACTCGGACGACGAGGCCTGTAACCGGCGGATATGCCTGGTCAGCTGAGAAGCGGGCGACCATGTCGATAAGCCGCCCTATCTCCTCGCCACCTTGGTGGCGCACAGGCACGTTGATGAGGCCAGCCAGCGACACGATGGCCTCTCGGACAGCGCGCGTGGTGGTCAGGCGGCGATTACGTTGATCGAGACGTGTGCGAATCGTTTGGGGCGTGGTGAGCGGAGCACGGCGATCCATCGGAGCCTCCTCGGGCGGGCGGTCCGGAACCTAGGTTCCGGATTGGGTGAGTGGATAGTGCTCACCCGCTCGTGCGAGAGACGAACTGACCGATAGTCGGCAGCTCGCTCAGTCGGAGACCTCAGCTACGAGAGCTGACGCGCGACGACAGGACACGGCGGGCGGGGTTGAGGTTGGTACTCGGGGGTTGGTCCGGTGACATCGACCCCACCTCCTTCCGCGATCGTCCAGGTCGTTACCGGTTCACTTTAGCCGCCCGGACGAGACTGACCGCCTTCACCTTGCCTTCAGGTTGGGGGCGCATGCTCCAAGGGTGGATCCCGAGCAGCGGCAGCCTCGAAAGAGGCGGTGGAGACGTCGCGTGGCCATCGCCGTGCTCTCGTTGCTGGGCGTGATCACGCTGCTGGTCGGCGGTCTCGTCGGTTACGTGGCCTACCGCAACCACCAGGTTCACCGCGTTGCGGTCAAGCACCTCGTGAAAGTGGTCACGACGGGCCCGCACGCCAACGAGCAGACGATCCTCATGATCGGCTCGACATCTCGGTGTGTTCTCAACAACGAGTTCGAAAACGCCTTCGGCAGCTGTGCTGCCGGCGTCAACGGGGTGAACAGCGACGTCATCATGTTGTTGCACGTCGATCCGGCAACTCACCGGTTGTCGATTCTGTCCCTGCCGAGGGACCTCGTGCTGCCGAACGTGCGCCCGCAGCAGTTCCACAAGATCGACGCGGCGCTAGCTGATGGCCCGAGCCAGTTGGTGGCCGTGATCGAGCAGGACTTCGGGATCCCGATCAACCACTTCGTCGAGCTGAACTTCGACAGCTTCCAGAATGTCGTGAACGCCCTTGGGGGCATCTACATGTACTTCCCGACCCCGGTGCGGGACAACCTCTCCGACCTCAAGATCACCACGGCTGGATGTCACTTCCTGAACGGCTTCCAGGCGCTCGCGGTCGTCCGCGCCCGCCACATGAGCTACGGGTCGCACCTCCAGTACTACGACGGAAGTGGGGACCTCGGACGTATCATCCGGGATCACGAGTTCCTGCGGGTTCTCGCAGCGGCGGTGTCACGCCGGGGCCTCGGCAACCTCCTCACGGACAATTCGCTTGCCGGTGCTGTCGCCCCTCAGCTCACGGTCGATCAGACGTTCTCGCTCTCGGACATGGTGAGCCTGCTCTGGAACTTTCACTCAGTGAATGCGGCGAGTGCTCCGCAGACCACGCTCCCGAACATCGAGGATTACACCGACTACATCTACGAGGGGTACGACTACGGCTCGGTCGTCTTCCCTTCGTATCCCGCCGATCAACAGGCGATCGACGACTTCCTCGGGCTCACCCAGCCGCCAGGCGCCGGCATCAGCCCTTCGAGCATCACCGTGTCCGTCCTTGACGGTTCCGGCGTGGCCGGAACAGGCGCTGCGGCGGCGGCCAAGCTCGCGACACTCGGCTACCACGCCTCGTTCGCGAATTCGCAGACCTCGGTCGGCACCCCGGCAGAGACGCTCGTCGAGTACTCATCGGGACACGTCGCCGACGCCGAGCGCGTGGCGAAGTCTCTCTCGGGGATCGTGGCCATGGCGGAGGACCCGACGACCGGCGGCGCCGATGTGACCGTCATTGCCGGCACGAACTTCCATGTCGTCATGCCAGGCAAGGGAGCCCATCACTCCCAGACCACGACGACCACCACCAGTCCCTCCCTCGGGCCCTTGAGCCACGCCGTCCAAGGACTGCCCTGGTACGACCCGAGGGCGTGCCCCACCACCTGACGATCCCCCTCGTGGTCAAATACGCGTGCCCGCGCCCTACCGCGTGGATTCACGAAGATGACGAGGGCGAAGCTCGAAGGGCACGTCGCAGGTCTGCCGAACAACAGCAGCCCGGCTGCCGAGATGCTGCTCGATCGAGCTCCGCACTAATCTGGGCCCATGGATCTCACCTATCCGCCGGAAGCCGAGGCGTTCCGCCTCGAGGTTCGCGCCTGGCTCGAAGAGAATCTCCCCACTGGCTGGGGAACACCGGGCCACACGATGACCGCCGACGAGCGACAGAGCTTCCACTCCGAGTGGACGAAGAAGCTGTCCGAGGGTGGCTGGATCTGCGCTTCATGGCCGACGGAGTACGGCGGGCGCGGGCTGTCGCTGATGGAAGGAGTCGTGCTGAACGAGGAGTTCGCACGGGTGAACGCCCCCATGCGAGCGGACTTCTTCGGGGACACGCTCGTCGGGCCGACCATCTTGCAATGGGGGACCGAAGAGCAGAAGAAGTTCTTCCTCCCGAAGATCCTCTCGGGCGAGATCAGCTGGTGCCAGGGCTTCTCAGAGCCCGACGCCGGAAGCGACCTGGCGTCTCTCAAGACGAAGGCCGAGCTCGACGGTGACGAGTGGGTTATCAACGGCCAGAAGGTCTGGACGACCCAAGCCCAGCACGCCGACTACGTCTTCCTCCTTGCGCGCACCGATCCAGAGGTGGCTAAGCACGCAGGGATCTCTTACCTCCTCGTCCCCATGCGCCAGGAGGGCGTCGAGGTCCGGCCCATTTCTCAAGTGGATGGCTCAGCTGAGTTCAACGAGGTGTTCTTCACGAACGCCCGCTGCCCGAAGGAGAACGTCGTCGGTGGCGTGAACAACGGCTGGAAGGTCGCCATGACAACTCTCGGCTTCGAGCGCGGCACCTCAGCCACGACCGGCCATCGGCGCTTCCAGCGGGAGCTCGATGCGATCATCGATGAGGCGAAGAAGAACGGAAAGATCGCAGACCCTGTGATCCGCCAACGGCTGGCGACCGCCTGGTCGAAGGTGAAGATCATGCAGATCAACGGCCTGCGAACACTCACGTCTGCGATCAACGAGGATCACGCGACCCTCGCCCTCGGCGCCACCAACAAGATGTACTGGTCCGAGTATCACGGTGAAGTGATGGAGCTGTACCTCGACATCATGGGCATGCAAGGCCAAGTCCTCACGGGGCACGACACCGACGACACCGAATTCGTGGCGGGCGTCGGTGCGCGGCACCGTAGGCCGGGCTACCCGGTGACCCCGCTACAGGCGAGCTTCTTCTTCTCCCGCTCAGAGACGATCTGGGGAGGTACCGCCCAGATCCAGCGCAACATCGTCGCCGAGAGAGTGCTGGGCCTGCCGAAGGAGCCGAAGGCAGCCGGCGCCTAAGGCCGTACCGAGCGACGCTCCATCGCTCCTAGGGTGGCGGTCATGCGCTACCGCTCGCTCGGCAACACAGGAATCCAAGTCAGTCCGTACTGCCTCGGGGCGATGATGTTCGGCCTCTGGGGGAACCCGGATCACGACGACTCTGTCCGCATAATCCATCACGCCCTCGACTCAGGGATCAACTTCGTCGACACCGCCGACGTGTACTCACGAGGCGAGTCCGAGGAGATCGTCGGAAAGGCGCTGAAGGGGCGCCGCGACTCGGTCGTGCTGGCCACGAAGGTCCACGGTGTGATGGGCGACGACCCGAACGCCCAGGGCAACTCGAGGCGCTGGATACGCCACGAGGTCGAGCAGAGCCTCCGCCGGCTCCAGACCGACTACATCGACCTCTACCAGATCCACCGACCGGACCCGAAGACGGACGTCGAGGAGACACTGTCGGTCCTGACCGACCTGGTCCGCGAAGGCAAGGTACGTGCGATCGGGTCATCTACGTTCCCGCCCGAGCAGATCGTCGAGGCGCAGTGGGCGGCAGAGCGCCGCGGCAACCAGCGCTTCCGCTGTGAGCAGCCGCCGATCTCCATATTCGCCCGCGGCATCGAGTCGGGGGTCCTCCCGACCTGCGAGCGCTACGGGATGGGGGTCATCGTCTGGAGCCCACTCGGCGGGGGTTGGCTGACCGGTCGGTACCGCAGGGGCCAGGAGATCGACATGACGTCGGGCCGGGCGAGCCGAATCCCTGGCCGTTTCGACCCGACTCTGCCGCAGAACCAGCGAAAGCTTGACCTCATCGAAGAGCTCGAAGCTGTCGCAACCGACGCCGGCGTCTCACTCACGCACCTCGCCATCGCCTTCGTCATCTCGCATACCGGCGTCACCTCCGCCATCATCGGCCCGCGGACGATGGAGCAGCTCGAAGACCTGATCGCAGGGGCTGACGTCCGGCTGAGCGACGAGATCCTCGACCGCATCGACAAGATCGTGCCGCCCGGGACGACTCTCAACAGGGCCGATGCCGGCTGGGAAGCGCAGGAGTTGCAGCAGGCCTGGCGGCGTCGGCGGCCAGCACATCTCCGGGCGGCGAACTAGTCCAGGAAAGATCGGCGAGCCAGCTGCCGCCCGACGCGCTCGGTAAGCGCGCCGGGCAGCAGGGATCTAGCGGCCCGACATCGACCTGTCGGTGAGCAGGACTGCCACGTGGCTACCCTGCTGGTGGCCGTGCGTGGGCTGCACTCCGGACCCGGAGCCGTCGGTCGTACCTGCCGCCGCGCCCACCGCGCCGAGAAACAGTGCCAGAACAAGAAAGACAGGCCTCAATGACGGCTTGTCCGACTGCTGCGCTCGAGCGACAGTGGAACCGTTGACCAACGCACTCGACCGATACCCGTCTTTCGGCATGCCAGACCTCTTCGACGTAACTGACTCTCCGCCCGCCGGAGGGTCTCACATGGATGAGACGTTCGGGCGCCCGGTTACGTTGCATGGTTTTTCAGTACCGGGGGATGTACCCACCCCTGCCGAGCGAGACGCTCTCGGAGAACTCCATCGACTCGTCGACCGTGCCACGCACCTCGGTCACCCAGTCGAGCCGCTGCCGGAGGAGCCGCTCGACGCCTCCCTGCAGCGTGGCACCGGAGATGGCGCAAGAGCCACACGCACCTTGGAGCTGGACCTCGACGATTCCCCGTTCGACGTCGAGGTCGGTCAGAACGAGATCGCCGCCGTCCGCCTGCACGGCTGGCTTCATGAGGTCGAGCAGCTCATTCAAGGCGGTTGTGCGTCGCAAGCGCTCGGCGTCGTCGACGATTGTCACTGAGCCGTCTCCTGTCGTCGCCATACCTTCCTCGTCACCTGCCACTGTCGTACCTCCTGTCCAGGTCAGTGTAGGAAGCCGTACCATGCTGGCGTGCAACTAGTAGTGCTCGCTGCAGGTCACGGCCGGCGTTTCGGGGGCTTGAAACAGCTCGCGTCTGTGGGCAGGGACGGCGAAGCCCTGATGGATTTCACAGCAGCAGACGCCGTCGCGGCAGGTTTTGACGGCGTCGTCCTGATCGTGCGCGAGGAGGTGCAGGACGAGTTGCTTGCCCACATCCGCAAGTACTGGCCGCCCGGACTCGAGGTTCGGCCCGTGATCCAGGGCCCCATTGCCGGCACGGCGCAAGCAGTCGCGTCGGCTCGGGAGGCCGTGACAGGTTCATTCGGCGTCGTGAATGCGGACGACCTGTACGGGCGCGCCGCTATCTCGCTGCTCCACCAAGAAATCCGGGGGCTGCCCGACCGCACTCACTCGATCATCGGGTACCGCCTGGCGGACACAGTGCTGACTGACGCGCCGGTGACCCGTGGCATCTGTGAGACGTCGCCCGGTGGCGAGCTCGTCAGGATCGTCGAGCAACAGGTCGTGCGCCAGGACGACAGGTTCTCGGGCAAGGCGATCGGCGCCTGCGATGATGAGGCGCCGCACGCGCTTTCGAGCGCGGAGGTCGTGTCGATGAATCTTTGGGGTTTCGACGGGTCGATCTTCGAGGACCTCGATCGGGCGCTCGCCGGCTTCGACCCGGACACCGCCCCCCACCAGCCCGGCAAGCCGCCTGAGCTTCTGTTGCCGGTGGTCGTCGGCGAGCTCGTGGCTGCAGGCTCGGTCAGCGTCCGCGTCGCGCAGGCCTCAGGCAGGTGCATCGGTATCACGCACCCCGACGACCTGCCGTTAGTCCGCGACATGGTGGCGAAGGAGCGCTATGGGCCGCCCGACTGACTGCCCTTTCCGGGTGAATCCTTGAGCCGTTCTCGCCGGTTGGCGTGGGCGCTCGCCTGCGATCTCACGATCGCCGTGGCGGAGGTCGTCGGGGGCTTCCTCGGTCGTTCCGCAGGTCTGTTCGCCGCAGCAGGCCACGACCTCGCCGACGCCGGAGCGCTAGGGCTGGCGCTCATAGCGACCCGGCTCGTCATCCGGCCCGCCACGCCGTCGCGGTCCTTCGGCTTTCACAGGGTGACGATCCTCACCGCACTCGCCAACGCCGTCGCGCTGATCGGCGCATCGGTGCTCGTCGGCGTGCTGGCGGTCCACCGCATCTTCCACCCTGCTCACGTACGCGGTGGCATCGTCATCGCTTTCGCCGCAGCTGCGCTGGTAGGCAACGGGGTCGCTGCCTACCTCGTCTACGAACGGTCCCGCGATCTCAACATGAGATCCGCCATGTTGCACCTCGCCGGAGACGCCGTTGCTGCTCTCGGGGTCCTTGCAGCGGGCGCTGTGATCCTGGCGACGGGGCACTACGACGTTCTCGATCCTGCGGTGTCCCTCGTGATCGCCGTGGTCGTCGTCATCGAGGCGGTGGTCCTCGTCCGCCAGAGCGTCGATGTGCTTCTCGAATCCACACCACGCGACGTCAACCTCGAGGACCTCTCGATATCGATGGGGCAGGTGGAGGGTGTTACCGACGTGCACGACCTTCACTGTTGGAGCTTGTCGAACGACGTGCGTGCGCTCTCGGCTCACGTCGTGCTGGCTGGGCACCCCACCCTGGAGGAAGCGCAGGCGATCGGCGACGTCCTGAAGGACCGCCTCCGGGCTCGACACGAGATTGCCCATGCGACGATCGAGCTCGAGTGCGAGCGGTGCGCGGAGCCCACCGAGGAAGTCTGCGCGATCGAGAGCTCGGGGTCGGTGTTGGGGGCCTCGGCCGGCTCGGGGGCCGCTGCCGGCTCGGGGGCCGCTGCCGGCTCAGGGGCCGCTGCCGGCTCAGGGGCGCCGGCAGCAAGTCGGTGAGCTCGCCGGCGTGCGCGGTTCGCGCCAGTAGGGTTCGCCGATCATGTGTGGGCGATTCGTAGCTTCCCGACCGATCGAGGACATCGTCGAGCAGTTCGGCGTTGACGAGGTGCGCGTCCCGATCGAGCTCCTGCCCGGGCCACGCTTCAACGTTTGCCCGCAAGACGAAGTGCTCGCTGTCCGAGAGGTGGTCCCGCGCCCGTCCGACCCTGCTGCGCCCGGGGGTGGCGAGAAGGCTCGCGAGAGCGAGGCGTTGTCGGACCGGGCCTCTCCTGAGCGGCGCCTTTCGACTTACCGGTGGGGCCTGGTGCCGTCGTGGGCAAAGAGCCCGAATGTGGGCGCTCGGGCTTTCAATGCACGAGCGGAGACGCTGGCGGACAAACCGATGTTCCGCACGGCTCTAGCGCGGCGACGCTGCATCGTTCCGGCCGACGCTTTCTACGAGTGGCAGCGTCCCGCAGTCGGTGGAGGCTCCGTGTCGAGCCCCTCCCGGACCTTGAGCGGCTCGAGCACCTCGGGCGGTCAGGGAGGAAGGCGCCAGCCCTGGTGCTTCAAGGCAGGCGATGGTTGCATGCTCGGCTTTGCTGGACTCTATGAGCTTTGGCGGGAGACGCGGGAGAGCGAGTGGTTACGAACCTGCACGATCATCACGACAGATGCCAACAGCCTGATGGCACCGATTCATGACCGCATGCCGGTAATCCTGCAGCCAGACGACTACGAGGCCTGGCTCGCGCCGGGCGCCTTGGATCCCGCAGAGCTCCACGAATTGTTGGCCCCCGTCGACGACGATTTCCTCATCGCTTACCGGGTCGGCTCAGCGGTGGGGAACTCTCGCTCCGAAGGGCCCCAGCTTGTCGAGCCGCTCGAGGACAGCTCCGACGAGCCGCTCGAGGACAGCTCCGACCCGCCGCTCGAGAACTCCGCAGCTCCCCCAGAATCGCCGGCGAGCCCGTAGCGGCGGGCGGCGTCTAGGAGCGAGGTGGCGATGCCGGGGCCGTCGAGCCCGAGGTTGGCCAAGATGT
>JBKQLZ010000020.1:0-9105 GCA_052146895.1 Acidimicrobiales bacterium
TCGAGCGAGCCGACGCGGCTGGACGGGTGAGCTGGTACGGCTCGTGGTGGTCCGGCGCCACGCGCGTCAAGCGCAAGATCGCCGCTAAGCGCACCCCGGGCACCGCGGACGGACTCACGCGCGCCCAAGCCGAGAAGGAGCTGCGCAAGCGCATCGAGCGTGATGTCATCGTGTCCACAGCCGCCCGGCGCACATTGGAGGAGGCCGGCGGCGCTTACGTCGACCACCTCGAGAACGTGATGGAGCGCAAGCGCTCCACGATCCAGGATTACCGCGGACACCTGCGCCGTCATCTGGTGCCTTTCTTCGGCGAGCGCCCGATCGACAAGATCGAGCCAGCCCAGGTCGCGCAGTACCTCAAGCGCAAGCGCAGCGACAGCCTGTCCTCAAAGACCGTCCAGAACCACCTGAACTTCCTCCACGGCGTGTTCGCGTTCGCGATCAAGCGCGGCTGGGCACAAAGCAACCCGGTCGCCTACGTCGACCGTCCCAAGAAGAACCGCTCTCCCCACCAACGTGTCCGATTCCTACAGCCAACCGAACTGGACAAGCTGATCGACGCCGTGCCCGAGGACACCCTCGGCGGCGTCGAGCGGGCGCTGTACCTGGCCGCCGCGCTCACCGGCCTACGCCAGGGCGAGCTGCTCGCGCTGAAGTGGCTGGATATCGACTGGCACGCCGGGCGCGTCCGCGTCGCCGACAACTTCACGCGCGGGAAGATGGACACCCCCAAGTCTCACGAAGGCCGCTCGGTCCCGATGGCTGCACGGCTCGCCCGCGAGCTCGAAGACCTGCGCCGACGCTCCCGCTTCCCTGCAGACAGGGATCTCGTCTTCTGCCACCCCGACACGGGACACGTCCTCGACCCTTCCAAGATGCGCAAGCGGTTCAAGGACGCGCTCGCCGAGGCAGGCGTACATGAGATCACCTTCCACGAGCTCCGCCACACCTTCGGCACGCAAATGGCTGCCGCCGGCGCCCCGCTGCGCGCGATCCAGGAGTGGATGGGCCACGCCGACGCGAAGACCACCGAGATCTATCGCCACTACGCGCCCGACCCATCCAACGGGGCCGCGTTCGTCGAACGGGCGTTTGGCAGCGGAGATCACGCTTCGTCAGACGCCGCCTGATTGAAACTGGTGCGCGTGCTACGCCAACCAGCCTGTCGAGCCGTACCCGTACCATCCGGCACGTGCCGCTCAGGAACTTGGTCAGCTACGCCGCTTGGCGCTCGTCGGCGCGCAGCGCGTCGGGGAGCGCCATCTCAAAGCCGAGCTTTCGCAGCGCCGTGACGAGCGTGAGGAACTTCTCGCGCTTGTGCTCAGCGTATGCCGACGGGTCATCAGCGAGCTCGGCGATGCGCACGGCGTGGTACTTGGCGTACCACGCACCGGCGGCGCGAAGTGCCTCAAGCTCCTCGGGTGCTAGATCCTCGGTGGTGATCAGGGAGTCCATGTACCGGACAGTAGCCCTCGCTGCGGATGCTTCTCTCGCTCCGGGTCCTGCTGTCTCGCTCCTTGCGGGATTCTGATGTCTGCCACCTCGATCTCGCCGGGGCTCCATGCTCTCGCGGCGCTGCTTGATGAGCAGGCCGGGCGCTACCGAGAGCTCAACGGGGCGCGGCACCTCGGGGAATACCTCGACCGCGCGAGAACCCGCGAGGACGAGGAGCTGTTGACTGAGCCCATCCTGGCGGCGCTCATCGAGCGCGTGCTCGGGTTTCCTCCAGACGCCTACTTCCCGCAGCTGGGCCGCAGCGGACTGAAGCCCGACTTCACGCCCATCGACCTCGTGGCGCACCGGTTCGTGCTCGATGCCAAGAGCTCTACACAGGAGCTGGGGGCGCACGAGCGCCAGATCCGCGCATACATCGACCAGCGCCATCTCGACTACGGCGTGCTGTTCAACCTTCGCGAGCTGAGGGTCTATCGACGCGGCGCGAGCGGACACGATCCCAGCCTTTCCTTCGATGTTCGACGGCTCTGGCAGGTGGCTCACGGCGAGGCGCTCGACATCGACGAGGTCGATCGGTTCGTCCGCTTCTGTGGCCTCTTCGGCTTCCGCGCGATGGGACTCCCGGAGAAGATCGCGCTCGTCGCGGAGGCAGAGCCCTGGCGCGAGCGGGCGGCCGTGGATGAGGCGCTCCAGATCGACGTGGAGTTCCTCGTCAGCCAGCTGCGCTCGCTGTCGAGACAGCTCGCCGAGGACGCAGCCGCCCAGCACGATCGGCTCTTGGCTGATCTCGACCTCAACCCCGACCACGAGCAGCGGCTGCGCCTGGAGCTTGAGACGCTCGCCCGAGAGATCGAGCCAAGCGTCGATGTTGCGGCTCTGCCCGCCACGGTCGCCGGCTATCGAGACGCAGATGGGATCGCCCGCCGGGCGTTCTCGCAGTACCTGATGCGGGTCTCCCAGCTCGCTCTGACCCGTATTCTGCTCTACCGGTCCTGGGAGGACGCCGGCTTCGTCGAGGACTGCCTCTACGACGGCGGCTTCGAGCAGGTCTACGAGCGCATGGGGCGCAACCTCCAGCGCGTGCTCGATGAGGCCTTTCAACGCGGCCGTGCGCGCTACCGCTGGCTGTTCGGCGAGGACAACAACTACGACTGGTTCCGGCCACGTGATGAGGCCCTGGCGGACGTGCTCTACGCGCTCGTGCCGTTTCCGCTCGCGCGCCTGGGAGCGGACGTACTCGGCGGACTGTACGAGTCCTACGTCGATGAGATCGACCGTGACCGACTCGGCCAGTTCTACACCCCGCGTGCGGTGGTCCGGTTCATGCTCGACCGCGCTGGGTTCGCCGGACCCGAGGGAGTCTTCCGGATCGAGGGTGACGAGCGGCACGAGCGGACCATCTTCGACTTCGCCACCGGGTCAGGAGGCTTTCTTGTCGAGGCCGCCCGCCGTGTGATCGACGACGGTGGGCTTGACCTGAGCAATCCACGTGATCTGCGCGAGGGTCTGCGGGCGATCGTGCGCGGATTCCACGGCTGCGAGATCAGCCCATTTCCGTACTACCTGACCGAGGTCAATCTGCTGCTTCAGGTCTCGCGTCTGCTCGGGCGGCTCCGCGAGGTAGGAGAGGAGCCCGGCACGTTCACGCTGGGCGTCGTGCACACAGACTCGCTAGGTGCCCGTCGCGGTCCGGACGACAGCTTTGGCGAGCTCGATGCGACGCAGCGCAAGGATGCCGCACTGCTTGCGTCCGACGAGCGTTACGGGATCGTGCCGCTCGACGCGGCCAAGGAGCCACGCTTCGTGGAGATCCGAAAAAACGAGGCCTTTGATCTGGTCATTGGCAACCCGCCTTACGTCTTCGAGTCCGGGAACAAGGTGCTCTTCGACCGTCTGCGCGCGCTGCCCGGATGGCGCGACGACTACCACGGCAAGAGCGACTACTTCTACTACTTCCTCGCGATGGCGGCCGAGAAGGTGGCTCCAGGTGGACGGCTGTGTGTCATCACGCCCGCCGGCTGGATGAACGCTGGCTACGCGGACTGGCTTCGTGAGAGGATCGCCTCGAGCCTGCGGCTCGACGAGCTCTACCTCTTCGGGAACATGCGCCTGTTCGCGACCGAGCAGCAAGAGCGCGACACACGCACCGGGATGACGCCGCCGACAGTCGAGAGCGCGATTCTCTTGGCGACGAAGGCGCCCGCGCCCAAGAAACATCGGATGCGTGTGGTGCTCCTGGAGGATGAGGGCGAGGCGGCTGTGGCGATCACCGGCGACCCGGCCGCGCGAGTACCACCCCGAGAAGCACTACTTGCGACCATGGCGGCGCGCGCGGACGGACGCGCTGGTCGCTCGAAGGGAATCCTCGTCCACGATGTCGCGCAGCAAGAGCTGCGCTCGACTCGCCCTTGGCCGATCAAGCACGCTTCGCGCGACGTGGCGGCCCGTGTCGTCGCGCATCTCCAGACGGCGCTGGACGATCCGACGACGCCGGTCGAGAAGATGGCCGATCGCTGGGCGGTGGCTCAGGGTATTCAAACCGGGGCCGACGCGTATTCGGCCCGCGTGCAACGACGGCTGTCCGAGCGGACCCGCTCAGAGCTGGCCGCGCGTGGACACCACACTGGTGACCCGATCATGGAGCTTCCGCCCGGCGCTGAGCAGAAGCCACCGTGGAGCGACTACCCGCAGTTCCTCGCGCACTCGGTCGAGCCGCGGGCTCTGCTCTACGGAGCGATCGACGAGGCCGACTACGCGAGCCTCGTGTGGCTGCGCTGCGAGGACAACCCGCCGGCCGAGATCACCGAGACGCTGGAGCCCTGGCGCGAGGTGCTGCGGACGCGGGCCGAGTTCGCACGAAACGCGCGCCGCAAATGGTGGGAAACGGCGTGGCCGCGCGACCACGAGGCGCTCACGGGCCCGAAGGTAATCGCGCTGTACCGCACGGACCGCGGACGCTTTGCGCTGGACGAGCGCGGCGAATGGCAGCCGTCGATCAAGACAACTATTGCTACGCCGAAGGAGGACGGCCTCTCCGTGGCATACCTCTGCGGCTTGTTGAACAGCGAGCTACTCGACCTCTGGTACGCGGTGCGCGGCAAGACGCCGCGTGACGTGTGGAGGAACTACGAGCCCAAGCCCATGAACGAGATTCCGTACCGCCACGTGTCCGCGCCGGACGGATGGGTGCGCAGCGACCACGTGGACACGCTTGCTCACGCGGCCGCGACGACTGATCTCAAGACGGTGAGCGAGGAGCTGCGGACATTGCTTTCGGCCGTCGGATCGCAGGCCGGCGCTGCGGACGCCGCCGCGGCGATCGAGCATCTCGTGCGCGCCGTCGCAGCCAACAGGCGGGCGCTACTACCACTCCGCTCGATCGCGCCGGAGTTGCGGCGCGCAGTGAAGAATCCGTGGAGAACGCATGGAGTCGAGGTCGCTCCTGGCGCTGTGCTTTCTGAGCTGCCCGGGACGGACGTACGGTCCGTTCGCCTCGATCCCGAGCTCGCTGTGAACATCACGACCGACGGCGTGCTGGGTCGCGCCCGTCTGGAGGAGGGAGCGCTCGTCTTCACGCATTCACGCCGAGCAACCGCGCGCATAGACGGGCCACACGACCGTGTCGCGCTTCTCCAGGAGCTGCTCGGCACCGAGCGGCTGATGCCCGATGATCTGCTTTCCGCGCGCATGCCCGCCAGCCTCGGCGCGTTCAGCGAGGAGATCGCCCGGCGACAAGGCGAGATCGACGATCTGCTCGCAGTCGGGCGGGAGCTGGTCGAGGTCGTCGAGCGGCTGGTGTGCGCCCTCTATGGGGTTCCCGATGCCTTGACGGACTTGGTGGTCGAGAGTGCGGTCACGCGAGCCGGAACTGTTGCCCAGCAAGAGGAGTGAGCCGCTTCCCCGGGCACGAGATCGTGAACGGCGCTGCTCGCCGAGCTGTAGGGGGCGAGGGTCGATTGCCACCGGTTCCAGTGGGCGGACACGGCCGGTGCCCGTGTTGGACCTTTGGCGCGCGCGAGTCGGCTCTGCCGAATAGGCTTGCGCCGTGGCTAAGACTCTCTTCAAGCCGGTGTCATACGAGCTGAGCCAGCTGCTGGGCGACATCGACCTCGGGAAGCTCGCGTTACCCGAGCTTCAACGCCCCTTCGTTTGGAAGAAGGCGGCGGTGCGTGATCTGCTCGACTCGATGTATCGAGGCTTCCCCGTTGGCTACCTGATGCTCTGGAACGCCGCAGAGGTGGACGCGAAGTTGATCGGCGTCGATGGCAAGCAGCACACTCCGACGGAATTCATCGTCGATGGGCAGCAGCGGCTGACAGGACTCTATGCCGTGATGAAGGGGGCTGAGATCACTTTCAAGGACTTCAGCAAAGGCCGGATCAGCATTGCGTTTCGACCTCGCGACGGGCAGTTCGACGTCACCGATGCTGCCATCGAGAAGGACCCCGAGTTTCTGCCCAACATCACCCAGCTTTGGACCGGCGAGGACTGGGAAGTCATCGAGACGTTCATTGAGCGCTTGCGCGCCTCGAAACCGGAGGCGCTCGAGGAGGGTCGGGAGAAGCAGTTGCGGACCGCGCTCGGACGCCTGAGCGGCCTCGAGGACTTCCCGTTTCTGGCGGTCCAGATCGGCCACGAGGTTGACGAGGAGCGCGTGGCCGAGATCTTTCTGCGCGTCAATAGTGGCGGCACGATGCTGACCCAGGCCGACTTCATCCTGACGCTGCTCTCGGTCTTCCGCGAGGAGGACCGGCGGCGCCTTGAACACTTCGCCCAGGCAGTCCGGATTGTCCCGGGTGACGCCACCCCGAGCCCCTACAACCACCTGGTCAAACCCGCCGCCGATCAGCTACTGCGCGTCGCTGTATTGGTCGCGTTTCAGCGTGGGCGACTGCAGTCCGTTCTTGCGCTCCTGCGCGGCGGCAGTCTCGACGGCGACACGACGCTCGTCGAGGGCGACCGCGAGGCTCAGCTGGACAAGCTGACCGCAGCGATCGACGTGATCCTCGATCTCACGAGCTGGCACGAGTACATAAAGACGCTCATGTCGGCGGGCTTCCGGCGCTCCAATGAGATCTCCTCGGAGAACAACGTCGTGCTCGTCTACGCGCTGTACCTCATAGGGCGTGGCTATGGCCTCTCGCATAGCGACCTGAGGACGACGATCGCCCGTTTCTTCTTCATGTCGTCGCTCACCGGGCGGTACACGGGCTCCTTCGAGGCGCAGATAACACAGGACGTGCAGGCGTTTACCCAGGCGACCGACGGGCCCGACTACCTCGAGCGACTACGGCAGGCGATCTCCACGACGCTCACCTCGGACTACTGGACGATCACGCTGCCCCAAGGACTTGCGACTTCCGCGGCCCAAGGCCCGGGGCTATTCGCCTACGCGGCATCGCTGTGCCTGCTCAACGCGCGGGTCCCGCCGTTCGTCGAAGAGGGTCCCGACCACGAGCAGAAGGCGGCGCTCTTCCTACGCGATCTGTTCGATCCCGTCCTCCAGCCCAAGAAGGCGCCCGTCGACCGCCACCACTTGTTTCCGCGCAAGTACCTCGAAGGCCAAGGCGTCCGGGGCACGTCCAACATCAATCAGATCGCAAACCTGTCGTACGTGGAGTGGCCTGAGAACATCGAGATATCCGACACGGCGCCGTCCGTCTACTGGCCGCGCTACGCAGATCAGTTCTCATCTGATGATCTGTTCCATCACGCCCTGCCCGACGGCTGGGCACAGATGGTTTACGACGAGTTCCTCCAAGAGCGCCGCAAGCTCATCGCTCAAGTCATACGAAAAGGCTTCGAGGCGATCGGTGCCGCACCGGCCATCGCCGACCAAGCGGAGGGCCCGGCGCTCATGCCCGACGCCCTTGCCGACACCTACCTCCACCCCGATCGACCCTTCTCGAACGACCTCGCGATTCGGAGGGTCGTGCGGCAACTGCGGGGGAACGTCCTCTGGTACGAGCAACACATGGACCGCAAGGCCCTGGAAATCCTCTCCGACGAGTTGTCCGTCGATCAGATCGACGAGCTTCGGCTCCTCTCGGGACCGGCGAACCTGTCAGCCAAGACCAAGAAGGCGTTTGAGCGTTTCTCGACGGAGCTCGAGAAGCGGGGCGTCGTCTGCCAATGGCGCGTGCTGCCGGCCGATGAGGCCCGGGCGCTCCACGCCCGCGTGATCTCGGACGACCACCAGACGTTCGAGGTCCCGCCGCTTAATGCCGTTCTGGCCGGAACGGTCGACTCGATCCGGGCGTCGGAGATGCCGATGGGGACCTTCGAGGACGCCTGGGCCGGCGAAACCGTCTCCCTGGCGGAATACAATGCGGATTCGTGATCCCCGGATATCGAACTTCGGTCGGAAGTTAGTAGTGCGTTTCCGTGTCGCGCAAGTCCGCTCCGCCGAGCGTGCGCTACTCCGAGCGAGGATTCACCGCCAGACTCGACTGGTTCGACGGTCGTAGAGCGACCATGGCTCCTCTTGCCCCAACTCTTCAGGCTCCGCTCGAAGGAGCGCTCGCCGGAATCGTCAAAGAAGCTAAGGCCACGGCTAGGGCGAGAAGCTCAGGTCCGGACGAGGTCGACTGGATCGAGAACTTCCATGCCCTGGTTGAGGCGAAGCTTGCCGGGCACATGCGGGCCGCCGTCCGAGGCCAACACCTTTCGCTGTCGTTTCGGGTCGATACTGCGCTGGTCCATGGTCAGCCGTTTCAGGTGCGGCCGAGCTGGAGATATGGGGAAGTCCCCACGGTTGAGATCGGGGACGTTCTGGTGGTCGGCGAGCAACACGACAAGACCGAGAAGCTCATCGAGCGCCAAGGGCTTCTGCTTCAGATGAAGGTTGGGCAGCCCGCCCTGCGACAGTACCCCAAGGAAGGGTCGACGCGACAGGCGGCTCTATTCGCGGAGTGGCCACCTTTTGCCTGGGATCACAAGTCCACGAGCGCCGGCCTGCCTCCTCCGTTTCCGCGCACCCCCGCACCGCGCCCGTGCGACGCGGCGCAGTTCGGCATCATCCCGACCAGGCCGGGGGGAACGTTCGACGCGTTGTCGCTTAGACCGCCTCGCGGATCAACTCGGCCTGTCTTCGCCCGCACTCGGCCGCTCGTCGCTGAGATCGCGCGCGTCATCAGGCTCGACCTCGGAGTCGATGCCACGCCTGATGGCTCGAATGGCTGGCCGCGAATCGTGCAGGACATGCTTGATGTAGCCGCCCGCAAGAGGTTCCGGTATACCGCTCGGACGCCGTCCGTCAGTCGAGCCACTCAACGACACCGCGCCGGTGGTGCCTGGCGCAGACGGTTCGTCGTGGTTGTCGTAGCGCTCGGCCCGCCCGGCGTTTTCGACTAGCGGGCCGCAGGTCTCTCGGTGATGCATTGCCGCACGTAATCGCTTGGGAGTTCCATTCAAGGTTCCGTTATGAGCAAATCCGACCCCATCTAACCCGAGCCAACCCCAGCAAACACGGGCCACCTGACCCCACCTGACCCCGCTTGGGCGACCTCATAACCCGAAGGTCGCGGGTTCGAATCCCGCCCCCGCTCTGAAGCGAAAGCCCTTGAAATCCAGGGCTTTCGCTGTTCTAGGGCTCGGACGCTGGCGGAGCTTCCTCCCGAGATTTCCTCCCGAGATGAGATCGAGCGTATC
>JBKQLZ010000021.1:0-33394 GCA_052146895.1 Acidimicrobiales bacterium
CGACATAGATGAGCGTCGGTGCGAGCTCCTTGAAGCCGGAGATGGGGGGGCCAGGAGTGAAGCCGACCGGGATGACTTCCACGTTCCTCAGGTCGTACGCGATGAGGGACCTTCGGCTCGAATCGGACAACGTCGTCACGGGGGTGTCGCGGTAGGGCCTGAGCCAATGTGGTTCGAGCACATAGCGACCGGCGGCAGCGACGGCGAGCGGCATCTCGTAGAACCAGACCTCTTTGCACAGCTGGTGGATCTGGGTGAGCACTTTCGTGCCGTTGGCCCACGCCGGCGCCCCGAACGGGCGGGTGTTGACCTCGTCGACGACGAGGTCGAAAGCGCCTTCTCCCTGCTCCTCGAAGTAGCGCCTTGCCTCCCTGTAGACAGACCATCTCGAGCCCCGGCGAACATGGCGTATGCCGTTGACGACCTCCTCGGCCGGCACGTCGCGCACGGCAGCGGAGAACCACGTCACGTCGTGCCCCATGTCGCGCCAGCAGGAGACGACCTCGTGGGTCCAGACTTCCGCTCCACCGCCGAGTGGGTGGGCGAGATCCCGCCAGTTGCACACGAGGATGCGCAAGGGCCGCACGGGGATCCCGGGCATGGTGACGACCTGGCGGAAGCTCGGAACGACGATCCCTGCCGGGAGTGGACGAACGGGCTCGGGTGGTTGGACCGTGACCCGGCGCAGGCGGCGGACCCTCGCTCGCAGCGGCGGAGGCGCGAGCGCCGCCGGGTGCTGGCGGAGGTAGTCGTACTTGTGCACGACGCGTAGCCGCCAGGCGATGGCGAGCGTGTCGAGCAGCATCGTCCAGATCGACTCGGCCGTGATGGTGCTGGTGAATCGCTCGCGGATCTCGATGGGCAACTCGACGATGTTGCGGTACCCGAACCGCCGCGCAACTGCGAGGAGCTCGACGTCGAGCGCGAATCCCTGCTCGCTCAGGAGAGGCAGGACCGCCTGGAGGACCTCGCGCGACACGAGCTTCACGCCAGTCTGGGTGTCGGAGACACCGACCCCGAGCAGCACCTTGCAGATGATCTGGTACCCGCGCGAGTACACGCGACGCATGGGCGGGTAGACGATGTTGGAGTCCGGGTGCAGCTTGCTCCCGATGACGAAGTGGGGCTCCTCGGTCTTCATCAGCTCGATGAACTGCCGGAGGACGGCTGCCGGAATGTCGCCGTCACCGTCGATGAAGCCGAGGTGGCGACCCCGGCCAAGACTGAGGCCGACGCGGACCGCCATGCCCTTGCCCATGTTCTGCTCGAGCTCGACGATCCGCACCTCAGGGCCGAGGAGAGCCAGCCCTTCGTCGCTTCCGTCCTCGGTGCCGTCCGACACGGCGACGATCTCGGCGCTGACTCCAGCGTCCCGCAGGACCTCGACGAGGTCGGCTACGTGTTGGAGCAGGCGCGCGCCGGCGTTGTAGTGGGGCACGACGATCGTGAAGTCGACGTCGTCCTCACTGCGACCTTGCTCTGCCCCAACCGCAGCGGTTGCACTCACCGCGCCGGCCGGCGCCGGCCGGACCGGCAGCTGGCGCGTTGCATTGGATCGCTGATCGCTCGTCGCCAGGGCGAGCACGCCCATCACCACGACGGTCCCTGCCGTGAAGAAGAGCATCCCGAGGGCGAGGAAACGAGGGGTCGGGTGGAAGACGAGCGTCGCGATCGCGGCCGCGATGGCGCCGCCCCAGGGCACGCAGGCTGCCATCGACCGCCTGGCCAGGTGGAAGTACATGAACAACCCGACGAGCGCAAGCGTCGCCGATCTCAGGGCGAGGATCCGGAGTATCGGCGCTGCCTCGCTGTACCGGCCGCCGAAGATCGTCGTTATCACGAAGTGAGGGACGATCGAAATGACCGCCGCGGCGGAGAAGCCCACGAGCGCGATCGCACCGGCTGACAGCAAGAGGTTGCGGCGCGCGTTGGCACCGACTCCCCGATCCTTGGCAAGACGCGGGAACGTGAGGGCCACGATTGCCGCAGGCGCGATCATCGCGATCGCGCCCAAAGTCGCGGCTGCGGCGTAAAGGCCTGCCTCCTGGGCGGAGAACAGGTGCCGGGCGAGCACCGTGTCGATCCCAGTCAGCGCCGCGAGGCCGAGGATCGCGGCCGCCGTCCGGGCAAGATTCTTGCCGGGCAGGCGCAAGCGGGTGTTCGACCGAACCCTGAGCTCAGGGCGGAGAACCCAGATCAGTACGGCGAACTGCGCCACCGTGCCCAAGACCGAGGCGACGAGGGGACCCTCGATGCCACCGACGTGCGTGGCGGCGAACACTGCCGTGAGCACGACGCGGATGACAGCGCCAGCGAGGAGGCCCAGGGCAACCGGGGTGAATCGGAGCTTGCCGAGGAGTGTGCCGTTCAGCACGGGCGTCGCAACCGATGTCGACAGGTAGAGCGCAACGACGATCACGGGCGTGACTGCGACCGACAGGTAGGAGGCGATGAGCGGTGAGGCCACTACCATCACCACGGTGAGCACGACCGAGCCGAGGATCGAGAGGCTTGCCACGCGCCTTATCGACACGGGCTCGGAGTCCTGGTGAGCCACGACCTCTTGGATGACCGTCGCCTGCAGTGCCATGAATGGGGCCGAGGCCACGCTGACCAGGCTGATCAGGGCGACGACGAGGCCATAGCCCTTCGGCCCGAGTGAGTGACTTATGAGGATGTGGAAAACGAAGCCGAGCAGGTTGACGCACGCGGTCGCGACGATGAAGACGATGCTGCGGATCCCGGTAGCCCCCGTCAGGGCAACCCGGCGATGCCGCGGCGGGTTATCGCTCACTGAATTGCCTGCGTGAGGCTTGACAAGTGCCTTGTGCTGCCTCGAGGACGCGGACGATCAAGCGCTCTGCCTCTGCTTCGACGAGGTCCAAATCCATGGGATCAATTGCTGAGGAGGAGCGTGAATTACTCCGCGGGCCAGCGGTGAGACTTGTGGCTGCCTGCCCCCCCCAACAGCTCCTTCCAGCCCCAGGGCGATCAGCTTCAGCCTCAGAGGGTACCTCCCTGAAGTGGTGTCCTTCAAACGCTGGCCTCCCCTGCATGCTGCGTTAACGCCTGGACAAGAGCCTTCAGCCATCTGTCGCCGAGTGCTCGGCGCGGCGCTTGGAGAGCAGCTCGGATACGACCCGCCCGTTTGCCCGGTTGGCGCTTGCCTTCATCACGCGACCGAGGAGATACCCGGCGACTTTGTCGTCGCCTTGCAGGTAGCGCTGCCACTCGCTCGGGCTGGCCTCGATCACCGAGTCGAGAACCGCATCGAGAGCACCGGTCTCGAGCGACTCATAGCCGAGCTTGCGGGCGATCTCGTCGGGTGCACCGCCCTCGTCGATCAGGACGGCCAGGACTGCCTTTGACTGGGTGGCCGACAGGGTCCCTGCCGACTCGAGTCCCAACAGGGCGGTGAACGCGGCAGGGTCGAGACTGCGCGCCTCGACAGCTTTGGCGGCGGCTTCGTTCGATGCCCGCACCAACGCGAGCCTTGGCTCGGCTCCGAGAGCGACCGCATCGACCACGAGCTGGTCAAGGTCGAGATCGATCACCGTCTGCACCTGGTCGATCACCGAGCCCTCGAGGGCTGCCCCGTCGCCGAGCCCGAGCAGCTCGGCGAGGCGCCGTCGGCGCTCGACCGGCATCATCCCGAGACCAGTCGAGGCCGCCGCCCGCAATGCGTCGTCGGGTATCACCGGGACGAGATCGGGCTCGGGGAAGTAGCGGTAGTCGTAGGCCTCTTCCTTCGACCGGAGCGCGTGCGTCACTCCTGCTCCCTCGTCCCAGTGACGCGTCTCCTGCTTGACTCGCTCGCCTCCGGTGACGAGGGCTGCCTGGCGCTCGGCCTCGTACTCGATCGCGCGTCCGAGGGACCGGAGCGAATTGAGGTTCTTCACCTCGCAACGGGTGCCGAGCTCGGTCGAGCCGATGGGCCGAACCGACACGTTGGCGTCGACACGGAGCGACCCCTCCTCCATGCGGCCGTCGGACGCGCCGGTCGCGACGAGCACGCCTCGCAGCTCGCTCACATACGCGCGTGCCTGGGCGGCCGAGCGAATGTCGGGCGCTGACACGATCTCGACCAGAGGGACCCCCGCGCGGTTGTAGTCGACAAGCGAGTGGCTCGCGCCGTGGATTCTCCCGCTGCCCCCGAGGTGGCTGCTCTTGCCGGTGTCTTCTTCCATGTGCGCCCGCTCGATCCCGACGACACTGCCGTCGGGCAGGTCGAGGTGGCCGTTCACGTTGATCGGCTCGTCGTACTGGCTGATCTGGTAGTCCTTCGGCATGTCGGGATAGAAGTAGTTCTTCCGGTGGAAGATCGACGGCCTTATCTCACAATCGAGGGCTGCGCCGATCCGCATCGCGAGCTCGACGGCGCGCCGGTTGAGCACGGGCAGAGAGCCCGGCAGGCCGAGACAGACCGGACAGACGTTGGAGTTGGGCTCGGAACCGAATGTGTTCGCACAGGAGCAGAAGAGCTTCGTCGCCGTCGACAGTTCGCAGTGGACCTCGAGCCCGATCACCGTCTCGTAACCCTCAGGCATGTTCGCCGGCTCCCTTCGGCGTGCTGCTCCGGCTCGTCCGGTTCGTCTCGACAGGACCGCACACACCAGGTGGCGCCCCCGCCTCGAGGACGGCAGCAACCCGCATCATCACGGCCTCGCCGAACGCGGAAGCGAGAACCTGAACTCCAACCGGCAGGCCGGCCGGCCCGAGAGCGAACGGCACGCTGACCGCCGGGTGCCCGGCGAGGTTCGAGGGGACAGCGCAGACGTCCGACACGTACATCTCGAGGGGATTGGCAGTCTTCGCCCCGAACTCGAACGCCTCGGACGGTGTCATCGGCGCCAGCAGTACGTCGAAACTCTCGTAGGCGCTCGCGAAGGCGGAGACGACGAGCGTGCGCACCCGCTGCGCCTGGCCGTAATAGGCGTCGTAGTAGCCCGCGGACAGCGCGTATGTGCCGATCATGATCCGTCGCCGGACCTCAGGGCCGAACCCTGCTCCGCGTGTCCTCGCGTTCATCGACTCGACGTCGGGTCCGTCGACCCGCAGCCCGTAGCGGACGCCGTCGTAGCGCGCGAGATTGGAAGACGCTTCTGCAGGAGCGATGATGTAGTAGGCCGCGAGGCCATGCAGGACTTCGGGTATGGAGACGCGCTCCACCTTGGCGCCGCCGCTCCTGAGCACCTCGGCTGCGGTCTCCGTCGCAGCCGAGCACGCGGGCGCGACGTCGGTGACGAAGTCCTCTATGACACCGATCCTCAAGCCGTCGACACCATCTCGCAGGCTCGCGAGCAACACCGGGGCTGGGCTCGGGTGCGAGGTCGAGTCGGCAGGGTCGTGGCCGCCGATCACTTCCAAGCCGAGTGCGGCGTCCTCGACCCTCGGTGCGAACGTCCCGATCTGGTCGAGCGAGCTCGCAAACGCGATCAGGCCGTAGCGCGAGACAGCCCCATAGGTCGGCTTGATACCGACGACGCCGCACAGGGCGGCCGGCTGCCGGATCGAGCCTCCGGTGTCAGAGCCGAGGGCGAGCGGCACGAGCCCTGCCGCCACGGCCGCTGCGCTCCCCCCGGACGAGCCGCCTGGGACTCGGGAGGTGTCCCACGGATTGCGCGTCACTCCGAACGCCGAATTCTCCGTTGACGAGCCCATGGCGAACTCGTCGAGGTTCGTCTTGCCGACCGAGATGGCTCCGGCTGACCGAAGCCGCGCCACCACTGTGGCGTCGTAGGGCGGTACCCAGTTCTCAAGGATCCGGGAGGAGCACGTGGTGACCGTGCCACGCGTGCAGAGGTTGTCCTTCAGCGCGACCGGGACGCCCGCTAGTGGGCCGGGATCGCGGCCTGCCTTGACAGCCGCGTCGACCGCCTCGGCTGCAGCCCGGGCCTCGTCCGCCGTGACCGTGTTGAAGCAGTGAAGTTCCCCGTCGCTCGCCGCTATCCGATCGAGAGACGCCTCCACGACCTCGAGGGCGGAGGTCTCGCCTGCCCGTACGGACGCGGCGATCGCTCGGGCGCCCTCGTCAAGGATGCTCACGGCATCTCGCCCAGGATGCTCGGCACCGAGAAACGACCGTCTTCGACCGCCGGAGCCGCCGCCAGAGCCTCGGCGGGCGTCAAGCCTGGGCGAACCTCGTCCGGGCGGAGGACGTTCGAGAGAGCGAGGGGGTCGGTCGTCGGCGGGACCCCGCTCGTGTCGAGCCTCTTGATCTGATCGACATGATCGAGAAGTGCCGAGAGCTCGCCCTGCAGAATCGAGATCTCGTCGTCGGAAAGCTCGAGGCGGGCCAGGCGCGCGACATGACGCACCTCGTCAATGGAGATTCGGGACATCGAGGGATCCTCAGGAGGCAAAGACTTTGAGGGCGAACTCGACCGTGCGTTGCTCGATCTCGGCCTGGTCGTAGTCGATGGTCGCAACGTGAAAACTCCGTTCGAGGAGCACCCGCTCGAGCGGGCCCCCGACCCCGGCCGCGACAGCGTCTCCGGAGCTCGTCGGGACCACGTGGTCCGTCTTGCTCGACAGCAGCAGCACAGGGCAGGTCACTGATGCAAGGTCGGCGGCCACCTCGCCGGCAGCGTCCATCAGGGACAGGAGTGGCTCGATCGGGGTCGACTCGTAGGCAAGCTCTTGGCGAGAGGGCATCGCGATGTCGCTCCCGATACCGGGGATCCGGTCAGCTCCTGACGCGAGCACGCCTCGCATCATCTCGTAGAAGCTCTCGGCTGCTTGCTCGGCGAGGGGGTTGACAAGGACGAGGCTCGCCACCTCAGGATGGCGCTGCGCGAGGAAGAGCGAAAGAGTCCCTCCCATCGAGAGCCCGGCGACGGCTACTCGATCGCATCGCGCCACGAGAGACTGGTAAGACGTCTCCGCCGCACCCGCCCAATCGTCCCAGCGAGTCGGGACCATGTCGTCGACGCTCGTGCCGTGCCCGGGTAGGAGCGGTAGTTCGACGCTCAGCCCGGCGTCCGCAATTGCCTCGGCGAGGGGACGCATCGATTGCGGCGTGCCCGTGAAGCCGTGCAGCACGAGCACGCCGTTCGGCCCGTTTGACGCAGAGAAGGGTTCGGCACCCGGCAAGATCGCAGCAGTCACGGAAATTATGGTAGTCCGGCCCGGCAGCTAGTCTCGGAGGCGGCTTCGTAATCGAGGAAGGGATGGAGATGGGCGCGTTCCCGTTTCTGAGCGACGAGTGGACCGAGCAAGCACGGGCGCTTCGCGCCGAGTACGCCGGGCGCACGCCGCCGCCTCCCATGAGCGTGCGCATGAACCTCGTCGTGACCCAAGTCCCGTTTGACGACGGCACGAAGAACGTCCACTTGGACACGAGCATGGGCGAGCTGTCGCTCGAGGCCGGCCACATCGCCGACCCCGACGTGACCCTGACGCTCGATTACGACACCGCAAAGGCGATCGTCGTGGAGCAGAACCAGCAGGCTGCGATGCAGGCGTTCATGGGTGGGCGGATCAAGGTCGAGGGCGATATGTCCAAGCTCCTCGCGATGCAGGGTGCGCCCGCCGACCCCATCCACCTGGAGATAGCGACTCGCCTACGCGAGATCACCAGCTGACTTCACTCGCCTCGCGGCCTACAGCGCCTCGAACCGCCTGAAGAATCCCGGATCGACGAGGAGCTCGGAGAAGATCGTCTCTGCCTGAGCGTCCGCGGCCGCAAGATACTGGTCAACGGCTTCGGCGGCCGAGGGCGGGCGTCGCAGGCGCCGAACAGCGCGCACCATGTTCTTCCATCTGAGCTCGGAAGCGAACGCTCCGGGGTGAGCGAGGACGTCCCGAGCCGTCACGCGCGGCCGGCGCGAGCTGAAATCCATGCCATCCACGCGAGACGTCCGGATCCGGAACCCAGCACCGTGGTGATAGATGTGGCTGCCGTAGACGGCGTACCAGAGCGGGTGCAGGTCGGTGTCGTTCGACCGCAGGATCTCGGTCCAGGACACGCCGTTGTCCTCGAGGATGTGCAGAAGTGAACCTCCGACGTCGGCCACCTTCTTTCCTTGCGCGGTGACAAAGGAGCCCTTCCGCCAATCGCCTTCGATATCCAGCCAGAACCCAACGGTCGTCACGCAAAAGCAGGGATGGGGCTGCATGTCACCGTTGTTCTCCACTCTCCTCACTGCCGCCAGAGGATGATCTTGCAGGAGCTCGGTCAGCCATGCGTCGATCGGAGCAACTGGGAACGCGTCGCCGTCCAAGAAGATCAGCAGATCGGCGGGGTCGGACCGTCCAGCTGCGACCAGTGCCAGCTTGTTCAGCTTCTCGGCATGAGTCAGCTCGTCGTAGTCGAAATAGCAGTACGAGGAGGGGTACGACGGTTCGTTGATCCCCTCGAGGGAAGCGAAGACCCGGTAAGGAAGGGCAAGATTACGGGCAAGGTAGTCCGCTTGAGGCGCGATCCACTTCGGGTCCTTCCAATGAGCCGTGAGGATGTTGATCATGCGCGTCAGGGGCTGGACAGTGGCAACTGCTGGAGAGGCCTGCTCACGAAATCGTCGTATCGCGAGTGAGCAAAGTCGTGAACTATGTAGATCTGGTGATGCCACGGCGCCGTCGCGCGGCACGAGAGGTTGTAAGCCTGCGAGATCTTCTGGGTCGGGTGGCTCTCGTTGAACTCTGCGATCGCCAGCCGCTCACCCGTGTAGTCGTTGTACAGCGATACGTCGTCGCCGATGATGTCGTCGAAGTACGTGAAGATCCTCGGCAGGCGGTGCTTTTCCTCGGTGTCGAAGAGCTTGAGGCCTGTGGCGGTGGAGGAGTACAGGTCCATGTCGTGCATCACTGCGCCGATCGGTGCAGGGTCGTGAACGTCGATGAAGGAGCCGAGCGTCTCCTGGATGTCACCGAGGATCAGCTTGGCATGGTGGAGACGGCCGCGTAATGCCTCCACATCCATCTCGAAGAACCCGCCCTTCCAGTGGTAGGGAAGGTCGCGGTAGTCGGTCGGTGCTGGCAGTCCGCGACCGGTGTCGAAGCCGTACACCTCGATCTCGACACCGATTGCCGCTGACAGCTCCAGCGCGTGGCGTTCCAGCGCGACAAGCCCGTTGCCGCCGGCAACTCCGAATTCGATGACGCTGATCCTCGGCAGTCCCATCTGCTTCGCGAGCTGCGCCGCCTGGCGAACGCAGTAGGCGTAGTTCGGGCGATCGACGGCACCGATCTGGGCCCGCCACTCGTACGTGCCAAGGGCGCGTCTGCGGATGGTCTCGAGAGTGACTGCTCTCAGCGGATGCGGATGAAGGGCCAGGGCAAGAAGTTGCGACTTCCAGCGATCCGCGCCGGTGGTGCTCAATCGTCGACCTTCCGCTTGTTGCCTTCCCCTATCCTCTCCCGCGCTTTACGAGCGGCCCTGATGGCTATGGGTGGGACGAACTCTTTCATGTACTTGCGAGCGAGGTCGCGGTTGTGATCCTTACCCCGGCGAACCTGGTGCAGCGTCGTATGCGCTGCGGACTGCTCGTGCTCGGGCCGCCCGTTGGTGTAGTAGTACAGCGCCAGCGAACGCCGCCTCACTCCAGGCGGGCATTCAAGGGGATCAGGGTGCCCGTGGAACCCTGTATCGGTCGTGGCAAAGATCACCATTCTGTTAAAGACAGGTGCAACAGCCTCGACCTTTTCTGTCATCTCGCGGTTCCACAGCTCCAGGTGGCCACCCCACTCATCCTGCCAGTCATGGTTCAAATAGACGATGGCATTGAGGCGCCGATCAAGGAGCAATCGCTTGTGCCTATTGAAGTCAGCGTGCACGCTCAAGAAGCCACCACGCTCGATCTGATGCAGACCACCGCCGAGGTAGTGCGGATCCGGGATGAGACCTGTGATATCGGTGAGCTGCTCTAGGAAGTTGATGAATACAGCTGAGTTGAACTGGTTGAGAACATGACGGGTAACAGGGCCGAGCGTCCAGTCGTCGGCGATCGATAGCTTGACCGCGTTCGCATGATTGTGGGCGAGCCAGTCTTTGTGTTCGTGGGGTGCCGGAGCTTCGGCCACCACCTGTTCGAGGATGTCGTCGGGAATGACGCCATCGATCACTACGTGTGGGAATGGCTGCGCCTGAGCGAAGCTTGCCCGGTATTCGGCGGCCAGCTTGGCGAGAGCCTCGGGATCAAAGAAGAAGGGCTGCTCCACGACCGGAAGTGTACTTGATGGCGGGCAACGGGTTCCCCGGCGTGACAGGCCTACATGGCGTCTTCGGCCACCTGGGCCGGCAGGGATTGGGGCTAGTGTGGCGGCCGTATGGACGTGATCGACCTGCGTGCCGTTGAGGAAGCTGCCGCAACAGCTCCGGTCTTCCTGGTCGGATGTGCGAGGTCGGGAACGACGCTCCTCCAGTTGATGCTTGACGCGCATCCGTCGCTCACGGTGACTCACGAGTGCTCGTTCGTGACCGACATCGCATTCGATCCACAGGTTGGCAATTGGACGCTAGATGAGGCTGTGAGTCGCATCTTCGCCCACGAGACGTTTGACCGTCTACAGGTGGATGCCGACACGTGCGTGCAGGTTCTCGACAAATGCGCGCCCAGCACGATCGCTGAAGTGCTCCGGCTGCTATTTGCAACTCGGGCGGTGAGCCAGGACAAATGCCGTTGGGGCAACAAGACCCCCTCCAACGTCTTCCATCTCGAGCGCATAGCCAAGCTGTTCCCGGACTCGAAATTGGTCCACATCATCCGCGATGGCCGCGATAGCGCCGCCTCCTGGGCGACGCTTCGCTCGCAGGGCTCCGTCGGGCTCCCTCTCCTTCCCTCCGCCCTCATATGGCAGCAGGTTGTAAAGCGAGGTCGCATGGCCGGTGAGGGCATGGGGGGCGACAGGTATCTCGAGGTTCACTTCGAGCAACTCATCGCAAGCACCCCGGACACGCTGAAGCTGATCTGTGACTTCATCGATCTCGAGTTCGATACGGGCATGCTGACATCTCACGAGACTGCCATCGACCGTCTCCCGGCTGGCATGCGCTCGCGTCACGAGAACGTCAGCCGCCCTCCGACCACCGGGCTGCGGGACTGGAAGGAGGGTTTCTCTCCGCGAGACATCCGCGCGGCCGAAGCGCTCCTCCGCAGGACGCTCATCGAATTCGGGTACTCAGTCGAGGACAAGTCCGAGTCCCGGCTGGAAGAAGTTGTCGACCTCTCGCGCGGTTACGTGCTCGGCGGTGTCGGTGCGACCTGGTACCACCGAGCAGGGGTGAGGCGCGAGTTGACGAGGCGAGCGCAGGACATCCTCGGTCGGAGCCGTCGGGGCGCCGCCGCGAGCTAGGCGCTCAGGTCAGGCCGCGGTCGTCGCAACCTGCGGCGCGCCGACAGCACGCGCGAGCACATCACGCCAGGCCGAGTCGATCGCCGCCACCCCGTGTCTGGCTTCGAGCCACTCGGCTTGCGCGAGCCGACGCTGGGCGCGGACCTCTTGTGTCTCGGGCTGCGAGAGCATGCCGAGAATGACCGCTGGGATCTCCTCGAGCGAGGCGACCGTGAGCCCGGGAGCGTCCCGTATGCCTTCGGCCGCGGGCGCCGTGCCGACGACACGAAGACCGAGCGACAGGTAGTGGAGCACCTTCGTCTTGAGGCCAGCGCCGGCCCCGACGGGCGCCAGGGCGATCTCAGCTTTGGACATCATCGAGTTCGCGTCATCCACCCAACCGAGTACGTGAACCCCCGACATGCCGGCCAAGGCGCTCTCACCCATCTCGGCTACGACCTCTTTCGTCTGCGGCCCGATGATGAGCAGCTCGGCCTTGTCGCCGATCCGCGGCGCCAGCTCCGAGACGATCCACTTGACAGACGCAGCATTTTGCTTGGCCGCCGCGTTGCCTATGAACACGACAGCCGGCACCGCGGCGGCTGGGCGATCGGGATCCGGCTCGACCAATCCGTCCGTCTCGCGATGGTGCGAGTGTGGGACGCAGATCAGCTTCGCCAGAGTCCGCGGGAACAACCTCGCCCACAACGCCCCTTCCTCCTCGCTGATCGGGACGACGACGTCGGCCGCGCGAGCCCCCCAGCTCTCGAGCACCCACCACGCAGCCCGGCGCGTGAGCACGCCGGCGCTGGCGGGCAGGCGCGAGTAGTGCAGCGTCTCCAGCTCGTTCGTGTCCCAGACCAAGCTCGCACCTGCTCTTCGTGAGAGCGCCCCTGCCCGGGCGAGGCCTGGCAAGAACATCGCGCTTTGAACTATCACGACATCGGTCGTCGGAAGAAGTGACTTCACGACCCTCGAGAACTCCCGCGAACCGAGCGGCGTGCACGACCGGGTCATGACATGACACGGCCACGGCGGAGTCCCCTCCGGCTCCTCCGTGCTCACGACTGTCACCTCGTGACCGAGTCGCTCCAGCGATTCCGCTGCCGCGCGGGCTCGGACTGTGAGGCCTCCGCTCGGGCGAGAGATCGGACCGAAGGTCACGAGCAATACCCGCATCTCGTGGAGCCGCCTATCAGTCGCTTGGAAAGACGAGGGAGCGGCTCGCTCGGTGCGCTGAGCTACGGGACAATCGTTGGCACCTGCTCGGCGAGCTCGGCGACCGTCCAGCGATCACCCTTGTCGATGTCCTTCGTGAGGGTCCACGGCTGGAAGTACTGGACCTTGCCACCCTGCACGAAGAACGTCTTCCCTGTGAAGGGGCAGTCGGCTGTTGCGAGGTACCCCACGAGAGGCGAGATGTTCGCCGGGTCCCAAGCGTCGAAGGTTCCCGCATCCGCAGGTGCCTGAACGATGTCGGACAGGCCTGGGGTCGACTCGGTCATGCGCGTCCGGGCAGCCGGCGCGATCGCGTTGACCCTCACGCCGTAGCGGGTGAGCTCCTGCGCGGTGATGACGGTGAATGCTGCTATTCCGGCCTTGGCCGCCCCGTAGTTGGCTTGACCGGGGTTGCCGAGCAGGCCAGAGGTGGAAGACGTGTTGATGACGGACGCCTTCACTTCCTTGCCGGCCTTGGACTGCTCGCGCCAGTAGGTGGCAGCCCAGCGCGTAGGGACGAAGTGGCCCTTGAGGTGAACGTGGATGACGGAGTCCCACTCTTCCTCGGTCATGTTGACGAGGACGCGGTCCCGGAGGATGCCGGCGTTGTTGACGAGCACGTGCAGGTCGCCGAAGGTCTCGACTGCAGCATTTACCAGGCGCTGTCCACCCTCCCAGTCCGCGACGTTGTCGGCGCTCGAGATCGCCTCGCCGCCCATCTGTTTGATCTCGTCCACGACCTGCTCCGCCGGAGAACGGTCGTCTCCTGACCCATCCACCGCGCCGCCGAGGTCGTTTACGACGACCTTCGCGCCCTCGCTCGCGAACAGCAACGCGTGCTCGCGACCGATGCCTCGGCCTGCCCCGGTGATGATCGCAACTCGTCCGTCGAGCGCACCCATGTCATGTCCTTCCGTCAGTGCCGGCGTATCTAGGTCGTCTAGTCGACCGCTTAGGGCTTCAACATGGCAGGTCAGGCTCATCCCATGCAAGACGAACCCGCGCAATATCCCTGCCGACGGCTCAGATCGTGTACAGCGTCACCGTCTGGCCCTCGCGGATCGAGGAGCCCTGTGAGGGATCAGAGAACAGTACGGTGCCTCCCGAGGCCGGCCCATAGACCTGCACGAAAAGGCCAAGGTTCTTCAATTCCGACCTGGCCTGCCTCACGGAGAGCCCTCGCAGATGGGGGATCGTGACGATGGGCTCACCGAGGGAGACAACGATCGAGACGACGTCGTAACGCCGCACCGAGGCCTTCTCGAGCGGGTTCTGCGAGATCACATCACCTTGTGGCACCACGGTGGAGTACTGGCCCGGCGCGAGCTTGTACTTGAGCTGCTGGTTCTGGAGATCCGCGACTGCAGTCTTCAGAGACAGGTCGTACAAGTTGGGCACGATACGAGGGCGGGGGCCCTTCGACACATACAGCAGGACCTTCGAGCCCCACGGCTGATCACCTGCGGTGGACTTCGGATACTGGCCGAACACGATGCCCGGCCCGACCGTCTCGCTGAACTCGAGCTGGGTTCGCCACGCGAGATGGCCGGATGTGAGCTTGGCGCGAGCCGCCTTCTGCGTCAGCTTGACCAGGTCTGGCACCGCAACGGGCGGCGGGCCCTTCGACTCGGTCACGATGATGTAGGTCCCCGACCGCTCATGCCGCCCCGGCGCTATCGATTGCCAGATCACCTGTCCAGCAGGAGCATTCACGTCGTACGTCTCCGTGCCGACGGTGAGGCGCAGGCCAGCATTCCTGGTCATCGCCGTAGCGATCGCAACGTCATCTCCCACGACCTTGGGCACGACATGGCTGTAGACGCCGTAGTGCACGACGGCTGCAGTGATCCCGGCGGCAGCCAGGCAGGCCGCCAGTACGCCGGACACGATCCCCACGACGAGGCGGCGCCTGCGACGACGTCGCGGAGGAGCGGGGGTGACTTGAGGTTGCAGGGGCTCAGGCGACACCCGCGGTAGCAGCACCGTCGCGCCAACAGCCTCGCCAGCTACCGCATCCGCAGGCACGCCGGCAGCCACGCCCGTGCTCGGAGCAAGCCCGATCAACGACATGTCGCTTGCGAGTTCCTCGGTGGAATGGCCGTCGGGTCCCGGCCCGCCCGGTGGCGCATCGAGCGGGATCGGCTCGACGGCAGGGATCCCCAGGCGCTCCAGGTCAGCCACGTCAAAGTCGGTCGGATCGCGATCCGCCCAGCGCGAGGCGTCCCGGCCGAGCTCGATTCGCGCGAGAGGGAGCGGCTCCGGTTTGGGCAGCTGGCGCCGCAGCAGATCAAGCTCCGCAGCCAGGCTCGACGCATCGAGCCTGGCGAACGGCTCGGAGATGGCAGCTGCCGCAAGGATGGGCGCAAGAGGGCCGAGTGCAGGCGAAGGCGGAAGCGTCGCGCCTACCCTCGCCATCAAGGTCGCCGAGACCGTGTCTGCTGAGAAGGGCACCCTTCCAGTGCTGGACTCGTAGAGCACGAGCGCAAGGGAGTACACGTCGCTCCGGTCATCGAGTGAGCTGCCGTTCGCCTGCTCGGGTGAGGAGTAGCGAGCTGTCCCGAACATCGCGCCGATCGGCTCGGTGAGAGCTGCCTCGGCAATTGCCCGCGCGACCCCGAAGTCGGCGATCCGGAGGTGACCCTCGTCGTCGAAGAGCAGGTTGCCGGGCTTGATGTCCCTGTGGACGATCCCCCGCCGGTGCGCGTAGGCAAGGCCGGAGGCAGCTTCGAAGCCGATCGCTGCGACCTGGGAATGGCTCAGGCGAGCGCTCTGGTCCAGGAGGCCGCGGAGGCTGCCTCCTGTGAGCAGCTCGAGTACCAGGTAAGGGCCACCGGCTTCCTCGCCCCAGTCGAACACGCGCATCACATGCGGATGATCCAGGGACGCGGCAAGGCGCGCCTCGGCGCGGAAGCGGCGAAGGAAAGCCCCGTCGCTCGCGAGCGTCGGGTGCAATACCTTCACGGCGACCCTGCGACCGAGGCGCGTATCGACGGCGGCAAAGACCTGTGCGGACGCCCCGGTGCCGATGGGGGCCAGCAGGCGGTATCGACCGCCGACGACGCGACCGACCTGTTCTGTGATGCTCGACATGAGTATCTGGGAAAAAGACTACCCCGACCCAGCTAGCCATTAGCGTTCATATCACTCGTGCTCAAGGGCTACTTGCCTAGCTGAGCGACGGATTCCCCTGTTCATCCCGGTGCGGGGCTCGTGCCACTCAAGTCACCTCAAAGGACTACTTCCCGTCGACGAGGCGCCAGTGGAGCGCGTCGGATGTCTTCCAGACGGCCTCGTGGAACTCAATTGCCCAACCGTCGTACGCGTTGTTGAACGTGACGCCTACGCCGGTGTCCCGGCCGTCGTCGTGCAGCCCTTCTGCGAGCTGCCATGTCTTCCCGTCGTCAGAGGAGATGAGCACGCCGATACCGCTCACGCCTATCCACGCCCTTCCGGGCGCGATGGTCGCCAGCTGCGAGAGCTGACCTGCATACCAGAGGTTCCCGACGGGTGCGATGGAAGCCCAGGGCGCACCCGGCGGCCCGAAGCCCGTATAGGACTCGAGCGTCCAGCGGTGCCCGCCGTCGTAGGACTGGAAGACAGCTTTCGCGGACGCCTTGCCGTTCAGCACCGGAGCGTCGCCGCAGATCATCCAGATCACGCCCGTCGGCACTGCCGCCATGTCCACGGTCTGCCACGCTGAGCAGGGATCGGGCAGCTTCTCCCACGTCCGCCCGTCGTCGCGCGTGACCGCCAGGCCGCCGCCGCCCGTGACACCGTAAGAGACGATGTAAGCGGTGCCGAGGGAGTACCTCGCCAGGATGTCGCCGCCGGACCGAGCCTCACTGAGCGGTGACGGGGCAGCCGCCGTGCTCCAACGCCGCCCACCGTCTCTCGAGACAGCAAGCCGGACGTTGCACATCGTCGTCGGCGTGACCGGGAATCCGTTGCAAACGGTATAGGTGGCCCAGACGTTGTCGCCTATCGGCGTCACCCGCTCGAGCGTCCCGCCGAGAGTGGCGCCAACCGTCCAAGAGGCTCCGCCGTCTGTCGTGATGGCGAGCCCCGACGGGCCGAACGCGTATCCGTCCTCGAGCGAGAAGAACTGCACTTGGGAGTATCCGTTCGGGAACGGGAACGGACGAACCAGGCGCCAGCTCCTGCCGCCGTCCTCGCTCCTCGCGAGTTGCTCGCTCGTGCCGGCCTTGGTCGTGTGACTCTCAATCGCGTAGCCGATGCGCAACGTCGGGAAAACCGGGTCAGAGGAGAGGTCGTAGGCAGGCACGTACGCGCCTGCGCCCGGGAGCTTGCCCCCTCCGAGTTTGACCGGCGCTGGCCCGGTATCGACCGGCGTCTTCACTCGAAGCTCAGCGACGATGTAAGCCGTTCCGGCAGCAAGCAAGAACGCCGCTGTCGTGAGGAGAGCCAGCGACATCCCTCGGTGCGGCCGCCGCCCGTGTATCGCGCCCCGGATGGCCACCCTCAGCCCGTCTCGGGCATCACGGCAGCTCGCCGGTCTCGAGCAGCCTCTTGAACCCGTCCTCGTCGAGGATCGGCACGCCGAGCTGCTCGGCCTGGGTCAGTTTGGATGCGCCGGGATTGGATCCGACGACGAGCGCCATCGTCTTGGCGGAGACCGACCCGGGAGACCTGCCTCCGCGTCCGGTGACAGCCTCCTCGGCGCCCTCTCTCGAGAAGCTCAAGAGGGTGCCAGTCACCACGACCGCCTTCCCCGTGAGAACCTGCGGCAGATCGGACACCTTCTGGGTCCCGAAGGATACGCCTCCTTCGCGCAGGCGCTCCACGAACCCACGATTGCGCTCGGCATCGAAGTGCCCCACGACGCTCGACGCGATGATCCCTCCGACGCCAGGGATTGCCGCCAGCTCCTCCTCGGTCGCAGACATGATCCCGTCGAGGTCCCCGAAAGCCGACGAGAGCGCCTGCGCGACCGTTCCTCCGGCGTGCCGTATCCCGAGCGCCACCAGCAGGTTCGGCAAGGGACGGGAGCGAGAAGCGTCGATGGCCGCCACGAGGTTGCGGGCGGAGATCTCGGCGTAACCCTCAAGTCCTGACAGCTGCTCGACCGTGAGCCTGTAGATGTCGGATGCGTCTGAGATCAGGCCAGCATCGATGAGCTGGCGGACTCGCTGCTCGCCGAGCCCCTCTATGTCCATCGCTCCCCGCGAGGCGAAGTGAGCGACCCGCTGGATCTGTTGGCCCGGGCAATCCACATTGACGCAGTAAGTGTCCGCCTCGCCGTCGGGACGCACCAAGGCGCCACCACACGACGGACAGGAGGTCGGGAAGTGCCAGGGCTCGAGGCCTTCGGGGCGCTCGGACAGCACCGGTCTGACAACCTCGGGGATCACATCCCCGGCCTTCCGGACGACGACGGTGTCACCAGGACGCACGTCTTTCAGCGCCACTTGGTCCTGGTTGTGGAGGCTCGCGAGAGAGACCGTCGATCCCCCGACGAATACAGGCGTCAGCTTCGCGAAGGGAGTCGCCCGCCCGGTCCTCCCGATCGAGACCATGATGGCCTCGAGCAACGTCGTCCGCTCCTCCGGAGGGAACTTGTACGCGACCGCCCATCTCGGCGCGTGCGAGGTCGCACCGAGGCGGCGGTGAAGGGAGAGGTCGTCGATCTTGATGACGACGCCATCGATCTCGTAACCGAGCGCGTGTCGCTCAGCCTCCAGCTCCTTGCAATAGGCATAGACGGCGTCGAGCCCCGTGACAGTGCGCGTCTCCGGGTTCACAGGAAAGCCGGCCCGCCTGAGGTACTCGAGAGAGGCGGACTGGTGCCCGATCGCTGCCTCGGTCTCCAAGTCGATGGCCGCAGCGCCCGACGGCGCAGGACTGGATTCGGCGGGTGCGCGGTCGCCGCTGACGACTTGGTAGGTGAAGATGGAAAGCGCCCGTCCCGCCGTCACCTTCGGGTCGCGCTGGCGAAGGGATCCAGCGGCGGCGTTGCGCGGGTTGGCGAAAAGGCGGTCGTCGGCAGCCTGCTGGCGAGCGTTCAGCTCCTGGAATGCCCCTATCGGCAGGTACACCTCGCCCCGCACCTCGAGATCGGCGGGGATCTCGGATTCGTCGAGCTCTATCTCGAGTGGGACGTCCTTGATCGTTCGCACGTTGTGGGTGACGTCTTCCCCGACCCGCCCGTCACCTCGCGTCGCGGCGCGGGCGTACCGACCGTGGTCATACGTGATCGATATCGAGAGCCCGTCGATCTTCGGCTCGCAAACGAGGCTGAGCTGCTCGGCTTGCTCGTCGTCAAGATCGAGCAATCGCTTGGTGCGCGCTCCCCACGCAAGCAGCTCCTCGAAGCTCACCACCTTGTCGAGGCTCATCATCGGCACGCGGTGCGGCGCCGGGGAGAACAGCGTTGACGCCGGCGCACCAACCGTTTGGGTCGGGGAAACCTCCACCACCAGCTCCGGGTGTGCGTCTTCGATGTCCCTCAGCTCGTCAACGAGGAGGTCGTAGTCCGCGTCGGGTATCTCGGGATCGTCGAGCTGGTGGTATCGCCCAGAGTGATACGCGATCAGCTCCCTCAGCTCCCGCGCACGCTCGGCCGGGTCGAGCGTCGGGTCGGGGCCGATGGGCGTGTTGGGGTCACGAGCCGCCTTGCTCATGCTGGTCTCATGCTGCCGTCGCGGAGCTGAGAGCAGTGCCGGAGCCGAGCACCTCCGAGCCGGTGGCAACGTCGTAGAGCGCAACTGTCTGGCCTGGCGCGACTCGGCGCCGGTCCTCGAGGAGTCGGAGGCCCGCCTCGGTCACCTCCGCCGTCGTCGTGGCACCGTGGGCGCTCGCCTGCACGGCGACCCGAGTCCCGATCTCGACAGGCGTGTTGGTCCACGTTCTTCGCCCGAGCGGAACGTCAGTCGTCCGGAGGGACTCCTCGTCACCGAGAACGACTCTTCTGCCGGGCACGTCGACCTCGATCGCAAACCGCCGCTCGCCTGTCGCGACTCCGAGTCCCCGCCGCTGCCCGACCGTCACGAGCTCGATGGCGGGAACCGAGCCGACGACGATGCCGGTGCGGCCATCCACGACGATGCCGGGATGCATCTCGAGACGAGGCTCGAGGAAACGGCGCCGTGGTGCTGCGCCCGAGCCGCCCGCGATGAAACAGACGTCCTGGCTGTCCGCCTTGGTCGCAGTGGCGAGCCCTCGGGCTGCAGCGATGGCCCTGACCTCGGTCTTGGTCAGCTCGCCCACCGGCAACCACAGCCGTGCGAGCTCGGCCGACGTGAGACACGAGAGCACGTAGGACTGGTCCTTCAGCTGGTCGCGGCCGCGGAGAAGCCGGGGGTGGTCTGCCTCGTCGTCACCGACGACACGAGCGTGGTGGCCCGTCACGACAAGATCGAAGCCCAGCCTGATCGCGCGATCCAAGTACGCGTCGAACTTGAGGTGCCGGTTGCACTCGATGCACGGGTTCGGCGTGAGTCCCATGGCGTGGGCCTCGATGTACGGCCCGACGACGTGGCGGTCGAACTCCTCGGTGAAGTTGAAGACGTGGTGGTCGATGCCGAGCTTGTTCGCAACCCGCCGAGCGTCGTCGACATCCGACACCGAGCAGCAGCCGGAGTCAGACTCCCCGCCCCACAGCTTCATCGTGGCGCCGACCACCTCGTGACCGGCGTCACACGCGAGCGCGGCCGCGACGGAGGAATCGACTCCTCCCGACAGAGCCACCAGTACGCGTGCCATCCCAAAAGTTTGTCAGATGGGTGTTGGGCTGCCGACCGAGCTCCTTGACACTCTCGGGTTGCAACGCGACGCTTGTCCAGCTTGAACCCGACGGGAGGACCCGGGATGGCCCGAAAGATGCCCAAGGCGACGACGCGGTCTCGCGCCGCCGCCCTCGCAGCAACAGGTTTGATCGCTTCGTCGGCCGTCGGGCTTGGTGCGGCTGCGATGGCCGCTCCCGCTGGGGCCGCTTCGACGACGAAGTTCTACGCCTGCTACTCCGACAAGACCGACGCTCTCTCCAGCCTCCAGGCGAACAAAGCACCGAAGTGCGGGACCGGTACGACGCTCGTCTCCTGGAACAGTGCCGGCCCACAAGGTGCAAAGGGCGCCAAAGGAGCAAAGGGCGGCTCCGGCGCGCAAGGGAGCCAGGGCAGTCAGGGCAGCCAAGGTTCTGCCGGCTCGCAGGGACCACAGGGGTCTCAGGGCGGGCAGGGCGGCCAAGGTGCGCAGGGGCTTCAAGGCTCCCAGGGTTCCCAGGGTTCCCAGGGCGCGCAGGGTGCCAAAGGGGCACAGGGCGTGCTTGGCGCGCAAGGACCGCAAGGCTTCCAGGGATCACAAGGCGCCCAGGGTGCAAAAGGAGCCCAGGGCGCACAGGGGGCACAAGGCGCACAAGGAGCCGCTGGGGTTGTGAGCGCCCGACAGTTCCGTACGTCCTCCTCCCTGGCCTTCACGACCTCAACGGTTGTCGGCTCCGTCCACCCGGCGCCCGGGTCATATGTCGTCTACGCGACCACGACACTCTCCACGCATGCGAACGTCGACTGCTTCATCGCCACGCGTATCGCTAGCAGCTACGAGCTCGGGACGATTGTGCGCGACCAGGACGGAACGGTGCAACGCGAAGCAGATCTGGCACCACAAGCGCTCGCAGCAGTCAGCGAGCACGGTTACATCGACGAAATTTGCGGCGGGGCAGCCACTCTCAAGGACACCGACCTCATCGCGATTCCCATCCACGGCGCCACTGAGTCGTCAAAGGTGCGACACACCGCTGCGAAGCCGGCTCTTGCCGGAGGCGGATACGTGACCACCGGTCTTCGCAACAAGTTCGCCAGGGCTCTCGGCGCTCGCCAAAGGGGCTAAGCCCGGCGTCAGCCGCGGAGGTGCTCAACCGCCTCCGCGACGGCCTTGACAGCCAGGTCGATCTCCGATTCGGTCGTCGAGCGGCCGAGCGAGAACCTCACGTGACACTTGGCCTCCGCGCTCGTGAGTCCCATCGCGAGCAACACAGGGCTCGGCTCTATCGCTCCCGAGGCACATGCCGAGCCTGCTGAGCCTGCTACTCCTTGCTGATCGAGCAAAAGCAGGAGCTCCTCGGAGTCGACGCCCGCAAACCCGATGTTGAGGATCGACGCGAGCCGTTCTGCACCCTGTACCGCTGGGAAAGCGTCCGGGACGAGTGACATGATCCCGGCCAGGAGTCGCCCTCCCAGCTCCCCCGCCCGACGGGTCGCGTCGCCTCGTTCCTTGTCAGCCAGCTCCGCAGCCGTGGCGAAGCCGACGATCCCGGGGAGGTTTGGTGTTCCGGCGCGGAGCTCGCGCTCCTGCGGGCCGCCGCGAATTATCGGCGAGAGCCGCTCGCGGGCCCCAGCGCGCGCGACGAGGGCGCCGACGCCCTTCGGCCCCCCGATCTTGTGCGCCGAGACGGTGACGAGATCGGCGCACGCCGTCTCGGAGCGGAGATCGAGCCAGGCGAGAGCTTGGACGGCGTCGGTGTGCACGAGCGCGCCGGGAACGAGCTCACGGAGGAGAGCAGCGACTTCGCCGACCGGCTCGACCACGCCGGTCTCGTTGTTGGCCAGCATGATCGAGACGAGGACGATCCGATCCTGTTCCACCTCGAGCACCGCTTGGAGCATGCCGAGGTCGATCACGCCGGACCGGTCGACCGGCAGCTCGAGTCCCCCGAGATATCCGACCGGCTCCAGCACGGCCGGGTGCTCGACTGCCGAGCAGCAGACGATGGCGGCCTCGGCGCCCTCACCGACGGCATGGAGTGCGGCACCCGTCACCGCCAAGTTGTCTGCCTCAGTCCCACCGCTCGTGAAGATGATCTCGCCCGGTTCACAGCCGAGGACAACGGCGAGCCGCTCCCGTGCGTCGTCCAGCGCTCGACGTGCGGTTCGCGCGACACCGTGGACGCCCGAGGGATTACCGAAGTTGTCGGTGAGGTAGGGCAGCATCGCCTCGAATACCTCCGGGCGCACTGGCGTCGTGGCGGCGTGGTCGAGGTAGATCACGTGAGATCAGCCGCTCGTCGGGGGGTCGGTCGTCGGCAGTTGTCCGATGCATCCCCCGGACGTCGGAGAGTCGGCGAACGACAGGGTGTCCGCGACCGATGTGATCGACGAGACGCCGCCGACCGTGGCGGCAGATTCGACTCCCGAAGTTGTCAACCCGTGCGATCGCCAACCGAGCTCGAGCTCGAAGAACTCCGTCGTGACCTTCTCGACGATCGCCGCATCCTGCCCCCCCTCGTAGGGAGCCAGGTGGGGGACGTTCGTGAGTGTCTCGAAGAGGTGAAGCGGAGCGCCGCCGAGATCCGAGAACAGGTCCGCGGCTTCTTGGGCGGGATTGCAGGTGTCAGTAGTGCTCTGCACCTGGAGGACGGCGGGCGACGATGCCGACGCCGAGGTCGTGTTGGCGGTTGTGCCACCCGGACCGACGACGAACGCGTGGCCGGAGAGGATCTCGACTGCTTCCGGCTTGTCTGGCAAGGACTGCCATAGGGACTCGTAGGCCGAGCCGTAGGCCAACGCGGCCACGACATTGGCACCGTCGCTTTGACCCGCGAGGGCGACCTTCGACGTATCGGCCAAGCCGGCCACGATCTTTCCGGAACCCTTAGCAGCCGCCGCGTAGAACTCTTTGAGCACGTATGCGATGTCGCCGGGCTCGCTGTAGACATCGTTCTCGGCATACGACCCGTCCGTGGAATAGGGGCCGCCGTACTTGACGACGGTCTCCGTGTTCTCGTCCGGGAAGATCGGCGACACGACTATGAAGCCTGCGTGGACCCAGGCGTCGAGCAATGGCATGTAGTACGGCGAGGGGCTCACGTCGAAACCATGCGCGAAGACGATTACGGGGAACGGACCCCACTTCGCCGCCGGCGCGGCACCGGGGGTCTCCGCCGTGGCGGACCCGGCCAGCGTCGGATAGCGCACCTGTGTCGTCAGCACGCGACCGTCGATCGCGTCACCGCGTGTCGGATTCAGCGTGTCGCGGGTTCCATCGTTCCAGTCGAACGTCGTGATGCCGACGTTGTAGCTCGCTGGCGGCTTGGGAACGGTCGTAGAGGTCGAGGTGCTTCCGCCGCCTGGGCCACTCGTCGATGTACCGAGCACGTGATGCGTGATCGTCGTGCACGCTGCCACGCCGGCTGCGACCAGCAGCACGACCGCGATGAGCCCATATCGGCGTCGACGCGCCGCTCGCCTGCGCCTCTCGAGGGTGGCCGACCGGCGTTCGGCGAGGGTCGGTCGATCGTTGGGCGCGGCGCGGCCTCGGGAACGATCCGGCGGGGTCACAGCCTGTCAATCTACCGATCCGGTGGCCGGTTCCACCGTCAGTCGGCCCAGTGCGCCATTTGTGCGACCACCAGCCATCGGCATCACGGCTGCCAGATCATGAGCGTGACGACAATGACGAAACTCACCGTGATCACCGCGCAAGCCCTCTCCATCTGGGCGCATGCCTCCTGGAAGCTCTCGAGACGCCCGTTGTCACCCGCCCGCAGAGCCGCGAGCTCGACTTGAGCTCGCCGCTCGGCGGGCCACCCGAGGCCCGAGGCGAGACCTGCCGCCACCACCCACAGGCCGAGCCCGATCCAAGGCCATGCGCGTCCGATATCCGGGTGATCTCCCCCGAGAAGCAGCACGAGGCCGAGCACAGGAACAACGAAGATGACCCTTCCCGGCCAGTCAGTTCCCTCCCGGAAGAAGCGCACGACCCTCTCCTCTCCCCCCGGATCCCCACTCCGGCGCCCCGCCGAGGCGGCCCACCCCCCGATGGCGATGGAGCCGAAGCCGATGAACGCCGACGCGATGTGAAGGATCAGCAGTACGTCATAGGCGGGCGCTGGCATCAGGCTGCACGACTGAGGTGCTCGCCGGGAGTACCCTGAATAATCGTGGCCAACGATGTCCGCTTAGGCACGAGGAAGGGTACAACGCGAGCGTGAACCAACTGCGTCTCGATCCTTTGTCGGGTCGCTGGGTAGCGGTCTCGACAGACCGATCCCAGCGCCAAGGGGGCATGTTCCTTCCCCGTCAGCCGACGCCCGACGTCGACGACGTCGAGTTGTGCCCGTTCTGCCCCGGCAACGAGGAAGACACGCTCCCTGCGCTCGAGGTGTACGGACCGGCAGGGCCTTCGGGCAGCTGGCTCGTTCGGGTGGTCCCGAACCGCTACCCGGCGTTCCAGGGCGATGCGCCCTTCGTGGTGGAGCACCGTGGACCCGTGTTCACCGAGGCCCCGGCGAGCGGCATTCACGAGGTCTTGATCCTCTCGCCCGATCACGAACGATCCTTCGCGTCGTTGCCGGACGAGCAGTGCGCCCTCGTGATGGCGGCTATCCGCGACCGCGTCGAGGAGCACCAGAGCACACCCGGCTTGAGGTACAGCCAGATGATCGTGAACCATGGCCGCCAAGCCGGAGCATCGGTCGCGCATCCTCACGGCCAACTCCTCGGGATCCCCTTCGTGCCGCGGGAGCTGGCCGAAGAACAGGCAGGTTTTGCTCGCTTTGCCGGCGGTTGCCTGCTGTGCGCCGCAGCCGCGTCCGAAGAGCGCGTGGGATACCGGGTGATGGAAGCTACCGACGAGACGGTTACCTTCACCCCGTTCTGGAGTGGCATGCCCTACGAGATACTCGTCGTCCCGCGTGAGCACGGAGCGCATCTTCACCGATCACCGACCTCGCGGCTCGTAGCCGTCGGCAAGGCGGTGCGATCCGCGTTGCAGAACCTCACCGAGCATCTCGGCGACATCGCTTACAACCTCGTGTTCCACTCGGCGCCTTACAGAGCGACCGGTATGTACCACTGGCACGTCCACATCTTGCCGAATCTCACGACGAGGGCTGGTTTCGAGCTGGGCACCGGCGTGCTGATCAACGTGGTCGCACCGGAGAAGGCCGCCGAGGACCTGCGCGACGCGGCGGAGAAGATCTCGGCCCGCGGCGGCTACGTCTACTGAGCCGCGGGCTCGGGCTCGCTCGCACTCGGCAGGACTGCCTAGGTCACACAGACCAGCGTGCAACCACTCTCTCTTCGAGCCACGTGCCAACTTCGACACGTTGCTGCGGAACCAATTGGGTGATTCCCGGCGCTTCGAGATACCCCCGGAGGAACGAGCCGCGATTGTGGCGCACCCAGCCCTCGGCCAAGACGAGTGCGTGAGCGAGCGTGCTCGCGGGTTGCAGCGCCGTAGCCTCGTCCGCCACCTGCCGCAGGGACAAGAACAGATCTGCCACGTCCTCGAGGGGCACTGCCCTTCGGGGCTCCCCCTGGCTACCGGCTCCCGCTTGCGGGCCGATGAGCGGATCGTCGCCGAAGCCGGCCACGAGCCACCCGGTCTCGACGCGCATGACACGCCGGAGGTGGTAATCGCCATGGATGCGGATCTCGGCTCCGGCGTCACCGTCGGGGCGGGGACGCGCCCCGAACGCCTCAGCGAGCGAGAGGTGGAGCTCCGCCGTGGTGTGACCGAGCCGCCTCATCTCGTCGCCGAGATCGCCCCCCGCGAGCCCGACCTCCTCGAACGAGGAAGCGTCTTCACTCGTCCCCGACCGAGCGAGCAGGTCACGCAGGGACGTGAGAGCGAGAGCTTTTCCCTCGACCGCCCCGGGCAGGAACTCCCGGACAAGGCCGAGGTCGAGTCCACCGCGCGACCAGTGAGCTACCGGAGCGAGCAGGTGGTTGAAGCCGACCTCGTCGAGTCGCATCATCATCTCGATCTCCGGGCGGTGACGCCTCTCGATGACCCGGTAGCACTTCATGAACAGTCGCTCGTCGTAGACGAGCGCCGAGTGGGAGACGAGCGACTGCACGACTCTTGATCGGGACGCCCGCTCCCGGCCCGCCGAGGCCGCGCCGAGCAACTCGAGGCAGAGCTCGCCATCCGCCAAGGCGTCGTACAGGAGTACCTCGCCGTCCGCGTCCTCGCCCGTACCGACTACTGCGTCCGGCCGCAGGAGGGCAGCAGTCGCCTGCAGGAGCGGCCTCCAGCCGAGGAGCACGTGCAACCGGCGGTCGAACTGCTCGCCCGCGTCGACGACGACGCTCGCGAGCCCGGGTCGGCCCGGTCGGAGTACCGCTGCGTCGACGAGGCGGACCGGCACACTCGGTGCACCGAAGACGCCGAGTGCCGACTGCGCCCAGTCCTGGCGGGCGAGGAACGTCCCGAGAAGTTGAGTGAGCTCACTGTCACCGTCTCGCAATGGCAGGACGGCGCCGCCGGCCAGCTCGGCACCACCTGCGCCGGTCACGAGCTCGACTCCTGCAGCTCGAACCAGTAGAAGCCGTGCGGCGGCAGCGTGATCGGATAGGGCGCAGGTCCGACATTCGGGAACGGGATTCGGCCGAGGAGCTCGACGGGCCGCGCACCCTCGTGGCGAGCGAGGCTCAACAGCACGGGCTGGGCGAACCGGCTCAGGTTGTTCACGCAGAGCACAGTCGGCGAGCCATCGGCAGAGCGCAGGTAGGCGACGACGGACGGGTTGTCGGCAGGCAGCATCTCGAGCGCCCCCGTCGCGAAGACGGGATACTGGCGCCGCACGTGCAGCATCCGCCGGACCCAGTGAAGAAACGACGAGGAATCGCGACGCTGCCCCTCGACATTGACCGCCTGGAACCCGTGAACCGGGTCCATGTTGGGAGGGAGCACGAGCGCAGCGAAGTCGGCGGCCGAGAAGCCTCCGTTGCGGTCCGGCGTCCATTGCATCGGGGTTCGGACCGAGTCCCGGTCGCCGAGGTAGACGTTGTCGCCCATCAGGATCTCGTCCCCGTAGTAGAGGACGGGAGCACCGGGGAGCGACAACAGCATCGAATGCAGTAGCTCCGCCACGCGGCGGTTGTTGTCGACGAGGGTGGCGAGCCGGCGCCGGATGCCAAGGTTCCTCCGCATCCGCGGATCGCGGGCGTACTCCGCGTACATGTAGTCGCGCTCGTCGTCGGTGACCATCTCGAGTGTCAGCTCGTCGTGGTTCCGCAGGAAGATCCCCCACTGGCAGCCGTCGGGAATCGGTGGCGTCTGGGCGAGGATCTCGGTGATCGGGAAGCGCTGCTCACGGCGCACAGCCATGAACATCCGTGGCATCAAGGGGAAGTGAAAGGCCATGTGGCACTCATCTGCGTCGCCGAAGTACTCGACCACGTCGGTCGGCCACTGGTTCACCTCCGCCAGGAGCACCTTGTCTGGGTAGGCCTTGTCGACGGCTTGACGGATGCGGCGGAGGACGGCGTGCGTCTCGGGCAGGTTCTCGCACGTCGTCCCTTCCTTCTTGCACAGGTACGCGACGGCGTCGAGGCGGAAGCCGTCGAGGCCCAGATCGAGCCAGAACCGGACGACATCGAGCATCGCTTCGACGACTGCCGGGTTGCCATAGTTGAGATCCGGTTGGTGGTGGAAGAAACGATGGAAGTAGTACTGCTCCCGTCCCGCGTCGAATGTCCAGTTCGATGGCTCCGCATCGACGAAGATCACGCGCACTTCGGGAAAGCCGTGATCGTCGTCGGCCCACAGGTACCAGTCAGCCTTCGGGTCGTCGCGCGACGAGCGCGACGCCGTGAACCAGGGGTGCTGATCGCTCGTGTGGTTCATCACGAGGTCGGAGATGATCCGGATCCCCCTGCGGTGTGCCTCCTCCACGAGCGCGGCGAGGTCGTCCACGGAGCCACACTCCGGAGCGATGGTCATGAAGTCGCTCACGTCGTAGCCACCGTCACGGAGAGGCGACGGGTAGTAGGGCAACAGCCAGAGGCAGTCGACGCCGAGCCATTCGAGGTACTCGAGCCGTTCGTTGATCCCATCGAGATCCCCGACGCCGTCCGCGTTCGAGTCGAAGTAGCTCCGGGGCGGCAACTCGTAGAACACCGCTCGCTGGTACCAGCGAGGGTCGCCCGCGGCCTTCGCCTCGGAGTGGCTCAACGCCCGGAGAAACGGGCCTTTCCGGGCCCTTCCTCGAGGAACGAACGCACGCCGGTGGCTGCGTCGGCCGTACCGAAGACCTCGCCGAAGAGCTCCCGTTCTCGAGCGAGCCCGACCGTCAGCCCGGACGAGAGTCCCTCGTCGATCGCCCGCTTCGCGAGGGCTTGCGCGGCAACGGCACCACTCGCGAGCGCCGCTGCGTAGGCGACCGCCTCGTCGAAGACGGATTCCGGCGCCACGACCCGGTCGACGAGCCCCAGGCCGAGCGCCTCGTCGGCCTTCACCTGCCGCCCGGAGAAGATGAGATCCTTCGCTCGGCTGGGGCCGATGAGCCGAGCGAGCCTCTGGGTCCCGCCGCCTCCCGGGATCACGCCGAGGAGGATCTCCGGTTGGCCGAGCCGTGCCCCCTCAGCAGCGAAGCGGAAGTCACAAGCGAGAGCCAGCTCGAGCCCCCCGCCCAGGGCGAACCCGGTGATCGCCGCAACCGTCGCGCGCGGGAACGCCGCGAGCGCATCGAGCGCCGCATGGACGCCGCCCGCGATCTGCCGCCCTTCGCGTGTGCCGCCGAACTCGCTTACATCAGCGCCTGCGGAGAAACACCGCTCTCCTCCCCACACGACCACTGCCCCAGGCAAGTCGTGCACGAGCGCGTTGACCGCCTCGGCGAGCTCGGCGAGCAAGGCCTGCGACAGCGGGTTGAGCTTCGGCCGATCGAGGCGGATCACAGCCACCCCGTCAGGCCGCCGCTCGACGGACAGCTCGCTCACTGTGTCCGCCCGCTCACCCGAACTCGATGGCGGAGAACTTGCGCAGCTTCGTCAGCTGGTGACGGGCCTCGACGAGGCGGACCGTCCCCGACTTCGATCGCATGACGAGGGATTGGGTGGTCGCTCCGCGGTGGTCATAGTGGACGCCGCGGAGGAGATCACCGCCACTGATCCCGGTGGCGGCGAAGAAGCAGTTCTCCCCCCGCACGAGATCGTCGGTCGTCAGCACACGTTCGAAGTCGTATCCCTGCGCAGTCGCGGTTGCGCGCTCTTCCTCGTCACGGGGCCAGAGCCGGCCTTGCAGCTCACCGCCCATGCACTTCAGTGCCGCGGCCGCAATGACGCCTTCGGGCGTCCCGCCGATACCGATCAGCAGGTCGACACCGGACTCCGGCCACGCCGTCGAGATCGCACCTGCGACATCGCCATCGGTTATGAGCTGTATCTGTGCCCCGCTCGCCCGGACCTCCGCGATGAGATCGGTGTGGCGTGGCCTCTCGAGGATGACGACTGCAAGGTCGCGCACGGCCAACCCCTTTGCCTCCGCCACACTCCGGAGGTTCTCCGTCGCGCTCTTCCGGACGTCGATCGACCCGACCGCCTCGGGCCCGACCGCGACCTTCTCCATGTAGACACATGGTCCGGGATCGAACATCGTCCCCTTCTCGGAGACGGCTATTACCGACAGGGCCCCCGCCCGGCCGAGCGCCGTGAGCGTCGTGCCGTCTATCGGGTCGACGGCAATGTCTGTCTCCGGCTGGCTCCCGTCCCCGATCCTCTCGCCGTTGAACAGCATCGGGGCTTCGTCCTTCTCGCCCTCCCCGATGACGACGATGCCGTCCATCGGGACCGTCTGCAAGACGATGCGCATCGCGTCCACTGCCGCTTGGTCGGCGCCTTCCTTGTCTCCCCGGCCGAGCCACCGGCCGGCCGCGAGCGCGGCAGCCTCGGTGACGCGGACCAGCTCCATTGCGAGGTTGCGGTCGGGGGCTTGCCGCTGGGGTGTCACAAAGGCGAACGATAGTGGTCGGGGGGCTATCGTCGCCCGGATGGAGCGCTTCTTCGTGGGACCCTCTGGCCCGCTTTCAGGCCGTATCGAGGTCTTCGGAGCGAAGAACTCCGTGCTCAAGCTGATGGCTGCCACTTTGCTGGCCCCCGGTCGCCACGAAATTGGAAACGTGCCGGCGATTACCGACGTGGCCATCGTCCGCGAGCTTCTCGGCGCGATGGGCGTCGAGTCCCTGCACAGCGGCAGCGGAACCTCCGGTCACCTCACCATCACGGTCCCGAACGAGGTCATCCCGGTCGCTCCCTACGAGATGGTCGAGAAGATCCGGGCGTCGATCGTCGTCCTCGGACCCCTGCTAGCCCGATACGGATCGGCCCGCGTGTCGCTCCCCGGCGGCGACGACTTCGGTCACCGGCCCATCGACATGCACCTCCATGCGCTCGAGGAGCTGGGAGTCGTGTTCACGACCGAGCACGGGTACGTGGAAGGGCGCTGCGATCGCCTCGTCGGCGCTCGGGTCGTCTTCGAGTTCCCGAGCCACACCGCTACCGACAACATCCTCATGGCTGCCGTTCTCGCGAAAGGTACGACGGTCATCGAGAACGCCGCCCGGGAGCCCGAGGTGATCGACCTGGCGGACATGCTGAGGGGAATGGGGGCGCACATCGAGGGCGCCGGGACCTCCCGCATCGAGATCGAGGGTGTGGAAGAGCTGCGCCCGGCGTCGCATGTCGCCATCCCGGACCGGGTCGAGGCCGCGACGTGGCTGGCGGCGGTGGGCCTGGCGGGAGGAGAGGTCGAGCTGCTGCACGCCCGCACCGATCACATGGAGATGTTGCTCGAGAAACTCGCCGAGATGGGCGTCCACTGCGTCGACACCGGGAGCGGCATCCTCGCCACGGCAACGCATCCTCTGCGTTCTGTCGACATCTCGACGCTGCCCTATCCCGGGGTTGCCACGGACTACAAGCCGTTTCTCGTCACGATGCTCTCGGTCGCTTCCGGGGTCGCGATCGTCACCGAGAACATCTTCGCCGGCCGGTTCCGCTACGTCGACGAGTTGCGCCGGATGGGTGCCGACATCACGACGAAGGGCCACCATGCCGTGGTGCGTGGAGTACCGCGGCTCTCGGGAGCGCCGGTTCGCTCCCCGGACATCAGGGCCGGAGCGGCCCTCGTGCTCGCCGGTCTCGTCGCCGACGGTGTCACCGAGGTGTCGGGCGCCGAGCACATCGATCGTGGCTACGAGAACCTCGCTGGCCGGCTATCGGCTCTCGGTGCCGACGTCCGCCGGGTCAACGAGTGAGCAAGAGGCCGACTAGTCCAGCCGAGTTGCTCCCCCTGGCAGAGGGCGGCGCGGCAGGCGACCGGCGAGCGCTCGCTCGCCTCCTCTCCCTAATCGAGCGTGGCGGCGCGCCCGCGCGGGAGCTGAGCCGGCTGACGTACCCACGGGCAGGCGACGGCTACACGATCGGGCTCACCGGGGCGCCAGGGGCGGGGAAGTCGACCCTCACGGCGCGGCTGATCGGCGAGGCGCTCCGCCAGACCGGATCGCCCGTCGCCGTGCTGGCGATCGACCCTTCGTCACCGCTCTCGGGGGGCGCCATCCTCGGCGACCGCGTTCGCATGCAGGAGCACGCACTCGACGAGAACGTCTACATCCGCTCGATGGCCACCCGCGGGCACCTTGGAGGCTTGGCCGCCGCCGTGCCCGACGCTGTCCGGGTGCTCGACTCGGTTGGCTGGCCCCTCGTGCTCGTAGAGACCGTCGGTGTCGGCCAGGTCGAAGTAGAGGTCGCGGGAACCTGCGACACGATCGTGGTGGTGCTCAACCCCGGCTGGGGGGATGCGGTCCAAGCCAACAAGGCCGGTCTCTTGGAGGTGGCAGACGTGCTCGTCATCAACAAGGCAGACCGGCCGGGCGTGCGGGAGACAAAGCGGGACCTCGTTCACATGCTCCAACTGACAGGTGAGATGAGTTGGACGCCGCCGATCGTCGAGACCGTGGCATCATCCGGTGACGGGACTGGAGCGCTCTGGCAGGCGATTTCCGAGCACCGAGCGCACCTCGAGTCGGACGACGGGCTCGCCCGGCGGAGGCAGTCCCGCATGGCGGACGAGATGGAGCGGCTGACCGCAGATAGCTTCGCCCACCTTGTCGCCGCCGTGCTCGGCCGGGTCGCGCCGGGCGATGCCGGTCTGGTCGGGCCGATCGCCGGCGAGGCTGTCGCTGCGGGGCGAGATCTCCTCGAGCGACTCACACGCCGCGAGCTCGACCCACCCGCCGCCGCCGACGAGCTCGTCGCTCTGGTCGCCCGCCTCGCCCTTGACGCCGCGAGCGAGTCGCCCGTTTGACGCCGAGCCGTTACAAGCGGCGTTCCATGAAGAGGAAGTCACGGCCCGACCGCCAGTTGGGGAGCCGAGCCCGTACCTCGTAGCCGCGCTCACGGTAGAACGACACGGCCCGGCTGTCCGCCCTTGCCTCGAGGGAAACCCTCTCGGAGCCGCTTTCCAGAGCGAGCTGCTCAACGGCCTTCAGAAGGTGAGAGCCCACGCCCTCAGACCGGCGGTCCGCTGCCACGATGACGGATCCGAGACGACAGACCGGACCTCTGAGCTGGCCGGTCGCAGTACCGACGATCTCGCCCGCGATCCTCGCGGTGATCGCGTACGGCTTTTCGACGACGGCGTCGTCTCCGTAGGTCTCGCGGGCGCTCTGCTCCCACTCGCGATCCTCGAACGCTTGCGCGGCTGGGTCCAGCATCGAGCTCACGGCGAGCTCGACTTCGATGCCCCCTCTCCCGACAACCTTCGGGCGCCCGAGGGTGGGGGAGGCGATGGGGTGCCAGCGACGGAGGGTCTCTTGGAATTCGAGGACGGTGACCCGCTCGACGGTGACGGTGGCCCGGTAGTGGGCGAGAGTCTCGAGCGCTGCATCAATTCGGGCCGGGTCGATGTTCTGATCGAGGGTCACGTGTGGGACATAGTCACGCTCGGGCTTGCGGCCGCTGGGCGTGGCGAGCGGGCCGGTCAGCAGACTTTGGCGCATCTCCGCCAGGCCTGCGAGATTGCCGCCGACGGTGAGGTGCACGACCGGGTTGACCGGCCAGAATGTCGCCGGCGGACCGAGCTCCAAACTCAGTGGCTCAGAACGCCCGCCCGCGAGGCGCACGATCTCGACCGCCTCGTCGAGGTTCTCGTCGCGGAAGTTGACGGG
>JBKQLZ010000022.1:0-3503 GCA_052146895.1 Acidimicrobiales bacterium
CCGCTCGACGCAGCCGAGCTCGCCACTGTCGCAGGTACGCATGTCGCGCTCGACGTGTTGACAGGCGGAGGCGTCACTCGATGATGGGTCGGCTGTCCACCCTTCGAGTGCAGGTTCACCTGGAACAATGGAACGACGATCGCTGCGGTCACCACAACGACGATGAGTGCAGATGACGCTCGCCTCCGGAGTCGAGCAGTCCGCCGCCGTTTGGTGCCTCGCTCGATCGCTTCCGCTGGGCCAAGATTCACAGCGGAGCGGTTGGCCTCCCAGGCCGCTTGCTTGAAGAGCTGATCAAATCTGGCATCGTTCTCGTCCATCGGCTTCACTCCGTCACGGCCAGGCGGGATTCGCACACGATCTGAGAGGCCAACGCGCCTCGGGCACGGTGAATCCAGGAGCGCACGGTGCCGGCTGGCGCCTTCATCTCTTCGGCGACGTCATCGACGCTGAGGTCGAGCACGACGTGGAGGATGAAGGCTCGTCGTTGGTTCGCTGGGAGCCCAGCGACGAGTCGGGCGAGGTCGAGATGGCCGGCATCGAGGTCTTCAAACGCCTCGTGTCGAGGCCTGGCGCGCGAACGCTCAAGTCCAAGGCGTCGCCAGCGGCTCACGACCAGGTTGTGCAATACGGTGCGGTTCCAGGCGTCAGGGTTGGCGTGCACCGAGACCGCGTCCCAGTGCTGCCATGCGCGCGCGTAGGTCTCCTGGGCGAGGTCAAGAGCCTCGTCCATCTTGCCGACGTAGAGGAATGCCGCTCCGACAAGAGCGTCTCTTCCCGCGAGATACCACCGCTCGAACTGCTCCTGCGAGGTATGAGCGAGTTCCACGGGCTCCTCCTGCCCATAACAACGCTTCAGCCCAGCATCGCGCTGCAGCGGCCTGGCCGAATCTTTCGGCCAGCCGGTCAGCTCGGGAGCTCCGCCAGCAGCCGCCCGCAGCGACCACAGCAGCGACTGCGCGTCTGCGTACCCGGCGATTGTCAGCGATCGACACTATCGCGGGCTAGCTCTTGATCCTGTGGGGATAGTCGCCGCAATGAGCAATCCAGGAAGCCAACGACTCCGAGTGTTGTCGGCGTATGTGTGTGCCGCTACCGGATTCGTGCAGGTAGTTGCTTACGGCGTGGCGGTGCCGGCATCTCACTGCCCGTTGATCCTTCGTTCGCTACAGGCCAAATACCGGAGGCGAGGCTCTTCATGACCCCGTCAGTCCATTCACTCCACTCCCTGGGGTTCGAAGTGCATCCGGTTGAAGGCGATGCACCACAGCGCAGCGTTGGCCCTGACGATCACCGCCGCGAGGACAGCCTCGACGATTCGAAATCGGACAATACCTGACCCACTTATACAAACTCGGTTCGGTATTATGTCTCGTGGCCACCAGCAGCCTCGCGACGCCAACCGACCTCTTCGACCGGGAGCGCGATTGGGACGACCTCGGCACGTTCGCCACTGACGCGACGCCTGGCCTTCGCATCGCCGTCGTCTATGGCCGACGTCGCCAGGGCAAGTCGTACCTGCTTCGTCGCCTCGCCAGCGCGATGGGCGGCTTCTAGTACCAGGCGCTTGAGCACGAACCTGCGCTTGCGTTGCGAGAGCTCGGCAGCGAGCTCGGCGCTTACTTGCGTGTCGGTGCGCCGCTCGCGCTGGCCGACTGGGACGCGGCGATCGATGCGCTCGCCAGAGTCGCGAGGCCAGGCTTCGGCGCCGCGATTGGTGCCGCTCCCCTCGGGGCTGACCCGCTCGGCGGTGCACTACCCCCAGCACCCGGCCTCGTTGTACTCGACGAATTCCCGTACCTCCTCGAGAAGTCGCCCGAACTTCCCTCCGCGTTGCAGCGGGTCGTCGATCGGTCCCGTGACGAGAACTGGCCGCCGATTCGTCTCGTGCTCTGCGGCTCCGCCGTCACGGTCATGGCGGGACTGCTCGGTGGTCAGGGGCCGCTGCGTGGTCGCGTGCACGCCTCGTTCCTCATCGAGCCCTTCGACCATCTCGACGCCGCGGTGTTCTGGGGGATCAGTGATCCGCACCTTGCGTTCCGAGTCCACGCCGTCGTCGGCGGGACTGCGGGTTACCGAGAGCTAGTCCGTCGAGCACCCACCGGTCTCGATGACTTCGAGCCGTGGCTCTTCGAGGAAGTCCTCAGTCCGAAGGCCGCGCTCTACCGGGAGGATGAGTGGCTCCTTGGTGAGCAGCGTGGTCTGGAAGCACGCAGCGTGTACCTCTCCGTGCTCGCCGCGATCGCAACGGGCAACACTCAACAACGCGACATCGCCAACGCGCTGGGCCGACCGGCGACGTCGATCCAGCATCAACTCGAAACGCTCGAGCGCGTGGGTTTCATCACGAAGGACGAGGACGCACTGCGCCAACGTCGTCCGCTATACCGGGTCGGTGAGCCGATAGTTCGCTTCCACCAGGTGGTTCGCCGCCCTCACGCAGCACTGTTCGACGATCGCCAAGCCGCGCTCGCCTGGGAGAGCGCGAGCGAGGGATTTCAATCGCTCGTACTTGGCCCGCACTTCGAGGCGCTCGCTCGTTCCTATGTGAAGCGCCACGCCGCCGCCGTCACCGGGAAGCCTGCTGTCGAGGTCGGCTCGGCGGTACTGAGCGGGGGAGACGGAAGAACCGAACGTGAGATCGACGTGGTCGTGCTCGGTCCGGGCAGCGGCCGAAAGCGCAGAGTGGTCACGGCCATAGGCGAAGCGAAGCTAAGCGTGCTCGGCACGAGCCACCTGCGTCGTCTCGACAGAGTCCGGGTCGAGCTCGGCGAGATGAATCACGTTCAGGGTGCCGCAACGGCGAAGTTGCTCCTCATCTCCGAGCGTGGCTTTGACCCGGAACTAACCGAAGCCAGCGCCGCACGCGAGGACGTCGTACTGCTCGGGGTCGATGACCTTTACGCGAAATAATACCGAATCGAGTTATTAGTCGCCTCGAGGACGTCACGCTCGGCCCAGTTCGTGCCAGCCTCAGTCGGCCATTCCATAGACCGCGATGGCCCTGTTCGTCGTGTTCTGCCTGCCTCACGTTGTCTTCGGGTCAGCTTGCGGAGGGCGGGCAGCACCTTTGTACAAAACAACCTGCTCGACGGGTCGTGTGAACCGTCTTCGGGGCGCCGAGGACGCGGGTTCGAATCCCGCTTTCCGGCCACGTTGCCTCCTAGTCAGAGGGCTGACATCTGCCAGTCCGGCTGACGCAGCCTCTCTACGTGCGCTCAACAGTCGTCGCGCGATTTGAGGGGCTACGGTTCGAAGGCTGCCCAAACGATGCACAAGGAGACGAATGCCCGCATATCTCGTTTTGATGCAAGAGATCCATGACATGGACCGCTATCGCAATGAGTACGTGCCTAGGGTGGGGCCGTTCCTGCAGAAGTATGGCGCTGAAGTTCTGGTCGCAGGCTCTGATGCGGAGCCCGCCGAAGGTGAGCCTCCGAACAGCACGGTCGTGATCCGCTTCGCCGACGCCGAGGCAGCTTGGGGCTTTCTGAATGACCCCG
>JBKQLZ010000023.1:0-12247 GCA_052146895.1 Acidimicrobiales bacterium
TCGCGGATTGTTCGCCAATAGGATTCGACGTCAGGTGATCCCGGGAAAGAGCAGCTCATTCCAATGATTGCGATGGATCGCGATTCGGTCATGATGAATACCCCCACTTATCTTGCTTTGGCCACGCGAAGGTGGGCAGAAGGTTCTCAGTCAAAGGGAACTATGGTGTTCCCCAACATACGTCGTGCTTCGTTGCAGATGTCAGTTCGTTTCGAGTGCGGCATTCATAGCCACGCTGTCGTTCGCGGGCCACCTTTGGCTCCGCAGGATGGGACTCCATTACTGGACCGCCCAGACGGGTTCCGCCTGCTGGGCTGCAACCAGTTCCATCGAGATCGACCTCCAAGAAGTCCGCAACGCAGTTGACCAAGCGAGCCGTGAAGTTGCGACCCGTTTCGACTTCAAGGACACCGGAGCCTCGATCGAGCTGAAGGAAAAAGAGATCACGCTGCACGCCCCCACCGAGGACCGCCTCCGAGCTCTCACCCAGGTTCTCGAGGAGAAGCTGGTGCGCCGCCAGGTCTCGCTCAAAGCCGTCCAGTACGGAAAGATCGAGGAGGCCTCACACCACGCCGTTCGCCAGCTGGTCTCCCTCAACGCCGGGATCTCCTCGGAGAAGGCGAAGGCGATCAACAAGAGGGTGAAGGAGCTGAACTTGAAGGGCGTCAGCTCCCAGACCCAAGGCGATCAGGTGCGGGTCTCCGGCAAGAAACGCGACGATCTACAAGCAGTAATCGCCGCGCTCAAGAACGACGACTTCGACATCCCGCTGCAGTTCGGCAACTTCCGAGACTGATCTCCGGCGTCAGCCGTAGTAGCCGGAGTGGACGTAGAGGCACGGAACGCCCTCGCTCTCGAACATCTCGAGGTTGCGACGATCGTCCTCGAGTGCGAGACGAAGCTCGAACCCGTATTCCTTCAAGGCCCTCGTCTCGCGACGCTTGAACTCGACCGCCCGTAGGTAATCGCCTCCGGAGCGCATCACGAGGAGGTCGTAGCGCAGGCCGAAGTGCTCGAGCCACGCGACGGTGATGTCCCGGATACGAGCGGGGCGAGCCGTCAGAAGGATCACGGTGAGCGACGGTTCAAGCAGCTCGAGCAGCCGCGCGACCTCTTCGATGAGGGGATCGGCGCCTGCGGCCTCGAAGAAGCCGTCCCAGTCCCGTGCGAAGCCCGACAGGTAGTGCTGGCGCCCGGAAGCGTCCGACAGGACCCCGTCGACGTCGAATACGACCGCAGGGCCGGGCTCTACCGGGTCAGAGCGCCAGTGCCAGCTGAGCGGCTCTTCTGCGGGAATGCTCACTCCTCGCCCGGCTGGGCGGCGGCTCGGGTGCGCAGCTCCTCGACGACGCCCGCGTCCGCAAGTGTCGTCGTGTCGCCCAGGTCCCTTCCCTCGGCCACGTCACGCAGAAGCCGGCGCATGATCTTGCCCGAGCGCGTCTTCGGCAGGTCGTCGGTGAAGATGATCGTCTTCGGGCGGGCGATCGGGCCGATCTTCGTCGCGACGTGCTTGCGCAGCGCCTCCCCATGCTCCGCGTCGACTTCAACACCCGATATCAGGGTCACGAAAGCGATGATCGACTGCCCAGTCGTCGGATCATTTGCCCCTACGACCGCTGCCTCGGCGACGGTCGGATGGTCGACCAGCGCGGACTCCACCTCGGTCGTCGACACGCGATGACCTGAGACGTTCATCACGTCGTCCACCCGCCCGAGCAGCCAGAAGTAGCCGTCGTCGTCGATCTTCGCACCGTCGCCGGCGAAGTACTTGCCCTCGAACCGGCTCCAGTACGTCTCTCGGTAACGCTCCGGGTCCCCGTAGATCCCACGCAGCATCGAGGGCCACGGGCGCGACAAGGTGAGGTAGCCGCCGCCCCGTTCTACTGACGCGCCGGCGTCGTCGACGACTTCAGCTGAGATCCCCGGGAGCGGGAACGTCGCCGAGCCCGGCTTCAGCGTCGTGAGACCGGGTAAGGGCGAGATCATGATGGCGCCGGTCTCCGTCTGCCACCACGTGTCGACGACCGGGCAACGGCCACCGCCGATGTGGGTCCAGTACCAGACCCACGCCTCGGGGTTGATCGGCTCACCGACAGAGCCGAGCACCCTCAGGCTCTTAAGGTCGTGGGCTAGAGGGTGCTCGATCCCCCACTTCATGAACGTCCTGATCGCAGTCGGGGCGCAGTACAAGATCGAGACCTTGTAGCGCTCGATGATCGACCACCACCGGTGGCGTCCGGGGTGGTCCGGCGTCCCTTCGTACAGAACGCTCGTGGCGGCGTTGGCGAGGGGCCCGTAGACGATGTAGCTGTGGCCGGTCACCCAGCCGATGTCGGCGGCGCACCAGAAGATGTCGGACTCGGCGTGGAGGTCGAAGACGTACTTGTGCGTGAACGCGACCTGGGTGAGATAGCCGGCCGTCGTGTGCATGATGCCCTTCGGCTGAGCGGTGGTGCCGGAGGTGTAGAGGATGTAGAGCAAGTCCTCTGACTCCATCGCCTCCGGCGGGCAGTGCGCCGGCTGCGGGTCGACGGTGTCGTGCCACCACACGTCCCGGCCCTCGGTCATCGCCGTGTCGGGAGCGGCGTCACCCAGTCGCCGCACGACGAGCACGTGCTCGATCGAGCCGGCGCCACCCGACAGGGCGGCATCGACGTTCAGCTTCAGCGCAACCGGTTGCCCGCGCCGCCACCCACCGTCGGCGGTGATCAGCACCTTCGCCTCGGCGTCCTCGATCCGACCGCGGAGCGCATCGGCGGAGAAACCACCGAAGACCACCGAATGCGCCGCTCCGATCCGGGCACAAGCGAGCATGGCGACCGGCAGCTCAGGGATCATCGGCATGTAGATGGCGACACGATCGCCACGCTCGACGCCGAGGGCGTGCAGCGCGTTGGCCGCCTTGCACACTTCCTGCAGGAGCTCGGAATACGTAATCGTCCTGCGATCTCCGGGCTCGCCCTCGAAGTAATAGGCGACGCGGTCGCCGAGGCCGGCCTCCACGTGGCGGTCCAGGCAGTTGTACGAGACGTTGAGGCGACCACCACCGAACCACTTCGCAAACGGGAGGTCCCACTCGAGCACCGTCTCGAACTGCTCGAACCAGGCCAGTTCGCGTGCCTGGTCGGCCCAGAACCCTTCGAAGTCGGCGTCGGCCCGGTCGTACAGGGAGCGATCGGAGGTCAACGCCGCCGCGACGAGCTGCTCGGGCGGGGGAAACGTCCGATCCTCGTCGAAGTAGTCCTCGATCGTCGCGCCTTGCTTGGAGTCGGTGGTGTCCTCGTGCTCGGGCATGGGCGCATGCTACCGAGGGCGACTGCCAAGATAGGGAGCGAGATGTCCCAAACTCACGCCGACCGGCTGCCGGATCAGGTCCGAGTCGACCTCCCTATAGGCGGGCGGGCGATCGTCGCGAGCGACCTGTTCCTCTCCGACGTCCCGAACCCGTCGTCCGAGGCAGCGGCTGCAGCGCTCGCTGTCGCGCTGCGGGCAGTAGAGGGCTCGGGGGTGTTCGTCGTGGCGGGGAACTGCTTCGAGCTGACTCCCCGGGCAGGGACCGGTCCGGGCACGGCTCCTTCTGCCCCGGCAACCGTTGCCGAGGCGCTCGGGGCACATCCCGAGTTCTGCTCGGCGCTGCGGAAGTTCCTCGCGGGCGATCCGGTGGGCTGCCGCAGGGTCATCCTCCTCCCCGGGGTCCGTGACCGCGCGATCTGTTACGAGCCGGCGGCGTCTGGCCCACTCGAGGCGCTCGGCTGCGAGGTGGCCCTCAGCGTCGACATCGCTGTGACAACCGGCGCTGGTGTGAAGGTGGTTCGGGTCGAGCCCGGCTGGAGCTACGACGAACGCAGCTCGTTCGGCGATCCGACGGACCCACGCGACACCCCGCTCGGCCATCACGCCATCACGGACCTCTTCCCTGCTCTGCGATCCTCACGGACTGGTTGGCTGGAAGGCATCGATCGGCTCCAGGACCCCGCAGGGCTGCCGCGGTTCGTTGCCTCGCGGTTGATGTACCGACGCCTCGCGAGGACGGCCTGGTGGCTGTTGATCCCACTCGCGGCGGTAGTGCTCGGCCGGCTCCCTGGGCTCTGGCTCTTCGGCGTACCGAACCACCTGAAGACCCTCAACCGGTTGCTCGTTGACGTCGTCGTGACCGTCGGGCTCGAGCTCGCGGCAATCGCGATCCTGCTCGCGATCCTCAATCACCGGCTCTGGACCGGCGCGGGCAACGCTCTGCTCGGCCCGCCTGCTGAAAGGGCGAACGACCATGCACGAGAAGCCGCGAGGGCTTTTGTCTCAGCCGGTGGGGGCGGGCTCGTCACGGGCCACAGCCTGCGGGCCGAGATAGGAAGTGTCGGACGGGGCTTCTTCGCCAACACGGGAGCCTGCTCGACCGTCGTCGAGGAACGGCGGGCGCTGTTCGGCTTGCCTCCTGTCTTCGTGCCGAGCGAGCAGGTCTCGTTCGTCACCATCGAAGGCGGGGCCGACGTCCACGCACGCCTGACCGTCTCGAGCGAGCAACAATCGGCCGGCTCAGTGCTCGAGCGGATCGCTGCCGGGCCGCGGCGTGCACCGCTGCCCACGACCGTCGTCGGCTCGTACCCTGGCACGAGCTGGCCGCCGATCGACGACCCGACCCGTCACCACCGGCTTGTCCGCCGGCTTGTTGCTGCTGCTGTCGCGGCCGTCGGCGTGCTCGACATCGTGTCCGCGTTGGTTCCCCCGCAAGTGCGCGGTCGTCTCCACCCATACCTCGGCTACGTGCCACTCGGGGTAAGCGCCACCGCTGGCGCGCTCGTCGCCCTCGCCGGAATGACCCTGGTCCTCGTCGCGCGAGGGCTGCGACGTGGTCAACGCCTGGCCTGGATCGTCGCCGTTGCACTGCTCGGCCTGACCTCGGTCCTGCACGTCGTGCGGGAGGGTCAGATCCTCGCGACGGTCGTCTCGATTGCCACCCTCGCTGCGCTGATCTGGGCGCGGGGATCGTTCAAGGGCGGCTACGAGCCTGCCGCCGTCCGCACCGCCCTCGTGACCCTTCTCGGCGGAGCACTCGGCGTCGCCATCACAAGCGCGGCGGTAGTCGAGCTCACGGTCAAGTTCGGCCACCACCAGTCGATGTCCTGGCCGACCGCTTTGCGGGCTGGCCTCGAACGGCTCGTCGGCATCGACTCGATCTCGCTCCCGCACCGGGCGTCGATGTTCTTGAACCCGGCTGAGCTCTCGGTCGGCGTCGGGCTCGCGCTCGTCGCGCTCGTGGTGTGCTTCCGGCCGGTCGCCAAGCGGCGCCTCGGGGCTCACGGCTTCGCGTTCGTTCATCGTCACCAGCCGCCGGGCCGGCTGGCGGCAGCGACCCCCGACTTGGGTTCGATCGATCACGATCGGGAGTTCGAGCACGCCCGCGAAGTCGTGCAGCGGCGGGCGAGCGGAACGCTCGACTACTTTGCGCTCCGGGGCGACAAGGTTCACTTCTTCGACCGGGACGGCGTTATCGCCTATGCGGTGCACAACGGTGTCTGCCTCGTGTCGCCAGATCCCATCTGCCCGCCGGAAGAGCGCTCCTCGCTCTGGGCCTCGTTCCGCCGCTTCGCGGATGAGCACGGGTGGTCGGTCGCCGTGCTCGGGGCCGGGCAGGAGTGGCTGCCGGTTTACCAGGCCTCCGGGATGCGAGATCTGTACATCGGCGACGAGGCGGTCGTCGACGTCGGGAAGCTCTCGCTGCAGGGAGGGTCGAAGAAGGGCCTCCGCCAGGCGGTGAACCGGATCGCCAAGTACGGATACACGATCTCGTTCCACGATCCGGCCCGTGCAGATCCGGCTCTTGCGACCGCCCTCCGCGACGTGATGGTGAAGAGCCGGCGTGGGGGGGTCGAGCGGGGCTTCTCGATGACTCTCGGTCGCATCTTCGATCCGGCCGACACCGGCCTGTTGCTCGCAGTCGCACACGGGCCGGGTCCCGAAGCCCCACCAGTCGCCTTCTGCCAGTTCGTCCCGGCACCGGGCATCCGGGGCTATTCCCTCGATCTCATGCGCCGGGACCCTGGCGATCACCCGAACGGCCTTCTCGACTTCATCCTCGTGCGGACGATGGAGCATTTGAAAGAGGAGGGATATGACGGGCTCGGGCTGAACTTCGCCATGATGCGAGCGGTCCTCGCCGGCGAGGCGGGCGACCGGATCACGACGAAGGTGGAGCGCTTCGTGCTGAAGCGCATGTCGGACTCGATGCAGATCGAGTCCCTCTGGCGGTTCAACGCGAAGTTCGATCCGGAGTGGCTGCCCCGTTACGTCGTGTGGGACTCGGCCGAGCAGTCACTTGGAGCCGCACTCGCCATCGCCCGGGCGGAGAGCTTCTGGGAGATCCCGCTCATCGGGCGATTCCTCGTGCCGGCCGAGGGTGGGCCAGAGGCAGAGAACGGCGCCGAGGCGCCGGCAGCTGCCGTGGCTGCCGGGCCGGCCGTGCCCAACTCCTAGGGCGGCCCTCCGTCTGCCTCCCCGACGAGATCGACTTCGCGGGAGTCCCCTGAACTTCGAGCGCTGGATGCGATCAGGGATGAGTGATGAGTGCTCAGAAGAGCAGGCTCGCCGCGTGCACGAAGCTGAAAAGCGGCCCCGGCCACACGCCGAAGACGACCGTGAAGCCGACCGTGATGAGGATGCCGACGGCCGTCGTCGGCGGGATGTCGAGCCGGCGGGATCGGCCCTCGGCAGCAGAGGCGACAGCCGTAGCAGCCACCTCGTCGGCAGGCGCATCGCCGGGAGCCGCCGCGAGCAGCGTGGCAGTCGCGAGTGACGCGTCGCCGAGCTGTGTGACCTCGCTCCCGGCCGACTGCGTCAGGTCGAGCTCTGCGGGAGTAAGCGCGACGCGATCGGCCGGAGCCTCACCGACGCCGAGAGCCACGAGGTCGCGCCCGGAGCCAGCTTCGTCGCCGGCACGCGACACCGCACCCACGCCGCCGTACATCACGAACACGACCCGCAGGTAGAACGCGGCTGCCACTGCGCCTGTCAGCATCGCCACTACAGCGAGCGCATACGAGTGCGACCGCACGGCCGCCTCCACGACGTACAACTTGCCGAGGAACCCAGTGGTGAACGGCGCTCCCGCCTGTGCGAGGAGCAGGATCGCGAACGCCAAAGCAAGCGCGGGCTGGCTCCGGCCAAGCCCCCGGTAAGACTCGATCGCATGGTCGCGGTCGCCGCGCCTCCCGACGACGGTGATGATGGCAAAGCTGCCGAGAACCAAGAAGGCGTAGACGAAGACGTAGTACAAGCTCGCCGAGATCCCCTCGGTCGAGGCTGCTTGCAGCCCGAGCAGGATGAACCCTGCGTGGTTGATCGAGGAGTACGCCAGCATTCGCTTGACATCGCGCTGGACGAGGCCGAGCACAGCGCCTGTCACCAGGGTGAGGAGGGCCACGACCCACAAGATGGGCTGCCACGAAGCCTCGAGCGAGTGGAACGTCGAGAAGAACACCCGCAACAGGGCAGCGAAGCCGCCGACCTTCGCTATCGCCGCCATGAAACCAGTGGCCGGGGTCGGCGCTCCCTGGTAGACGTCCGGCGTCCACATGTGGAACGGCACCGCCGCGACCTTGAACAAGAAGCCGACGAGCAGCAACGTCGCCCCGGCCAACAACAGACCGTCGTTGGTGCTGACGTTGTTCGCCAGGTAGGCAGAGATCTGGGCGAGGTTGGTCGATCCTGTCGCCCCGTAAGTAAGGGCGATGCCGTAGACGAATATCGCCGACGAGAACGCGCCCAGGACGAAGTACTTCATGCCTGCCTCGCCCGACTCAGCCCTCCGCTGGTCCATCGCGGCGAGGACGTACAGCGGTATCGACATGATCTCGAGGCCGAGGAAGATCACGATGAAGTCGTTGGCGGCCGCCATGAACATCGCCCCGGAAGCACCTAGCAGTGCCAGCGCGTGGTACTCGGGCCCGACGATGCCCTCTCGCCGCAGGTATCCGTCGGCTATCAGCGACGACACGATGATGATGCAGGCGGACAAGATGACGAACGCGGTCGAGAAGCCGTCGATCGCGAGCGAATGAGCGACCGCCGTGAAGGCGTGGCCGTGCTGGATCTTCTCCCAGAGCACGATGCCGGAAACGAGCGAGGCGACGCCTATCGCACCGGACAGGGCGGAGTAGACCCACGTCGGCAGGTGCCGGAAGGACAGCGCACCGACAGAGATCAAGAGGAGCGCGCCACCGATGAGGATCAGCTCCGGCAGGAGAGCGGTGTAGTCGATGTGAGGCAGCTTTAAATCGGTTACAGCCACCGCCCCGAGGAAGCCACCGAGCGCTGTCACTTCGCCCCCTCGGTGTCCTTCATCATGTTGCCCCAGGTCGCTTTCGACGTCAGGTGGATGGGCTGCCCGTTGACCGGGATCTTCGGGTGGGCGACCTGCTCGACGTGGGCTATGAGCAGGTCGACCGAGGGCGAGATCCGGTTCAGGACCGGCCCGGGGAACACACCGAGCAGCACGATGATGATGACGAGCGGTGCCATGTACATGCCCTCACGCCAGGTCATCTCGGTGAACGCCGACTCACGCGCGGTGGGCGTCCCGTGGAAGACCTGCTGGTAAGCCCACAACAGGTAGATCGCGGCCACGACGACGCCGCCCGTCGCGACAACTGCCCACCACCGGTGCGTCAGGAACGTTCCCGAGAGGATCAGGAACTCGCCGACGAAGCCGTTCAGACCTGGTACTCCGATGGAGGCAAGCATCGTCAGGGTGAAGACTCCGGCCAGCACCGGAGCTTTCGACTGCAGGCCGGTCAGATCGGTCGTGGAGAACGACCCCAGCCTGCGATAGATCATTGCGATCAAGAGGAACAGCGCAGCGGTGAAGATGCCGTGGTTCACCATCTGCAGCACGGCGCCGCTGAGCGCGGGTCCCGTCAGGGCGAACGCGCCGACGACGATGAACCCGAGGTGCGCAAGGGACGAGTACGCCACGAGGCGCTTCAGGTCCTTTTGGACCGCCGCGACGATCCCGCCGTAGATGATTCCGATCACCCCGAGCGTGAGAAGGAGCGGCGCAAGGGTGACGACCGCTTTCGGGAAGAGTTCCAGATCGAAACGGACGATTCCGTACGTGCCGAGCTTGGCCATCACTCCCGCCAGCACGACGGCACCGGCTGCTGGGGACTCGCGATAGGCGTCAGGAGACCAGGTGTGGAACGGGAAGATCGGCGCCTTCACGGCAAAGGCGGCGGTAAAGGCGAGGAAGAGCAGGACGCCCGCAGGCCCGGACAGGTGGGTCGTGGCGAGCGCGCGGACGTCGAAAGTGGTCACGCCGGTCTGATTGGCGTGAATCGCCACGAGGGCCAGGATCCCGACGAGCAGGAAGGCCGACGCTGTGAGCGTGTAGAGGAAGAACTTGGTCGCGGCGTAGCCACGGTTCTCGTGCCCCCAGCCGGAGATCAGGAAGTAGACGGGAACGAGGGTCAGCTCGAAGAAGAGGAAGAACAGCAGCACGTCGATCGACAGGAAGCTCCCGAGGCAGCCGGCCTCGAGCAGCATCATCCAGGCGACGAACGACTTGTCGGTGCTCTGCTTGCCGGATCCGGCGATGGCGATCGGGAACAGCACCGCCGTCATTAGGACGAGGAAGAGCGATATGCCATCCACGCCCAGAGACCATGAGATCCCGAGCGACGAGATCCAGGGATGGACCGTCACCATCTGGTACGCGCCTTGCCCTGCGGTGAACTCGACGGTGGTGGCGATGGCAAAGCCAAGCGTCGCGAGCGAGCCGGCCCAGCCCACGCCGCGGATGAGAGCGCGGTAGTGGCCGGGGATGGCTGCAGCGACCAGGGCCGCTCCCGCCGGGAGGAGGACAAGGACGGTGAGGAACGGGAAGCCCGGGTTCATGAGACCGTCCTCGTGAGCACGTAGGCGAGGAGAACGACGAGGCCGCCCATGATCCCGAGGGCGTAGTTGCGCACGTAGCCGGTCTGCACCCGCCGGTAGACGCCGCCACTCGCGCGGAACACAGAGCCGATGCCGTTAACCGCGCCGTCGATGATCTTGTTGTCGACCACGGTCGCCATCACTCCCGCCATCAACGTCGAGGTGCGGGCGAGGAGGCGGTCATAGCCGAAGTCGATGTACCAGGCTCGCTGGAGGAAGGCCGGCTCCAACTCAGGCCGGCTGACGGCCGTGCGCCAGAGCGAGTAGGCGAGACCGATGCCGGCGAGGGCAAGGACTCCGTCGACCACGCCGAACAGCACCTCGGAACCTGCTCCGAGGTGGGGGTTGAACAATGTGGCGCCCACGACCGGGTTCAGCCAGTGCTCGAGGAACACGAACCTGGGGTGGAACGGCAGGTTGATCAGCCCGCCGAAGACCGAGCAGAAGGCCAGCACCACGAGAGGAACTGTCATCACCCAGCTGGGGTCGTGAGGATCGAGCGGCCCATGGCCGTGCGAGCTCTCGTGGCCATGCCCACTTGCGAGAGCAGGCTCCGCGCCCACCGCGCTCGCGCCGTGCCCGTCACCGCTTGGCCGCGCCTCGACCCACCTGGCCTGGCCGGAGAAGACGAGCATGTAGCAGCGCCCCAGGTAATAGGCGGTGAGAACTGCTGTCAACGCTCCAAGGCCGTAGAGCGCAGGGCTAAAGCCGTAGGCGTTCAGCAGGACGTCGCCCTTCGACCAGAACCCGGAGAGCAACGGGAAGCCGCCGATCGACAGCCAGGCGATCATGAACGTGATCGCCGTGATCGGCATCACCTTCCGCAGCCCGCCCATGACCTTGGTGTTCTGCTCGTCGTTCATCGCGTGGATGACTGAGCCGGCCCCGAGGAACAGCAGAGCCTTGTAGAACGCGTGCGTCAGCATGAGGAAGATGGCAGCCACGTAAGCGCCCACACCAGCCGCCATGAACATGTAGCCGAGCTGGGAGATCGTCGAGTAGGCGAGGATCTTCTTGATGTCTGTCTGAGCGCAGGCGATCGTGGCGCCGAGGAACGCTGTACACCCACCGACGATCGCCACGACATGGGCCGCGTCCGGTGCGCGATAAAGGATCGGGCTGATCCGGCACATCAGGTAGACGCCGGACGTGACCATGGTGGCGGCGTGGATGAGTGCCGAGACAGGCGTCGGGCCTTCCATGGCGTCTGCAAGCCACGGGTACAGAGGCAGCTGAGCGGACTTGCCGGCGGCGCCGAGGAACAACAAGAGCGCGATCGCCACAAGTGAGGGCTCGCCGACGTGCCCGAGCCGGGCGAAGACCGTCTGGTACTGGAGAGAACCGGTTCGCTCGAAGATCAGGAACATCGCGAGGAGGAAGCCGGCGTCACCGATGCGGTTGAAGATCATCGCCTTCTTGCCGGCGCTCGCGGCTGTCGGGCGGTCGAACCAGAAGGCGATCAGGAAGTACGAGCAGACGCCGACACCCTCCCAGCCGAGGAATGTCATCACGAAGTTGCCGCCGAGAACGAGCAGGAGCATCGACGCGACGAACAGGTTCAAGTACATGAAGAACTTCGGGAACTGGCCGTCGTGCTCCATGTAGCCGATCGAGTACAGGTGGATGAGAGTGCTCACACCGGTGACGAAGAGCGCCATCGTCAGCGAGAGCGGGTCGACGAGGATGCCGGCCGTGACATGCAGGCGGTCGACCGAGAACCACGTCCACCAGTTCTCCGTGTAGCTCCGGTTGTCTGGAGCCCGCCCGGCCAGGCTGGCGAACACCAAGATCGTCGTCACGAAGCTCGCGGCCACCATCGCGGTCGCGATCCATCCCGCGAGGGGGTTGCCAAGACGCCGGCCGAAGGGCGCCAAGACGGCGTACCCGACGAGCGGGAACAGTGGGATGAGGAATGCGGCGTGGATCACGTCGAGGCTCAGCCCTTCATCACGTGTATGTCGTCGGCCGTGGCACCGACACGGCGGCGGAAGATTGCGACGATGATGCCAAGCCCGACAACGACCTCAGCCGCGGCGACGACGAGAACGAAGAAGACGGCGATCTGACCGCCGACGTCGTTCAGCTCGCGGGCGAACGTGACGAACGCAAGGTTGGCCGAGTTGAGCATGAGCTCGACGCACATGAACATGACGAGGACGTTCCGGCGGATGAGGAGCCCCACCGCCCCGATCGTGAAGATCAGCGCAGACAGCGTCAGATAAAAGCTCGCAGGAACGCTCATGAAGGTTCTCCCTCCCCGTCTCTCCCGCCATCGCCCTCTCCGCCAGCATTCCCGAGTAGGGCAGCGCCGGTACGGGCGGCG
>JBKQLZ010000024.1:0-6231 GCA_052146895.1 Acidimicrobiales bacterium
CTTTACCGGTAATGTCGAGAAATTGCTCAGGCTCAAGGTCGATCTCGTGCTGTACTCGCCGTTCCCCGGCGAAGCAGAGAAGTATGAGGCGGCGGGGATAAAGACTGCGTGCGGCTTTTCGGCCCGCAAGAGGCCGAGGACCATCAACGAGTTCTCGGATGACTTCAAAAGGCAGGTGTCGTTTTTCGGCGATCTCCTTGGGCCCGATGCAAAGACGAGAGCCGACAAGTACTGCCAATACTTCGATGGGAAGATCAACCGGATCCTTGCGATTACCTCAAAGGTGGAAAAGAAAGACAGGCCTACCGTCTATTACGGGGGCAGGGGCGGGGATCCTCTGGCAAGCCAGGGCAAGGCCAGCTTCATGCACTGGATCACCGAGGTTTCGGGCGGCATTTTCCTGCCCCAGGCTCTTGACAACAACTTCACTGAAGTGAACATGGAGCAGGTGTTGTCGTGGGATCCGGACATAATCCTCGTAAGCGGGTGGGGCAACGCAGCCGAGAATGTGAAGAAGGGCCCCCACTGGGCATCCATGAGGGCAGTTAAGGACGGAAAGCTATACGTGATCCCAAACGGGGTTTTTATGTGGGATATTGCCAGTGGCGAGAGCGTGCTGCTCGCCATCTATCTGGCAAAGAAATTCCACCCCGATCTGTTCAGGGATTGGGACATGGTAGGAGAGATGAAAAACTTTTACTCCGAAGTCTACGGCAAGACAATAACCAACGAGGTCATCACTTTCATCTTGTCGTGGCAGCGCCCGAGCGGGGAGCTCGTCTGGTCGATCCGCGACGACGGTGTGGCAGAGTCGTACGCGCTGCTGACTGGCTCGTCCTCTGCCTACCTCTCGCTTCGGTGCGCCATCGCCTGCGCCGAGCTGGTCGGTGCCGAGCGTCCCGAATGGGAGCTAGCGGCGGGCCGGCTGCGGCACGCGATCGTGTACCGCCCCGATCGTTTCGCTCCGAAGAACCGGTACGCGATGGATTGGTACTACCCGGTTCTCGCAGGCGCGCTCGACACGCGAGCGTCTGTCGAACGGCTCGACGCTCGCTGGTCGACGTTCGTGATGGACGAGTGCGGAGTGCGCTGCGTCTCTGATCGGCCGTGGGTGACCGCGGCGGAGACAGCGGAGTGCGCCATTGCTTGCCTAGGTGTGGGGCGAGTCGAGGACGCTGCCCGGTTGCTCGCCTGGGTGCAGGATCAGCGCGATCCGGACGGCTCGTACACGACTGGGCGGGTTTACCCCGAGCGGTCGACATTCCCGCACGAGGAGCGGAGCACGTACACCGCCGCCGCCATCGTGTTGGCGTTCGACGCGATGGCCGCGGCAAGTAGCACCTCCGGGCTGTTCCTCGGCAAGGGGCTGCCGGCCGGCCTAGACCTCGACGAGATCGACGACGCGGTTGGGGGCTCGCGGCGCTCGCGGCCTTCGCCTCAGAGCACGAGCGCCAGCGTGAACCCGTCGTAGCCCTTCGTCCCGACAGTCTGGATCCCGGTCGCCGTGACGCGTGGGTCGCCCTGGATGAGATCGTGCAAGCGGCGCACGCCGAGGACGGCTTCGTTGTCGCTACTCGCGTCCGCGACCGCTCCGGCGCGGACCACGTTGTCGACGACTATGACGCTGCCTGGCTTCGTGTGGTCCAGCGCCCAAGCGAAGTAGTCGGCGTTCGACGGCTTGTCGGCGTCGATGAACACGAAGTCGAACGGCTCGACGCCCTCTGCTGCCATCGCTGCGAGGGAGTCGATGGCGCGACCGAGCCGGACCTCGGCGACGTCTCCGACACCGGCCTGCACCAGGTTCTTCCGCGCCACCTCAGCGTGTAGCGGCTCCAGCTCGAGAGAGACGAGCTGCCCACCGGCCGGGAGGGCTCGCGCGAGCCAGATCGTCGAGTAACCGCCGAGTGTGCCGACCTCGAGGATCCTGCGAGCGCCCTGGATCCGTGCGAGGAGGTGCAGCATCTTTCCCTGGTTCGTCGACACTTGGATCGGCGGAAGGCCTGCCGCTGCGCTCGCTTCCAAGGCGGCGTCGAGGCTCGCGTCAGGTTCGTGCAGCGTTTCGGTCAGGTAGTGGTCGACATCGGTCCACAGCTCTTGGCTCATGGCCGCTGTCCTATCACCAGGCACGCGCCGGCCGCCATCAGGAAGCGCCGCGGCTCCTACTGCCCTTCACCGACCCTCTGGAGCACCCGCAAGCTTCCACGACCGAGGCCGCCCTCTTCCATGAACGCACCCGACTCGAGAGCGCGGCAGTACAGCTCGTACGGGGGCCGCCCACCGTCGGCCGGGTCGGGGAAGACGTCGTGAATGGCCAGATACGCGTTCATCGCTACGTGCGGCACCCAGCCGCGGTAGTCCGCCCACGCGGGCTCCGCACCATGCCCGCCGTCTATGAACAGCAAGCCGATAGGGCTCGACCAGTGATGAGCGATCGTCGGCGAATCTCCGACGACGCCGACTACGAGGTCGGAAGCGGCGGCGTCGTCGATGGTGGCGCGCCAGCGGGGCAGCGTGTCCATCCGACCGGTGCGTGGGTCGACCAGGCTCGGATCGTGGTGCTCCCAACCCGCCTGGTTCTCCTCCGAGCCATGGTGATGGTCGACGCTGAACACCGCCGCCGAGCCGCCGTGGTTGCCTGCGACCAGTCCCGCCGCGAGATAGAGCGTGGACTTGCCACAGTAAGCACCGATCTCGACCACGAGATGAGGAAGTCCTGCCAGTTTCACCAACTGCTCTGCGACGTGGCCGAGGGCACGACCCTCGTCATCCGGCATGAAACCTACCGCCGCCCGGGCGGACTCCAACAGCGAGGCGGCTCTCGAGCCCTCTTCGTATCCTGCAGTACCGGCGCACGTCATATGAGCCCCACGATCGTGTAGATGCCGAGCCCGAGAAGTGCGAGGCCCGACACGCGCCGCACGATGGCGAGCGGCACGACACGGATTATCGCCCGACCGCCAAGCACCCCGAGACCAGAGACGACGATGAAAGCGGCAGAGGCGCCGGCGAATACCGACCACGTCGCGTGATATCGGGCGGAGAGGTTAGCTATCAGGATCTGGGTGATGTCGCCGAACTCGGCGAGAGCGACGATCGAGAACGTCGTGAGCATCGGACGCCACAACGTGCCAGAGACCATTGCAGGCTCCGCACCCTCCCCGGGGACGGGCGGGCCAACATCGCCAACCGCGCCGCGCTCACCGAGGCGCTCACCTTTGGCCTCCTCTTCCTTCTCCGGGACGAACAGCAGATAGGCAGCCCCACCGATGAAGAGCGCGGCGATCACGCTCCGAACTGCGGTGTGAGGCAAGAGTGCCAACAGCCTGCCGGCGAGCACGGCAACACCTGCTTGCAAGATGAGAGCCGACGCACCACCGATCCACACGGGGAGCGGCTGGTGCCGCGAGGCCATCACGATGCACGAGATGAAGGTCTTGTCCGGGAGCTCGGCCGGTATTACGAGTGCGAAAGTTGCCAGCAGGACTCCGAAATTCATGAGGGTCCGGCGCGGCCGGTCGACGCGCTCAGGTGTCGCACTACGCCTTGGCGAGCAGCTCGGCGATCGTCGGCCTTCCCGCCATCACGAAACGCGCGTTGATCGCCTGGCGCTCGAGAGCCTGATCGACGAGGCGCTGGTGACCGCCGAAGTCGCGTCCCTCCACGAAACTCCGCGCCTCTTCCACGAACCTCGCGTTCCCCGCCTCGTCCACCTGGACGAGTGTGGTGACACCTCCCATGACAGTCGGCATGGCGTGTGTGGGAAGCCGCTTCTCGAGCTCATCGAAGTGCTCGACGACGAAGGCCCATGCAAGTGGACCGCAGCGGCGATTGCGCAACATCATGCGCAACACCTGGTGAGCGTCTTGCGCCCGGATCTCGCCTCTCGTCATCTCGAGCACCTCAGCGGCGAGCGACTCGTCGCGCACCGTCGTCAACGCGAACAGGTGGCGTTGCTCGCTCAGAGGGTCGGCAGCGTTGCGGAAGCCCGCTCGGACCGTCTCGAACTCGTCCCGCCCGCCGGAGATGACCACGACGTTGAGCACCGCCTGGGCTATCGGCGCCGGGATCGCATGCTCTGGCATCCCCGAGTGGCTCTGGTCGAACGACGCTTTCGCCCTCGACCTCACGTCCTCGTCGGCACCGAGCCCGCCGAGGAGGCTGATGAAGATCGAGCGGCTCCGCTGCTGTTCAGGCAGATCCGAGTCGGACGAGTCCCAGCCGAGGCGGGCCAACTCAGGGCGCCCGACCTCGCGTATGAACGCCGACAGAGCGTGTTCGGCCAGTCCAGCCGCGACGAAATCGAACAGACCCATTGCGCCCGAGGCGACTCCCCACACGTTCGGATCGGCCTCCCCGCGCAGCCGGCGGACAAGGGTGAGGAAGTCGCTCGGTGAAGAGAGCCCGGCGAGTGTGCACGCCCACGAGTCGGAGACGAGGTTGAATCGCTCTAGTGGCTCGAGCGCACCGAGATTCGCGAGGACCTGCTCGAAGAGCTGCCCTTCGTAGCGCAGTCGATAAGTACCAGAGCCGCCGGCGTTGACGACGGGAAGACCCTCCGGCGCTCCGAGCCGCAGTGGCTCGTGGCCGTTCGGTTGCGGCCCGAGCATCGAACCGACGACCGGTCCGGGCCGGTCCTCGAACCTGATCGGGACGAGCCAGTCGTGACCGATGGCAGACGGTGGCCCGCTCGGTCTCGCTTCGTCGGGCAGGTAGACGAAAGGCTGCTGAGTCAGCACGACCTTGCCGTTCTCGAGCCCTGCCGTCACGAGTGGGTGACCACCTTGGAAGATCCAGCTGTCGAGCAGGGCACGGACCGGCTCGCCATTGGAGACGGACTCGATCGCGTCCCACAGGTCCGTCGTCTCGGTATTGCCGTAGGCGTGGGTCTCGAGATAGTTGCGCACGCCGTCCCGGAACCGATCGGTCCCGAGATACTGCTCGACCATGCGGAGGACGTTGCCACCCTTCAGGTAGGTGAGGTGATCGAACATCGCCTCGGCCTCGTCCGGGGCGTTGACGGGGAACTCGATCGGGCGCGTCGAGTGGAGGCCGTCGATCTGCAGGGCGATGTCCTTCTCCGTGCCGAACGTGACCCATCGGTTCCACTCGGGCCGGAAGTCGTCGAGGCAGCAGATCGACATGAAGGTCGCGAACGCCTCGTTCAGCCAGATGCCGTTCCACCACCTCATGGTGACCAGGTCGCCGAACCACATGTGCGCGATCTCGTGCGCGATCACCTCGGCGATCCGCGAGAGCTCAGGTATCGAGGACTGCCTCGGGTCGCAGAGGAGATCCTGCTCCCGGAACGTCACGCAACCAAGGTTCTCCATTGCACCCATGGCGAAGTCGGGGATTGCGACGAGGTCGAGCTTCTGGCTCGGGTACGCGATGCCGAAGTACCGGTGGAACCATCCGAGCGCATGGCTGGCGGCTTCGAGCCCGAAATCAGTCAGGTGGAGCTTGCCCTGTGGCACGACGCAGCGAAGCGGCACCACTCCGTCGGCCATCACTGTCTCGGTCGCCTCGAACGGGCCTACGGCATAGGCGACGAGGTAGGTCGACATCTTCATCGTGTCCTCGAACACGACGCGCCTTCGGCCGTTCTCGAGCGCGGACACCGCGAGCTCGGGCGCGTTCGAGACAGCGAAGAGCCCGTCAGGCACGTCGAGCGTGATCGAGAAGACGGCCTTCATCGCGGGTTCGTCGAAGCAGGGGAAGGCTCGTCTTGCGTCGGTCGCCTCGAGGTGGGTGGAAGCGATGACCCGCTCGCTCCCCTCGTCGTCTGTGAACGTGCTCCGGTAGAAACCCCGCAGTCTCGTTCCCAACACTCCCGCGAACGCGCACGACAGCACGTAATCACCCGGCTGGATCGTGCCCGGGGCTCGGAACGCAACGCGCTCTTGCTCGGAGTCGATGGAGACCTCGAGCGCGGTTGGCTCGCCCCCAACCGGTCGTAGCAAGGCCGAGTCGATGTCGAGCTCGGTCGCGTTGACGAGTATCTCGGCGGTGGGCTCGAAGACCGTCAGTTCGATGGCGACGTCGCCTTCGAACGTCTGGTTGCCGAAGTCGGGAGCGATCCGGATCTCGTACCTGATGGGGGCCGCGATCCCTGGGAGCCGATATTCGGCGTCGTTGCCGTGCTCGGTGGTCATCGGAGGCAGGTTATCCACGTCGGTTACGGTCTGGCTCCATGCCCGAGGAAATGTTGCCTTTCGACCTGCCCGTTCACGG
>JBKQLZ010000025.1:0-12477 GCA_052146895.1 Acidimicrobiales bacterium
CACCGGCTGAGACATTCGGCACCACGCCCAAGTAGCCGCCGGAGGCTGGGACCGCGGGCAAGCTGAGCCCTGCCGAGCGGGGAGAGACGGCTGCGTCGCCATTGCGTGCTGCCTTTGCCTGAGCTCGGGCGTGCACTGTCGCGAGCATCGCAGCGCCGATGCCGGTGGCCACCAGGCTCAGGGCGGCGACCAGGACGAGCAGAAGATGGAGTGGCGCAGCTTTCCGCCCCTCGCCCCGATTAACGCTCAACTGGCCCGTCTCCCTGAAGATTGAATTTCCACGATGCTACATTGCGGGGTTTGCGCGCGTAAGCGCGCGCACAAACCACCGTTCGGTTAAGCTCTTTACATGGGTCGACCGAGGTGCAGCGACGAACCGCGCGTGCTTACGGCAGTCCGCCTGCCGGAGTCGTTACATCACGCCCTCCGCGAAGCAGCGGCCGTTCGCGACGTCTCGGCGAATCTCCTCGTGACTCGGGCGGTCTCGGACTTCCTGGGCCAGCTTCCGTCTTTGGACCACGTGCTCGACACGAACGAGAAGGCCACCACGTGAGCATCGAGCCGCTGCCGGTCCCGCAGCCGTCCCGGGCGAGACGGTCGACCTCAACGGCACGCTTCGGTTCCTCGCGGAGGGAGAGCCACGACGCCTCGGCGTTCTACGAGCGATTCGTGTCGCCGGAGCTGTTGAAGGACTCGACTGTCGCGCGGACCGAGAAGCTCGACGTGATCTATCAGGCCGACGCACGCGTCATGGCAGCTGTCGAGGACAACTCAGTGGCACTCGTGGTGACGTCGCCCCCGTACTTCGCGGGAAAGGAGTACGAGGAGAGCCTCGGCGAAGACGGTGTGCCGGCCACATACTTCGAGTACCTCGGTCTGCTTCACGACGTCTTCGGGGAGTGCAAGCGGGTGCTCGAGCCCGGCGGCCGTATCGCCGTCAACGTCGCAAACCTCGGCAGGCGCCCCTACCGCTCGCTCTCAGGTGACGTGACCGAGATCCTGCAGGACCTCGGCTTGCTGCTCCGTGGCGAGGTCGTCTGGTGGAAGGGCCGCGCTGCCGGTGGCTCGTGCGCGTGGGGGACCTTCCAGAGGCCGAGCAACCCGGTCCTCCGCGACGTGACGGAGAGGATCGTGATCGCGAGCAAGGGCCGGTTCGACCGGGCGCTCAAGCCTGAGGAGCGGATGCGAGCTGGCCTTCCCTCGACGGCGACAATCTCCCGGGATGAATTCCTCGAGGCGACGACCGACTTGTGGGAGATCCCACCCGAGAGCGCCACGCGGGTGAACCATCCTGCGCCCTTCCCCGTGGAGCTCCCGACTCGCTTGATCGATCTGTACACCTACAGAGACGACCTTGTCCTCGACCCCTTCATCGGCTCGGGGACGACAGCGATCGCGGCGCTGAGGACCGAGCGACACTTCATCGGTTACGACACCGACGCGTCCTACTGCGACCAGGCTCGAAAGCGGATCACGGAAGAGGACGAGAGACTCAGTCGCCAGGCGTCTCTACCTTCCGATCCGATTCGGGTTGATCTCCCGGCGGTCCCTCGGGCCGAGGACGGTGAGGACTTCCAAGCCCGCGCCGTTAGGGAAGGCAGGCTCGCGAAGGAGATCGCTCGGGCTGTACTCGAGAAATGCGGATTCTCTGAAATACGAGCTGACGTCAAGCTCGCGGGGATCGGTATCGAGCTCAACTTTGTCGCCCGCGACGCCGTCGGCCACGACTGGGCATTCGATGTGTCCGGTGCCTTCACCTCGAATCGTGCCGGTCTGAGGCGCACCGACACGCTCTGGAAGGCGCTCGGAAAGGCTGCCGTCCTGCATGAGAGTCGAGGCACCGAGCTGCCTCTCGTGCTCCTCACGACGGACGCCCCCGCACGCAACAGTGCCGGCCACGCGGCCCTCCATGCGATGAGAGGACCGACGAAGGCGATCTACGACTTGATCGAGCTGCTCAGTCCCGCTGACACCGAACGCCTCCGTTCGTACGCGCTGCAGGGCCGCACCAACCGCTGACAGGTGCCGTCCGACCGCACGTTCGTAACCGAGCTCGCGACAGCCCTCGGAACGGTCGGCGGCGAGTCGCCCGGAGCGGTACTGGCCGCGCAGCCTCGGATCTTCCGCAGTTTCAGCGAGAACGACTGGCAGCGTCTCACCGACCTGTGGCGATCGACGGAATACGGGACCGAGTTCGAGGCCGGGTGGGAGAACGGGCGGGCGTTCCTGCGGGCGCCTGACGCGCTCGGCGGGCGAATCCCGCGCTTGATCGAGTGGACGGGTGGCAGGCGGCCTCCCGGGGACGAGGTCGTGCCGGCGGACCTACGGATCGATCACGTGTACCTGGTGAGCTGCAAGTACCTCTCTCAGATCCTCCACAACCCGAGCCCGGCTCGGCTCGTGGAGGGCCTGCTGTCCACGGCGCCCGTGACTGACACCCGGGACTGGTACGTCCGCGCAGCGCCCGAGGAATACCAAGCCTTGTACGAGGCGTGCTCCGATCTCGTCGGAGGAGGGCTGCCGATGTTCGCGATGAGCCTCGCGACACCGCAGCGCAAGATGTTGTCGGCCGTGCTGGCAGGAGGGTGGCCGCCCGGCGCAGAGGTCGCGTACGAGCGGCTCTGCGAGGCGGTGTCGACGGCGACAGCGCGCGAGTGGAGCGCTCGGATAACCCCAGCCAACGGCGAGGCAGTGCTCTGGCGGCTCTTGCGGATCGGGTCCGTCCCGTACTTCGTTCTCGGATCGAGCCGCCGCGGGTCCATGCGGCTCCGGATCGATACCCCGTGGGACTGGCGGCAGCAGTTCCGGCTGGATCGCTTCTCCGTCGAGGCTCAACCGGGCGGGCAGCCCCGCGTCGGATGGACTGCTGTCTGCGAGGAGCGGAGCTCCGGCGCCGAGCGGATCGTGAGTGGGCACGTCGAGATCCGGTGGAGCCACGGACGGTTTGCTCAGCCGCCGGAGGCCAAGGTCTACCTGGACTGCGCGCACGAGACGGTGCCGGGGTACCACCCCCTCTGACGGGGCTTGCCGTCTCAGGACCCGATCAGATGCTCGAGGACGTCCCTGTGGGGTGACCAGGCAGCGAGGGCCTCGTGTATCTCGGTTGTGCCGTGCGTCGCGAGGTGTTGGTGGATTTCGGGCGGCGCCCCCGCATTACGGGCGATCGCTGCGCGTGTCCGCAGATCGTCGCGGCGAGAGAGCTCGGCGAGCGCCGACTCCGGAGTGGAGGGGTTGGCGGCTACCGAGGTCCGGACCCCGACATCCTCGTCACGCGCGAGCCGTCGCAGCACGGGTGGGAAGGAAGACCTCTTCGACGCGACCGCCCGGCGCACCTTCCATGAGCTGTCTGCACGGAGCAGCACTGAGACGTCGGCCGGACCGGCGGGGTTGGCCAGGAGAGCCAGCCGGACCGGCTCGCAGTCGTCATTGGCAAGTGCGTACAACAGGGCGTGTGGACACGCCGGATTGGCGGCGACCGCCCGCCGGTTCCCTTCATCGCCCGCGTGAGCCTCACTCACGATGCGCTGCCGGGCACACGAAGGGTGGCTGAGAGCCGCGCGCCGTACTCGAATGTTCTCGTCGTCCACGAGGAGGGCGATGATCCACTGTGGACTGCGGGGATTGAGAGTCACCGCCAGCTTCACCTGCTCGTCCTGGTCCTTGGCGAGAGACCCGAGAACGGCCGGGGCGGTCGCCGGGTTGGCGGCAAGCGTGAGCCGGACCCAGAATTTCGCGCCGACGGCCTGACGCGTCAAGAGGTCCGGCGGCGTGGCCGGGTTCATGAGCACGAGTTGCCTCACGCGGAACTCGCTGTCGCTCGCGAGCCTGCGCAGGATGTCGCTTGGGCAGTACACCGAACCTGCCAGGGCTGCACGTGTCGCCGGCTCGGGGTGGTCGGCGAACGACGCCCGCATGTCACTCGGGCAGAGCGGGCTCATCAGGGCACTGCACCGGACGTCCGCGTCCTCATCGCCGGCCAAGATGGCGACGACCTCCTCGGAGCACGCGATGTTGCCGGCGACCGCCGCCCTCACTCGGGAGTCGGCATCGTCCGCCAGGTCCCGGAGGAGCTCCTCGGGGCAGACGCGGTTGGCGGCGCCCACGTGTCGAATGTCCTCCGGCGCATCTCCGAGGAGGGTCGCGAGCAGGTCAGCTGGGCAGCGAGGGTTTCCGAGCATGGCCTCGACTACAGACGGCGTCGGTGTCATCGCTGGCTCACGCCCGCACCGAGTCGGACGGCAGGGCGTAGGTCAGCTCGGCGGTCTCAGGGCTCGACCCCCCGTCGATCTCGCGCAGAGCGGAAGCGAGCTTGCGCGCGGCGGTGTCCTTGCCGCAGTTGGCCGAGAGCCACTCCCTCGGCCGGAAGGTGGAAGCAGTGAGGCACTCCTCGGCAACCTGCACGACGTCGTGCTGGTCATCGAAGAAACGACCCGTCTCTTTGTTCACATACTTCCAACCACCAAGGATCTCGCGGTTGACGAGCACTGGCACGTCGAGAGCGAGCGCCTCGGTGATCACGCGGGGCGAGGCATCGAGCACATTGGGGAAGAAGACGAGGCGGGACCGCGCAATGCATCGCAAGAACTCCGACCACTCCAGCTTGGGTAGAACGTCGATGTTGGGGAGTTGCGGTACGTCCGGCACGTGCGCCCGACCGATGAGCAGGATTCGCAGGCCAAGCTCGGTCGCCATCCGCTCGATGCAGGGCTTGGCCAAGGCCCAGTTCTTCTGTGTGTCGTTGAACCAGTTGGGCAGGCAGCTGTAGCAGAGGTCCCAGCGTCTTGGTGGTTGCCCTTCGCCGCACGCAATGCGCCATATCCGATCGGTATCGACGAAGTCGGAACCGCTGAGGAAGAAGCGGGGCCGATCAGGCGGGAGATAGAGGTCAGGCTCGCGGAAGCAGTAGGCCCACGCCTCGCAGGCTTCGACGGCTCGGTTCTTCCACCCGTCGGTCGGGTCCTGTCCCGGCCGGATACCGCCGTAGACGTCGTGAAGAAGCGGGAACGTCCCGAAGTGAGTGAAGCCGATCATGCGCCTGTTCGCGGCGAACTCGTCGAACTTGGCGAGGCCTGGGCCGCCGATCAAACCCCGAAGCATCGCGAAACCAGTCTCCCGCCCGCGCTCATCGACGAGGTACCGCAACGGCCAGGGCAACGAGGTCGCAGTCACCTCGCGGGTTCTCAGGCTCGGCCCGTCAGCTGTTTCCGGGTCGTCTGGCGGTCGAAATACACCCGTCGCAGGCGATGCCCGAATCGTCGAAGTCGAAGAAGGCTGTCATCTGTTCGAGCGCTCCATGGATGACCAGCCTGGCACACATTGAAAGCAGGCCAAAATGGGGGAGTGACACGAATCGGGCTCGTCCTCGGCGCCGGCGGAGTTGTCGGGCAGGCTTTCCATGCCGGGGTGCTGGCGGCGATCCGCGACGTGACCGGGTGGGACCCGAGGCAGGCTGAATTCGTTGTCGGGACCTCGGCCGGGTCCGTCGCCGCAGCTTCGCTGCGAGCGGGCGTCAGCGCCGAGGACCTCTTCGCCCGAGCGTCCGGCCGGCCGCTCACCCCCGCAGGTCTGTCGCTGCTGAACGGCGTCCCTGCGCCGTCGCAGTCACAGCCAGCGCTCGAGCCCCGGACGCAACGGGTGGGCCCGTCCTCTCCGGAGCTGCTGGGCCGCTTGTTCGCCCGTCCTTCTGCCATGCGACCCGGCATCGCCGTCAGCGCACTCCTACCGGAGGGCAGGCGCGACACCACCTCGTGGTTCGCGGGGTTCACTCATCTGTTTCCCGGAGGGCGGTGGCCCGATCAGCCGATGTGGCTGTGCGCGGTCAACCTCGACGATGGCCGCCGGGTCGCATTCGGCGCTGATGGTGCTCCGCAGGCGACCGTCTCACAGGCGGTGCAGGCCTCCTGCGCGATCCCTGCCGTGTTCCGTCCGGTCCAGATCGGCGGTGCCCGCTACGTCGACGGCGGCGTTCACTCCCCGACGAGTGCGGATCTGCTCGCCGCCGAAGGATTGGACGCAGTGGTCGTGAGCTCACCCATGTCGGCAGACATGCGCCACGACGAGCTGCTCTCTGTGGCGCGGCTGCGCTCTGCCACCCGCTTGCCCGCCAAGCTCATGTTGTCGCGCGAGCTGCGCAAGCTCAGTGAGGCCGGGATCCCGGTACTCGTGTTCGAGCCGACAGCTAGCGTGATCGGCGAGATGGGCCTGCAACCGATGGACTTCCGCCGGAGGGCGCCGGTTGCCGAGGCGTCGATCGAGGCTGCGAAGCGGCATCTCGACGGGCCCGAGGGCCGCGAGGTCGGCCGGGTCCTCATGAAGAGCCGCTCGTGATCCGACGGGCGCTCGTTGCGGCCTCGGCGGTTGCCCTTTGCATCATGGCGCTCCCCGCAGTGTCTCGCGCGGCGACCCGGCCGATGTCGTCGCCGTCCGTCATCGTCACGCCGACGAAGGACCTCCACTCCGGCGAAATCGTCACCATCACCGTCAAGGGTGAGCCAGCCGGCGCCACCCTTCTCGCGCTTCAGTGCACACCGTCTGCTCTCACCATCGGTGAGGACGGTTGTGAGAACCGTGACAACGACGTCTTCTTCGGCACGAAGTCCGGAACCGTCTCGACGAAATTCCAGGTCCTGTCCACCGTCGAGACGGCTACAGGGGCGATCGCCTGCGGCACGAGCGAATGCCTTGCCGCGGTCGTCCAACTCCACGACGGGAACGGGGACTCGACGGTTGGGATCGCGGCGCTGAGTTTCGAGCCGAAGGCCAAGGCGAGCCCGCCGGACGCCGGACCTCCTGCACCGCCTACCTGGTCGAGCCCTTCAGGCGTCCCAGCAGGCACGAGCGTCACCGCGGGCAAGCCGGACGACTTGTCCCTGACAGCCGATCCTGCCGGCGATCTCTCGCCAATTGGGGCGATCACAGGTGCTGGTGTCACGCTCACCGCAGGCATCGCGCCACTCAAGCGGGAGTCGGGCGTCGCCCTCCTCCAGCTCGTGCTCGCGGCGCCAAAGACGTCATGGGCTTACGCGCACAACACCGCCGCGGTCGTCGACGTGAAGGTCGGCACGGGGCCGGCTCAGGAGATCGTCCTGTTCGCGGGGGCTCGGCCCTTCACATACGCCGCAGTCTTCGGCACCATCGCGACCGGGACTCAACATGTGACGATCGCAGTCGACAAGGCACTCTCGACGACGAGCTCTCCGCCGACGGTGCGGGTGATCGCCACGAGGCTGTCGGTCGTCACGAAGTCCAACCCGGATTATCTCGAGATGGCATACGCGCCGGTCGTCTACGGCCGGCACGACACCGCCGCGAGCGACACCCCGATGCTCACCTACGCGACCGAGTCGGCGGCCGCGACCGGCCCGAAGGGGACTGAGTATCTCGAGTACACGACGGTCTGGTCGAAAGAAGATGCCGGCACGAGCTTCGTCCCGTGGCTCGAGTGGGGAGAGTGGGGCCGCATGGCTGATATCACGCAGACGATCACGCTCGATGTCACACCGTCGGGGGCCATCCTGGACCCGACGTTCAACTCCTGCGGCTGCAGTGCTGGCTTCCCGGTGAACCGCACCTCGCCCGCCGAGGAGACCGAGCCGTTCAAGGGAACCAGGTACGAGACGCACCTGATAGTGAGAAACGCCTCAGGCAACGACTACCAGTCCGATACGGGCACCTCTTCGTTCCGCATGGAGCAGGCGCCGATCGCGGGTCCGGCTGCCGGCGCAGCCCGTGAGACGGTGATGGACGCGAACCCATGGACTTACCGCATCACTGCCGAAGAGCTCTCCCGCTGGTACTCCGACGGCTCTACGAGCGTCTCTTCGCCAGAGATTGGTGACTCCCGGCAATACGCGATCGTAGATCTGAGCACTACTGCCACGAACACTGCCGCGATCGCCGTCGCGATCAAGTTGAAGGGGTCGTCCACCTGGTATCGCAACGACTTCGGCAGTGGCTACTCGCTCTATGACGGTGGCCCCGGGCGGACCGCGGTCAAGCTGCCCCTCGGATGGGAATCGCGCGGCATCGCCGCCTTGGAGCTCATCAGGTACCCGTCAGGCTCGGGTCGTAGCTCCGTGAAAGACGTCCACATCGAGGTCCTCGGCCTGACTTCGCAGTTCGCCATAGTGTCCGTTGCCGTCCCGCGCCCTAGCATTGTCAATGCATGACGACTCTCTACAAGGACCGATACGTCGAGTGCTCCGACGACCAGCTGAGCATCCGGGCCTACTTCTTCCCCTGGGGGACCAAGCGCATCCCGTACTCCTCCATCAAGGCGATCTCTCGTTTCGAGCTGACTCCCCTGCACGGGAAGCTCCGCATCTGGGGATCGGGCACGCTGACCTACTGGGCCAACCTCGACCCGGGCAGGCCGAAGAAGCACATCGGGCTGATCATCGACACAGGCCGGAGGGTGAAGACGCTTCTCACGCCCGACGAACCCGCGACCGTTGCAGGGCTGCTCTCCGAGCGCAGTGGCGTCGCGGTCGGGACGAGCGACAGCTTCCCGTTCGTCTGACGGGTCACAGCACGAGAGCCGACTCTCCGAGATCGGAAGGCCCCGGTTGGCGCGTGCTCGCAATCCACGAGACGACCTCAGCGAGCGGCGCAGGGCGGGCGATCAGGTAACCCTGAGCGTCGTCGCAGCCGATCGTGGCGAGGTGTTCGAGCACGGTCGCGTCCTCGACTCCCTCACCCACCACCTTCAGGGACAAGTTGTGCCCGAGCTCGACGATCGACGCCACTATGGCGGCGTGGGCCGGGTTGTGGAGCATGTCCGAGACGAAGGACCTGTCGATCTTCAGCTCGTGCAGGGGAAGTGACGCTAGGTAGCCGAGAGACGTCTGACCGCTTCCGAAGTCATCGAGGCTGATCCGGACACCGAGCGAGGCGAGCTGGCGGAGGATCTCCGCTGCCCGCGGAGGATCCGTCAAAAGGGCGGTCTCGGTGACCTCGAGGATCACGCGGTTCGCCGGCGCTCCGCTGTCCTTCATCGCCTGGATGACGGACGATGCGAACTCTGGTGTCGCGAGGCTGCGGGCAGAGACGTTGATCGCCACCGCCACATCCGCTGGGAGCTCAGCGAGAGCAGCCATTGACGACTGCATCACCCACGAGGTGAGCTCGAAGATCACGTCTGTCTGCTCGGCGATGGGCAAGAAACTCGCCGGCTGCAACAGTCCCTCGCGCGGATGCTGCCAGCGGACGAGGGATTCGACCGAGCGCACCGGCATAGCCGACACCCCGTCCCGGGTGGTCCAGCCCGACCGCGAGTCGCACCTTCGGCTGGAAGTGGAGCACGAGCTCGCCTGCCCCTATTGCGTGCCGGAGCTCTGTGAGCAGTGCGAGGCTCCCGGCGTCGTACTGCCGTTGCGAGCTCTGGTAACCGACCACGCCCTGGTGCTGCGTCTTGGCTGCGTACATGGCTATGTCCGCGCGCTGCAACAGACCGTCCGAGGCGTCACCGTGCTCAGGCGACATCGCGTACCCGATGGAGGTCTCGACCGATATTGGCACTCCGCCTGCCGTTGCTTCCCGCCCGAGCACCTCGCGCAGCCGCCGCAGGGTCCGCTCCGGGGTGGCCGTCGAGACGTGGTCGGTCAGCAGGATGCCGAACTCGTCCCCCCCGAGGCGCGCGACGGTGTTGCCATCGCCAACCTCACGGGCGAGCCGGTCCGCGAGCTGCACGATGAGGCCGTCCCCGTTGTGGTGGCCGAGCGTGTCGTTCACCTCTTTGAAGCGGTCGATGTCCGCGATGGCGACCACGACCTTCCTGTGGGGCTTCGACCGGAGAGCGGCACTCGCCTCGCTCATGAACAGCTCGCGGTTCGCGAGGCCCGTAAGAGAGTCGTGCTCTGCAAGATGGCGATTGCGGACCACTTCCCGGCGCAGCCCTCGACTGACCGAGAGCGTGATGAGAAGGATCGCGAGGTAGAGCAAAGCCAGGCCCATGGCGAGATCCTCGTAGAGGCTGTGGAGCTCGTTCGTGACGTCCGCACTGATCGGGGCGTACGGAAGGTACATCTCGAGGACTCCGACTCGGTGAAGTGGGGAGCCTGCCTGTAGGGGCTGGTAGACCTCGACCGCGACTGGACCGAGCGGGCCCGTGTCGTTGGCGTCGGCGTTGAGCCGCGTGACGCGAGCCACCGTCGCTCCAGCCGCGGCAGCGAGCGCCTCGTCGTCGTCTAAGTCGCGCTGGCGCGAGTTGTCGCTCGTGAACACGACCGTGCCGCCCAGGTCCCGCAGCCTCAGGCGGAGGATGTCGCCGTCGCCGACGGCGCGGGCGACCAGCCGGTCGAGCTGCGACAGCTCGGCAGGGGTCAGCTTCTCCGAGAGCGGTCGTCCGTCGAGAATCGGCTCGACGGCGGTACGTGAGATGAGCCGAGCCTCTGCACGCCCTTCGGCGAGGCCCCGCGCCTGGGCCGAGGAACGGTATCCGAGCCCGAGAGCTGCGCCGAGCACGAGCACAGGGATGAGAGCGAGCGCGGCATGAGTCACGAACAGCCGGCCGAATGACTGATCTCGGCGCTCCCCTCGCGCGCGCTTCACGAAGAGTTATACGGTGCAGAGCGCAGTATCGCTTGCTCGAATGTCAGAAGAGTGCCGTTGCCAGCTCCCGGTACTCGTGAAGGGGGTACTCGGCGGGCTTACTCGGGTCGCGCACGATCTGGACGCAAACGTGGTCAGCGCCGGCTGTGTGGTGCTCTTCGAGGCGTGCTGCAACGGCCTCGGGCGTGCCCCAGGGAATGAGCGCGTCGATGAGCCTGTCGCTCCCGCCACCCTCGATGTCCGATAGCTCCCAGCCCAACGAGATCAGGTTGTTGGTGTAGTTCGGGAGGGAGAGGTAGATAGCGGCGTAGTTGCGGGCGGCTGCGCGTGCGGCATCGGCGTCGGTCTCGAGCACGACGGCCACCTCGGGAGCGAGCACCGGGCCGTTGCCGAGAATCGCCCGCGCCCGGACGGTGTGCTCGAGCGTGACGAAGTAGGGGTGGGCGCCGAGCGAGCGCTCGGCGCCAAGGCGCAACATGCGTTGTCCAAGAGCGGCGAGGATGCGGCGATCTCTCGGTACGGGGCGCGCGCTCGCGTCGAGCTCGTCGAGCCACGTGGCGACCTTGCTGTACGGCCGCTCGTAACTCGTGCCGGAGCCCTCGACGACGACTGCGTGGCTGGCACCGATTCCGAGCAAGAAACGAGGCCCCATCTCTGCCACCTCGGCGCCGACACTCGCCGGGTCGTTCGGCCACACCGACAAGATCCCGGTCGCAACGGCTGCGTGCTCGGTCGCAGCGAGGAGGCGCTTGAAAACGCTCTGGATGCCCGGAGTGAACCCCCCAGACATCCAAAGTGTCTGGTAGCCAAGCGTCTCCATCTCTGCGGCGACGTCTTCGAGCGGCGCCTCACCCGCGTTCCAGGAGCCGCTCCACCAGATGCCAAATCTTCCGAGATCCATGCCGCGACGATATTGCCGCCCCGAACGGCGGCGGTCGCGTAGAGCTACAAACGCTCTGCCAGCACCTCGGCGATCTGGATTGCGTTGAGGGCGGCGCCCTTGCGCAGGTTGTCCCCGGCAACGAAGAGCGAGAGCCCTCTGTCGTCAGGAACGGTCGCGTCCCGCCGGATGCGACCCACGAGTGACACATCCCCGCCGGCTGCGCCGAGTGGCGTCGGCATCGCCGACAGCTCCACGCCGGGCGCCTCGGCCAGCACCGCACGAGCCTCGTCGACTGAGACCGCACGCTCGAACTCGATGTTCAGCGCCGCGCTGTGCCCAGTGAACACCGGCACACGTACGCACGTGCAGGCCAACGCCAGATGAGGCAGCCCGAGGATCTTCCGACACTCGTCGCGGTACTTCTGCTCCTCGTTCGTCTCGCCCGAGCCGTCGTCGACCAGAGGTCCGGCAATCGAGAGAACATTGAACGCGATCGGCCCAGGGAACTTCGAATGCGCCGGGAACTCGACAGCACTCCCGCTGAACGTCAGCGAAGCGGCCTCTGCGCCGACCTTTTGCACCTGCTCGTCGAGCTCGGCCACGCCGGCCAAGCCGGCGCCGGACACAGCCTGGTAAGTGGCGACGACGATGCGCCGTAACCCAGCCAGATCGTGCAAGGGCTTCAGCACCGGGATGGCGACCATGGTCGTGCAGTTTGGGTTGCCGACTATTCCCTTCGGTATTGACGAGAGTGCAGAGGCGTTTGCCTCGTGCACGACGAGCGGGACGTCCGGGTCCATCCGCCAAGCTGACGAGTTGTCGATGACGATCGCACCTGCGGCCGCCACCTTCGGCGCCAACTCGCGAGAGGCGGCTGCCCCACAGGAGAACAGGGCCAGGTCCAGACCGCCGAAGTCGGCGACGGCGACATCCTCGACCGTGATCTCGCCGCCGGCCCACGGCAGCACGCGGCCGGCGGAGCGGGAAGACGCGAAGAAACGCACGCTCTCACACGGGAACCCCCTCTCCACGAGGAGCGCCCGCAT
>JBKQLZ010000026.1:0-30642 GCA_052146895.1 Acidimicrobiales bacterium
CCGTAGTAGTCCTCGAGCAGCACCCCCTTCGAGGGGAGCGTCTTGGCCAGGTACGGATCGGCGCTCGGATCGCCGAACGTGGTCGCGTAGTCCTCGTTCTCGAGCACTATCACCCACACGTGCTTGACCGCAGGCAGCTTGAACCCGTGCACCGTCCGGAGCGGGCTCGCGCTCGCGACAACTCCTGCCATCGTTGACACGAGCGCAGCGCCCGCCAGGACAGCGCCCCACCGGCGAACACGAAAGGTCTTCATGGCGCTGACCCTATCCCGCGCCTTCGCCGAGGACAGGGGGCGGATCACGCCCACACGAGCTGCGACCGGTCCCTCCATGTGTCCAGGAGCTCGGGGCTGCCTTCGACCTCGAGGCCATCGAGGCCGAGCCGGCGGTTCCACAACAGCAGGTAGAGATCGGAGGCCGGCCCACGGACGACGGTGTCGCAGCGATCGAAGCCCTTCGAGGTACGGAAGCGGTCCGCCAGGATCTTGACTGCCCATCTGCGCGAGTCGTCGACCGGCTCGATCCCGATCACACTGAGCACGTCCCCCGCCGGCGGCGCCTCCGCCGGTTCATGCCCGAAGAAACCCAACAGCAACTCGTCAATCCCGTCCGCTGCCCACTCACGCTCGATCGGAGCAACGCCAACGCCAGCCGCCAACTCGGCGTCGACCCGGTGGATGCAGGTCTCGTGCGCCTGACGACGAGCCCAGAATGCGAGTGGCGAGGGCGCCTCGAGGAAAGTCCAGCAATCGAGGTCCGCGGGTGCTTCGGTCAGCGCTTTCACGAGGGCAGCGTGGCCGTCGCCGAACCAGCCCACGATCTCGTCGTCCGGAGGACCCGCCCCGAGGATCGCCTCGTCGTCGAGCTCGTCGACCATCTCGGTAAGCGCGCCGGCGACGTAGGCCGTCGCCCACCGGTGGACGTAGCCGATGTGTGCCAGCAAGTCGCGCAAGTCCCAAGTCGGGCAGGTCGGCACCGGCGCGCCGAGATCGACCCGGCCGGCTGCCTCGAGCAGAAGGCGGCCATTCTCATCCAGCATCTCGATGTGGCCGCTGACTTCCATTGTCACTTGCCCTCGCCGCCGTTCCCGGGCCGCGTGACGGGAGCCGCTTCCGGCGTCTCCGGCGCCGGCGCAACCGGTTTGGCGGCGTGCGCCGCAGGCGCTTGCACCACCACCTTGTCGACGCGGCGGCGGTCCATCTCGGTCACCCTGTAACCCCAGCCGGACCGTTCGGCTGTCTCTCCCTCCTTCGGGATCCGTCCAAACAGGTCGAAGATGTACCCCCCGAGCGTCACGTAATCGCCTTCGGGTATAGGGGCCCCGATCTCCTCCCGCACGTCGTCTACCGATGTCGAGCCATCGACGAGCCAGCGGGACTGGTCGACGCGCTCGATCTCCGGGGGAGCTGACTCGTCGTACTCGTCCTGCAAGTCACCGACCAGCTCGCTCACGAGAGCGTTGATCGTCAGCACTCCGGCGACGCCGCCGTGCTCGTCCACCACGACGGCGAAGCTCCGGCGCAATCGGCGCATCTCCGCCAAGAGCTCGAGCACGAGCCGCGACTCTGGGACGAGGTACGGCTCGCGCAGCCGCTTCGACACCTCTGCCGTGCTCGGCACAGTCCCGCTGCCGAGCGGCCCGAGGTGAAAGAGGTCCTTCACGTACAGCACGCCTACCAACTGGTCGAGGTCGCCTTCGTAGACGGGGAAGTGGGAGTGAGCTGAGCGCCTCACGGCTCGTGCGACATCCTCGTAGCTGACCGGTTCTTCGAGCGCGACGACGTCGACGCGCGGCGTCATCACCTCGCGGGCGGTCGTGTCCCTCAACGACGCGAGGCGTCGCTCGATGAGGAGCTCCTGCTCGGAGCGTGAAGCGGCGGCCTTCGCGTCGGCCGCCTTGTGACGGCGCTTGAACATGGCTACCGGCGGTCCGAACTACCCCGAGCTGGCTTCGGCCGCAAGCTCGACGGGGAGCGGCAGCGGCTTGTACGACTCGTCGTAATACGTGCCACCCTCGATGAGCGCCCGGGCAGCCTTCCGCAGCCGGAGCGAGTCGAACGGCTTCACAAGCCATCCCTCAGCATCGGATCGCTTGGCCATGAAGACGTCTGCCCGGCGGTCCATCAGGATCAGCACTGGAACATGCTCCGCACGCCCACCGGATTCTTCGAGCCGCAAGTCCATGCAGATGGCGATCCCACCCATGCTGCCCACCTGCAGGTCCGTGATCACGAGGTCGGGTGGGTCTTCAGCTACCGCGCCGCGGACGAGATGGCCGGCGGTCAGCTCGCGGACGGTCGTCTCGCCGTCTTCGAGGGCTGACCGAACATCGGCAAGGACCGACGGTGCGTCGCTGACGATGAGGATGTCAGGCACGTCCGGAGGCTACCTGCCCGACGACGTACTCGGCCACGAGGGACAGCCCAGCCAGATCGTGGACGTCGTCGCGGAGATACGGCACCTCGGCGATTGCTCCCTCGACGCCGCCTTCCAGCTGTTGCATGTAGTCCCGTTCCTCACCGACGACGAACTCGAGATCGGCGAGGTTCTGCCGCAGAGCGGCAAGCAACACCCGGGCTCCTTCCGGATCCGGTGGCGCCTCGACCAGGGCAAGCTCTGACTCGTCGACAACCCCAGGCCCAATCTCGCCTGCGAGGAAGTCGGGGTGCACGCGATTCATCACGAGCGCCGCCACCGGCAGCCCTGCCTCTGCCAACCGCTCCGAGAAGAAACGCGCCTCGCCGACCGAGTCCCGCCGCGGCGCCGCCACGAGCACGAACGCGGTACCCGGGTCTGCCAGGAGCTGCTCGACCCGCCGTGCCCTGTCGCGGAAGCCCTGTTCCATGCCGTCGAAGGCCCGGAAGAACGCCATCGCGTCCTCGACGATCTCGCTGCCCGCAACCCGCGAGATTGTCCGGAGGAACACCTGAGTGGCGACCGACAACGCCTTCATGGACGCCCTTCCGGGCATGAGGAGCAGCCTGAACACCCGATTCTCCAAGAAACGTGTGAGGCGACCCGGGGCATCGAGGAAATCGAGAGCGTTTCTCGTGGGAGGTGTGTCGACCACCACGAGGTCGAAGTCGCCCGACTCGTGCAGCTCGTAGAGCTTCTCCGCCGCCATGTACTCCTGCGTGCCCGAGAGGGCCGAGGTGAGATTGCGGTAGAGAGGATTCGAGAGGATGCGCTCTGCCTGCTCGGGGCCCTCGGAGTAGAGGCCGACGAGGTCGTCGAAGGTCCTCTTCGCGTCCAGCATCATCGCCGAGAGCTCGCCCGGCCAGTCACCTTGGATCAACGTCGGCGTGTTGCCCAGGGACCCGATACCGAGAGCGTCGGCAAGGCGCCGAGCGGGGTCGATCGTGACGACGCAGGCCTTCCGCCCTGCCCGTGCGCCAGCGAGGGCGATGGCGGCTGACGCGGTCGTCTTGCCAGCACCGCCCGAGCCGCAGCAGATGATGATCGACCGCTCGCGCACGAGCTGCCCGAGGTCGTGGGCTGTCGCCATCAGACCGCGCCGATCTTGTCGATGGCCTGGCCGAGCGCCTCGGCGAGCGGACCGATCTGCGCCGGCCCGATCTCCGCGTGGAACACGTACGGGAGCCGCAGCTCGGGAAGGGGCAACTCCATCTCGAGACGGCGGATCTGCTCGACCTGGAGCCGCTCTCGTCCCAGTCGAAACTGCGCCGCGCTCTTCAACGCCCTGCGCTCACCCTCGTCCAACGACACGGAAGCGGCCTCGGCCACGGCGTCCACATCGGCTCCCAGCCCAGCGATCGGCTCGAGGCAGGCGTTTACCACGACCGGGCCGAGGAGCACGCCGACCTCGTCCTCGAATCGGTACGCGGTCTCGATCAGCTCGTTCACAGGCGTCTCCTCCGGCAGGGTGACGAGCAGCACCTGGCAGCGCTCAGGGTCGTGCAGCATCTCGACCACGTCGGCGGCCTGCGATCGCAAAGGTCCTCCGCGGGCGGCATCGAGCAGCCCGCTCGCGCTCGTCAAGAACCGAACCGCGTGCCCAGTCGCCGGTGCGTCCAGGATAACGAGATCCGCGTCGCCTGCACGCTCGATTTGCTTCACCTTGCCGAGGACGAGGATCTCGCGGATCCCGGGGATGGCGGTCGCAACCACGTCGAGCACGCCAGTCGAGACGAGCCGCTTGGCAACCCGCTTCAGCCCGTGGTCCATCAGGTACTCGAGGAGAGCGTCGTCGGGCGTGATCACGCGGGCGCGCACGGATCCGCCGGTCAGAGGCTCGTAGACAGCCTGCTCCTCATAGGAGAAGCTCTCGGCCGCGCCGAACAGACCGGGCAGCGCGCCGCCGTCGTCGAGCGCCACGACGAGGACGTTCATACCGCAGTCGGCAGCCATTCTCGAGAGAGCAGCAGCGACGGTCGTCTTTCCCACCCCGCCCTTGCCTGCGACGACGAGAACCCGGCTCTGCCTGCAGAACGCCTCTCTGTCCATGCCGTGGGCGACACTACCGGCCGAAGGCGGAGCAGCGATTTTTCTGGAAAGGTTCCTCTTGTATCCCGTGTTACCCGGCGGTATGGTCGCGACAGTTGTCCTGGCAACAGGACGGATGATCGGTGATCGGGAGGGTCCGGCCAGTGGGGGCGTCGGACGGCCCGAGTAGGGGTACTAGGGGAGCGTGCCACGGATCCGGTCGTCAGGTGACCGATTTAGGAGGGGCACGTGGTCGCCAGTCAGCACGAGGACATGTGGCAAATACGAGCGGCATGTCGAGGGCCACAGGCCGTCGTCTTCTTCCCGCCTTCCTACGTGGAGCGCAAGGACGAGCGGGTAGGCCGCGAACGGGAGGCGAAGGCCATCTGCCGATCCTGCTGCGTCCGCGAGGACTGCCTCGAGTACGCGCTGCGCATCCGGGAGCCCCACGGGATATGGGGCGGTCTGAACGAGACCGAGCGCAAGCAGGTCCTCGACCGCAGAACGCCCGGTGCCACCCAGCGTCCTGCTGGCGTAGTCGCCCGCTGAGCGGGCAGCCGCAACGATCGTGCACCTAGCGCGTCCTGCATTTTCGCGCGCCACCACCCAGTAACCAACAATTCATCAGGACGTTCGGATATTTTTACAATGATGTTTCGGATCCCCTCAGTTCTCGGCCAACTCGCCCGCCTCTCACCGGGGGCTGACAACCAGGCGAGAATGCAGGACGAGATCTGCCGGATCGACAGCCGCGCATACGGATACGGCCTGGTCGAAGGCCCTGGGCCCACCGTCGTCCTCATCCACGGCTGGGGACTTGCGCACAACTCGTATCGGCAGGCGGCCGAGGCGATCGCCCTTCAGGGCTTCCGGGTGATCGTCCCGGATCTCCCCGGTTTCGGGGGCAGCTCCGACCTGCCTTTTCTCGGGATGTCGTTCGCGACCTACGCCCGGGCGATACGCCGCTTCCTCGAGGAGTGTCACGACGTCGCCGGCGAGCCCGTCCACATAGTGGGCCACTCGTTCGGCGGGGGCGTCGCCGCCCAGATCGCGCACGACGCTCCAGAGCTGGTGCGGTCGGTCGTCCTCGTCTCCTCTGTGAGCGGCGCAACCTGGCAGCGCCATGAGGACTCCGAGCGGCCGCTCACCGACCGTCCTCTCTGGGATTGGGGCGTCCACCTCCTCTCGGAGTTCCCCGTGGGCCAGTTCCCGGTCGCTGCGCTCAGCGTGCTGCGCGACCTTTCGCACAACCTCGTGTGGCACCTGCCCAATCTGGGCTTCGTGGCGAACATGATCCGCCGGAGCGACCTGCGGCACGAGCTTGCAAAGGTGCGCGACAAGAACATCCCCGCTGCGGTCGTGTGGGCGACGGGCGATCGTGTGATCACCAGAGCCTCGTTCGACGACCAGTGCACCGCGCTCGGCATCGACGGCACCGTGGTGGACGGCAACCATGGTTGGCCGCTGTCGAGCCCGGCGTCGTTCGGGCGGACCGTCGCCGAGCTCGTGCGCTCGATGGATCGGTCGGAGGTCACCTGCCCGAGCTGATCGTCCCGCGAGCTGCGTCGACGATCATGCTCGTTCGCGACACCCCTGAGGGTATGGAAGTCCTCATGCTGCGGCGCAACCTCGCCTCGAGCTGGGTGGGTGGTGCTCACCTCTTCCCCGGCGGCGCCGTCGACAGAGAAGACGGGTCGCCTGGGCTCCTCGACCGGTCACCGAGCCGCGGCGACCAGGAAGCGAGCCGCATCCTCGGCCTGACGGGCGACCCAGCCGCGGGCGGGCTCGCTTTCTTCGTCGCCGCCATCCGGGAGTGCTTCGAAGAGGCCGGGATCCTTCTTGCCTCCGGTCCCGATGATGCACCGATCGACTTCTCCGATGCGGGCGTGGCCGCCAGGTTCGTGGAGCACCGGCGGCGCTTGAACGACCGCGAGCTCACCTTCGCTGACCTCTGCGAGTTGGAGAATCTCCACCTCGGCACTGAGCGCCTCTGGTACTTCAGCCACTGGATCACGCCTGAGGGATCGCCGAGGCGCTACGACACGCGCTTTTTCGTCGCGGCGATGCCGGAGGGCCAGACGGCATTGCACGACGACATCGAGGTCATCGACTCGATCTGGATCAGCCCTGGCGATGCCTTGCGCAGGCAGGCGGCCGGCGAGATCGACATGCTGTTCCCCACGATGAAGAACTTGCAGGCAGTCGGACGGTTCGAACGCTCGGCCGAGTTGCTCGAGGCGTCAGCTGTCGCCGAGGTGCCGACGATCCTCCCGAAGATCAGCGTCGCCGACCAAGGTGTGCGCATCTTGTTACCGGGAGACGAGGGATACGACTCAGCCACTGGCGTGGGTGAGGACGTCGCCTTTCCCAACCGATCCCGGCCTGAGCCGCAGTGATCACCGACAGGTCGCTCGAGGTGCCCGTCCCAGGGGAGCTCGTCGAGGTCGTGCCGCGAGTGATGCGCCTGACGGCACCGAACCCCTCAGTCATGACAGGACCGGGAACCAACACCTACCTCGTCGGCGAGCGGGATCTCGTGGCCATCGACCCCGGACCCGTGGATGAGGGCCACCTCGATGCGATCGCCGCAGCGGCGGAGACGTACGGCCGTTTGAAAGCAGTGATCGTCACGCACACTCACTCAGATCACGCCCCGGGGGCAAAGGGGCTCGCCGAGCGTTCCGGGGCAGTGGTGCTGGGGTTCGATGAACGGGCGGGTTTTGTGCCGGATGTTCGCATCACCGAGGGCGATGTCGTCGATCTCGGCGACCTGTCGATCAGGGCGGTGCACACGCCCGGTCACGCGTCCGACCATCTCTGCTACGTGATCGAGGAGCCGCTGCGGCTGCTGTTCTCCGGCGACCACATCATGGGTGGGTCGACGGTCGTGATCGCACCGCCTGATGGCAACATGGCCGACTATCTCGCCTCCCTCGACCGGCTGCTCGGCGAGACACCAGCCTTCGATGCCATCGTTCCTGGGCATGGGCCTGTCATGTCCGACCCGATCCAAGTCATCGCGGGGTACAAGGCGCACCGCCTCGCGCGGGAGTCCGCAGTGCTCGGCGCGCTCGAAGCCAGGCGGGCGGCGACAATCGAGGAGATAGTGGCGGACGTGTACACCGACGTGCCCGAGCTCTTGCACCCGATAGCCCGCTTCTCGGTCTGGGCGCACCTGCGGAAGCTGCGCGACGAGGGCCGAGCTTCGAGTGACGATCCCGACACTGTCGAGGGTGGTTGGGCTGCAATCGAAGTCGAGGTCGAGCCGCAGTCTTAGCCGAGGGCCTGCTCCACACGTTCGAGCATCCTGGCCGTGCAACCGGTCATCTCGATCGGCGGGGCGATCTCGGTCAGGATCCTGTCCGCGATGGCGCCGAACACCCGCGCGAGTGGGCCTTCACCGAGGGCAACGGGCTCACCGGCGTCGCCGGCAGCTGACGCGTCGGGGTGAAGTGGGATCTCGCCGATTAGCGGCACTCCGATCTCGGCCGCCAGGCGTGCGCCGCCACCTCGCCCGAACAAGGCGTACTCCTCGCCGTGCTCGCACACGAAGGGCGACATGTTCTCGATCACGCCCGCCACTCGCAGGTGACCCTTGCGAGCCATGTCGGCCGCGCGCCCCGCCACCTTCTGTGCGGCGATAGGCGGGGTCGTCACAACGAGCACCTCGGTCCGCGGCAGCATGCGGGCGAGGCCCATCTGGATGTCACCGGTGCCGGGCGGCAGGTCGACGAGCAGGTAGTCGAGATCGCCCCAGGCGACGTCTTCGAGGAAGTGCTGGACGGCGCGATTGAGCACCAGCCCACGCCACATGATCGCCGTGTCCTCATCCGCCAAGAAACCCATGCTGATCACCCTCACCACGCCGCCCTCGCCCACGCCGCCCGGCGGCGGCAGCGGCCGCTCGAGGGGGACCATCTTCTTGTTCCGGGCGTTGATCTCCCCCTCCATCCCGAGCAGGCGAGGGACGGAGTGGCCCCAGACGTCGGCATCGAGGATGCCGACGGAGTGGCCCCTCGACGCGAGCGCTACCGCGAGGTTGACTGTGACCGAAGACTTCCCGACGCCTCCTTTGCCCGACGCTATGGCAAGAACACGGCAGGTCGGCGGAAGGTCGGTGGCGAGCTCCGCGCGCTCCTGCGCACGGAGCCGGGCGCGGGACATGAGCTCGCTCCGCTCGGGCTGTGACATGACGCCTGTGCGGACTTCGACGGCCGTGACGCCTGGGACCGTGCGGACGGCGCGCTCGACGTCCTCCTTCAGCTGAGTCCTGAGAGGGCAGCTGGCGATCGTCAGGGCGATCTCCGCTACGACCTCGCCCTCAGGCGTTGCCGTCACTGAGCGCATCATCCCCAAGCTGACTATGTCGTCGCCAAGCTCTGGGTCGACCACGCCGCGCAGGGCTTCGGTAACCCGTTCACGGAGGTCTTGAGGCTGCGTCACGATGGTCCCAGGCTACCGAGCACTGGCGGGAGGCTGGCGGGATGCCGCCGGGAGGGCTGGGAATGCAGGGCACAGCGGCGCCGTTGTGATGGACGGGTACAATTGAGTCGCAGCTCCACGTGAGTCTGCGGACTATTAGGAGGCAGCCACCTGTGAGTATCGCAACCACGTCCGTGCAGATCGGCAAGCGACCGAGCCCGGTCATGCTCTCCGACGAGGCGACGGTCAAGGTCGCCGACCTCCTCTCACAGGAGGGCAACCCTGAGCTGGCACTTCGGGTGGCGGTCCGGCCCGGGGGCTGCTCGGGCTACAGCTACGAGATGTTCTTCGACTCCGAGATCGCTGATGACGATGTCGTGCGCACCTTCGGCGGCGTGAAGGTCGTCGTTGACCCCGAGAGCGCTGATCTCCTGAAGGGGTCCACGCTCGACTACAAGGACGGCCTCCAGGGCGCCGGATTCCACATCTCGAACCCCAACGCCTCCCGCACCTGCGGTTGCGGGTCGTCGTTCAGCTGATCTGATCGTCGAACCGTGCCTCCGGTAGGTCCTTACACGCCCGTCGTGCGGGCAGGTGACTGGCTGATCGTTTCGGGCCAACTCGGCCGCACAGCGGACGGACGGTTCGTCGAAGGCGGCGTAGGTCCACAGGCGACGCAAGCGGTCGCCAACATCGCCGAGTTGCTCGAAGGTCACGGTGCCTCCCTGACTGACGTGGTGAAGACGACGGTCTTCCTGGCCGACATCGCAGACTTCGGCGAAGTGAACGACGCCTATGTCGTCGCTTTCGGCGACCACCGCCCGGCTCGGAGCGCCTTCGCAACAGCAGGATTGCCGCTAGGCGCTCTGGTCGAGATCGAGGCTTGGGCCTTCGCTCCGCAGTAAGCGAGCCCGGCGGCGCGATGGGGTGCTCCGAGCGGCGGGGCCTTGTGTGGTAGCAACGGCATCAATGAGGAATCCTCGCTACAACATGCACGGGCTGGGGCTCGCGCTCCGGCGCACGGCGACGGCCTTTGCTCTGATCGGCGCAGCGGCGCTCGTACTTTCCGCTTGCGGGGGTAGCGGCTCGTCAACGGCGTCCTCGTCGACTTCTACGCTCCCGCCGCTGCCTCCGAGCGTGGTTGCTTACGTCGCCCTGGCGGGGAGCGGGCCAAACCTCGGAAGCGGACACGCCCTCGCCGAGGTGACAGTCTCGGCGAACTCGGGCGGTCCGGTGCTGGGAAAGAAGATCCGCGTCGGCACCTATCCGGACGCCGTTGCGGTCAATAGCGCCGGGACCATGGCCTACGTGGCCAACTATGCCTCCAGCACCGTCACCCCGGTGAACATCGCGACCGGCAAGGCCGGAGCACCGATCGAGGCGGGTGTGGGGCCGGCTGACATTGCGATCACCCCTAACGGCAAGACGGCGTACGTGACCGACGACGGCTCTGCGTCGGTGCTCGGTGACACGGTGACGCCGATCAATCTCGCGACGGACAAGCCGGGCACGGCGATCACCGTTGGCTCAGGCCCGCAGGGGATCGTGGTCACGCCGAATGGCTTGACGGCCTACGTCGCCGACGCCGGAGCCATCGTCAGCGGTCAGAGCGGTGGGGTGGGGAATACGGTTACCCCGATCGACCTGGCGACGGGAGTAGCCGGCAAGGCCATCACCGTCGGCAACGGACCGACAGGCATGGCCATCACATCCGATGGGAGCACGGTCTTCGTGACGAATCTCGACTCCGGCAGCGTCACGCCCATCGCCACTGCGAACAACACGGCCGGCTCGCCGATCAGCGTGCCTGGTGGACCTATCTCGGTCGCGGTCGCCGGACAGGATGCCTGGGTCGTCGACACCCCCTCGAACACTTCCGCGGGTAACAACGTCGTGCCGATCTCGATCTCGTCAGACACCGCTGGTGCTCCGATCACCGTCGACAAGGGTGCGCAGTACATCGCCATCACCCCGGACGGGACCACGGGGTGGGTCTCCTGCCTTCAGGCGGACGCCCTCGTGCCGATCAACCTCGCCACTCACAAGATCGGTGCGTCGATCAGGGTCCCTGGCGGGCCATTTGCCATGGCGATCGCTGATCAGCCGCAGGCGGGCGCGGCCGGGGTCACGACGACGACCGCTGCGGCGAAGAAAAGCAAGAGCAAGAAGAAGTAGCCGCCTAGGAGCCCGACCCCGGCAGCCAGCGGACGCTCCCGAACCGGTATCCCACCGACCGCACCGTCTCGATCAGATGAGCGTGCTCCTCGCCGAGCTTGGCCCGCAGGCGTCGCACGTGCACGTCGACCGTCCTGGCGCCACCGAAGTACTCGTAGCCCCACACCCGTGACAACAGCACCTCCCGGGTGAACACCTTTCCCGGGTGCGCCGCCAGGAACCTCAAGAGCTCGTATTCCATGAACGTCAAGTCGAGCGGGCGCCCCGACAGCGCCGCCTGGTAGGTCTCGAGGTTCAGCGCGAGCGGCCCGTACACGATGAGGTCGTGCTGCTTGCCCCGCCCCGTGCGCCAGAACAAGTGCGCCAGTCGGGCCTCGACCTCGGCCACCGACGCGCCCGCGACGACGAAGTCGTCGAAGAGATCCTCCCGCAGCTCGAGCTCACCTAGCTGGCCCTTCTCGACCACCAGTAGCAACGGCGCGAGCGCGGACTCACGCTTTCGCAGAGCACGACACAGCAAGAAGCCGGCATCGCTCTCGCTACCAGCCACCACGACCGCTCCCGCCCAGCCGTCCTCGGGCTCTAAGCGGCCGGCCATGTTCGCGTCCGCGACCGCCCGCCACGGGTAGGCGGCCGCATCGAGCACGCCGGTCAGCCACTCAGGCGGCGGGTCGGGGAAGACGAGGAGAGGGTCCATATCAGTAGGTGTCGTGACCTGGCGACCAGGCCGTCATAACGCGGGCAGATAGCGAGCGATCTCGAATGGCGTCACCTCGCGCTTGTAGGCCGCCCACTCTGCCCGCTTGTTGCGGAGGAACCACTCGAAGACGTGCTCGCCGAGAGTCTCCGCCACGAGCTCGGAGCCCTCCATCGCAGTCAACGCATCGGCCAACGAGCTCGGCAAAGGGCGGATGCCTTCGGAAGCGAGCTCCTCGGGCGTGAGGGAGTACAGATTGGAGGACGCCTCGGGCGGCAACTCGTACCCGAGCTCGACGCCGCGCAGCCCAGCCGCCAGCACGAGGGCGAACGTGAGGTACGGATTGCATGCGGGATCGGGCGCGCGGTACTCGATACGGGTGGACTCCGATCGGCCGCGCTTGGCGATCGGAACGCGGACGAGGGCGGAGCGGTTGTTGTACGCCCAGGAGACATGGACCGGCGCCTCGTATCCGATCACGAGGCGTTTGTAGGAGTTGACCCACTGGTTCGTCACCGCAGTGATCTCGGGCGCGTGCTCCAGGACGCCCGCAATGAACTGGCGGCCGAGAGCCGACAAGCCGTGCTCGTCACCTGGATCGTTGAACGCGTTCTTGTCGCCTTCGAACAGCGAGAAGTGCGTGTGCATGCCAGAGCCTTGGACTCCGGCCAAGGGCTTGGGCATGAAGCTCGCGTAGACCCCCTCTTGCTGCGCGATCTCCTTCGTGACGAGCCTCACGGTCATCACCGTGTCGGCCATCGTCAGAGCATCGGTGTAGCGAAGGTCGATCTCGTGCTGGCTCGGCGCGTCCTCGTGCTGGGAGTACTCGACAGGGATACCCATGTCCTCCAACGTGAGGACCGTCCTCTTGCGCAAGTCCGACGCGAGGTCGGCGACGGTCAGCTCGAAGTAAGAGCCACCGTCGAGCGGCTTGGGAGGTCCGCCGGGATCCGACGACGCAAAGTAGAAGTACTCGATCTCCGGCGCGGCGTAGAACGAGTAGCCGAGCCCATGCGCCCGCTCGAGCGAGCGGCGGAGCACCTGGCGCGGGCAACCCTCGAAGGGCGACCCGTCGAGGTTCAAGATGTCGCAGAAGACGCGCGCGACCGAGGAGCCGTCGGGATCGCTGTGGCGGGACCGTAGCGGCAGGATCTGGAACGTCTTCGGATCCGGTTTGGCGAGGACGTCCGATTCCTGGACCCGGCTGAACCCGTCGATGGCAGAGCCGTCGAACGTCATGCCCTCGTCGAGGGCGTTCTCGAGCTCGGCCGGGGTGATGGCAAACGACTTCGGCGTACCTAGAACGTCAGTGAACCACAGCTGGACGAAGCGCACCCCGCGCTCCTCGACGGTCCTCAACACATACTCCCGCTGACTCTGCATGGGACAATCCTCGCAGTTCAGTGACCCCAACGCCTACTCCGCGACCAGGCAACGGCTGGTAGTTCACGCGCCGTTCATGTTCGGGCAACAGTCGGGCAATAGGCATCTGACACCCTCGCTGTGGCACACTCGGGCGCCGATCTGGCGTGCCGCTCACGGGCCGGCGCGCCGGATCCCGTCATCGAACTCGAACAAGGAGGGCAAGTGCAGGAACGCACAGCTGCTGAGGTCGTTCGCCTGATGGAGGACGAGGGAGTGGACATTGTCGACTTCCGTTTCTGTGACCTGCCTGGCTTGATGCAGCACTTCTCCGTGCCAGCACACGAGTTGACCGAAGACGGCTTCGTCGACGGGTTCGGCTTCGACGGGTCCTCAATCCGAGGGTTCCAGGAGATCCAGGAGTCCGACATGCTCCTGTTGCCGGACCCCTCGACCGCCATCATCGATCCGTTCCGCCAGCACAAGACGTTGAACATCAACTGTTTCGTGCACGATCCCGTGACGGGTGAGAGCTACTCGCGAGACCCTCGCTATGTCGCCCTCAAGGCCGAGCGCTACCTCAACACGACCGGGATCGCCGACACGATCTACTTCGGCCCGGAGGCCGAGTTCTTCATCTTCGACGATGTCAGGTACCACCAGGACCAGCACTCTGCCTCCTACTCGGTCGACTCGATCGAGGGAGCCTGGAACACCGGTCGCGACGAGAAGCCGAACCTCGGGTTCAAGCCGCGTTACAAGGAGGGCTACTTCCCGGTCCCGCCGGCCGACCACTTCCAGGACCTGCGATCCGAGATGATCCTCACGATGGAGCGTCTCGGCATCGACATCGAGGTGCAGCACCATGAGGTGGGCACTGGGGGTCAGGCGGAGATCGACATGCGTTTCGACACGTTGTTGCGCATGGCCGACAAGCTGATGCTCTACAAGTACGTGGTCAAGAACGTGGCCCGGGCCGCCGGCTACTCGGCCACGTTCATGCCGAAGCCGTTGTTCCAGGACAACGGGTCGGGAATGCACTGCCACCAGTCGCTCTGGAAAGGCGGGGAGCCGCTGTTCTACGCCGAGACCGGCTATGCCGGCGTGTCCGACATCGGGCGCTGGTACATCGGGGGTCTCTTGAAGCACGCCAAGTCGATCCTCGCCTTCGCGGCGCCGACGACGAACTCGTACAAGCGGCTCGTTCCGGGCTACGAAGCGCCGGTCAACCTCGTGTACTCGCAGCGCAACCGCTCAGCCGCCTGCCGGATCCCCATCTACTCGAAGAGCCCGAAGGCGAAGCGCGTCGAGTTCCGCTGCCCAGACCCGTCGGCCAACCCTTACATCGCCTTCGCCGCGATGCTGATGGCTGGTCTCGACGGGGTACAGAACCGGATCGAGCCGCCGGACCCGGTGGACAAGGACCTCTACGACCTCCCGCCAGAGGAGCTGGCGGCGGTGCCGCAAGTGCCGGCCTCCCTCGACGAGGCGCTCCTTGCACTCGAAGCGGATCAGGACTACCTGAAGGCCGGCGGCGTGTTCACCGACGACCTGATCGAGACCTGGATCAACTACAAGCGCCTACATGAGATCGACGCTGTGCGGCTCCGCCCGCACCCGTGGGAGTTCCAGCTCTACTACGACATCTAGGTCTGAGCGGGGCTTTTGTAGCTCATCCCTACTTTTATCCCTACTATCCCTACTTTTTTCTGGGTACCCTTTCGCCGAGCAGTGGAGAGGGTCGCGCTGGAAGGTGATGGCCGTCGCGGCCGACAGCCCGAGTTCGTCACTCGAGTCCGTCTCATGTCCGGCACGAGCAAACTGCCTGGCTGTTGGGGGGATCCTGGGTCAAGACGGGTACCCGCTTCGCACCTTGGCCGAGCGGTGGAACGGCTCTTCGTGGCGCATCGTCCCGACTGGTTGGAGGGGACAGCTCACGGGCGTGAGCTGCGTGTCGACGGATGACTGCATCGCGACAGGTGAGATGAGCGTCTTTCGCGGTCGACGTGGAACCTGGTCTCTGCTCGAACGGTAGAACGGCAAGTATTGGTCGCGCGTCCATGCCAGCGCCGTGAGCGGAGCCGAGCTTCTGAACATCTCGTGCACGCGCTCGGCCACGTGCATTGCCGTCGGGGAACGCCAGATGGATCGGCCGTCAGCGCCGGGCCCGCCGTACACAACCAAGGTCGCCCTTGAGCTCGTGAAAGGTCAGCTCGCCAGGTGGTGGGTGGTCGCGCCGGGATGGGTCAGGGTCGAGGCGGGCGACGCGACGTTGGTCACTGCCTCGGTCTCCTGTGTCTCAGCGAATTTCTGCGCGGCGGCGTGGCTCGTTCATCACGCCATTGCCAACTGGTCCGTGGCGGACAATCTGACCGATGGAGTGTGGAAGCGCGCACCGCCGTATCCGCCGATGTGGCCGACGCAGAAATACTTGCGCGGCGTCTACGTCCTCGAAGGGCTGTCGTGCCTCTCGGCCCGGCTCTGTGTCGGCGTCAGCAATGGAGGTGTCGCAATGCAGATCTGCGACGCGCAGTATCTCTGTCATCGCACGGCTGCGTGGGATGGCCGGCGATGGCATGCCGTGGTCAGCCCGAGCCAGAACGGCACCGAGCTCACGTCCGTCGACTGCGCCGATACGACACGCTGCGTGGCCGTCGGCTCGTTCGGCTCCTCCTCTGAGAACCCATTCCCCGCCCATGTGCGTGTCGAGTGGTGGAACGGCCTGAGGTGGACGGTGCAGCCAGCCGTTCCACAGCCAACCAGCTGAGCTCTTGGCAATCACGTTGGCAATCAAAGGGGCCGTACGCCGGCATCCTCGCTGGAACCACGATCACGAAGGCCCAGTTCAACGGCGTAGCATCCAACGCCGAGGACACCTCAGACGAACCTGGTCGCACTTTCAAGGCGGGACCTGGCAAGTTGCGCCCGCGATCAATCCATGACATCATCTTTGGTGTCAGTGTGGTCAATCGAGCTCGAGCCGGAGGTCGAGACATGGGTCGAAGCCCTGGCTGCAGGCGAGTTCGGAACGGTGGTCTTTCAGATCGACCGCTTGGCTTCCAAGGGTGCACTGCTCAGGATGCCGCATTCGCGGTCGCTCGGAGACGGCCTGTTCGAGTTGCGCTTCGATCTCGGGCCGCTCGCTCAGAGGATCACCTTCTACTTCGCGAGGGATCGACGGATCGTGCTGCTGACCGTGTTCCGCAAGCAGCGGTCGAACGAGCGATCCGAGGTCGCACGGGCCAGGATGGCGATGAAGCGCTGTCTCGCAGAGCAACACACCGCAGAGGATTGAGTGGACTTGGGACGCACGAGCTGGACTGACCTGAAGACGAAGAAGCTCGCCGTGATGAGCGACGCCGAGCGCGCCGCATACGACCGGGCGTACGCCGCGGCCGAGCTGGCCGCTGCAGTGGGGGAGCAGATCCGGTCGGCGCGCGAGGCGGCCGGGCTGAGCCAGCGGGAGCTGGCGCTGCGTATGGGAACGAGCCAGGCCGCAGTCGGCCGGCTGGAGGCCGGTGGGGTCGGCGCAACGCTCACGACCCTCCAGCGGGTTGCCTCGGCGCTCGGCCTGAGAGTCGACATAGAGCTACGTCCGAGCGCTTGACCCATCCCTACTTTCATCCCTACAAATCGATGGACTAGCGGTTATCAGACGGACTTCAGGGACGGGGACGCTGACGCGACCAGGCCAAATGCGACGGGATGGACCGAACAGACATTCGGAAACGTTCCAGCTCTACTACGACATCTAGGTCTGAGCGTTGAAGAGACGGTTTTGGAAGTGAGGCAGCCGTCAAGTGGCGCCGAGACGAGTCCGCTACCTGCGTGCTAACGGTCCGACGCCCTTCGCCTTCACCCTGCGCCACCATTTCCCGCCGCCCGATGACGAGGGGGCCGCGGAGATGCTCCGCAACGACGACGATCGGCTCTGTCGGGCTTGAGCTTGGCGGCACCTGGCCTCGCAACGTACGGCTGACGGTCGAACGTCGTCCTACTCATCCGTAGCCCCACCCAAGTCAAGGGCGCTCCTGAAATGTTCCCACCTCTGACGCTGGTCACACGTCGCGATCTCCGACAACTCACCTCTATTGACTCGATGTATACACTCCAGTTACGTCTCACCGGTGCTCCGCTCGGGATACTGCGAAGGGTCGTCCTGCTCGAGACTGCCGTGCCTCTCGTCTTGATCGCCGTAGCCTCGGCGGGGATAGGGCTGTTGGCGACCGACTTGTTCCTGCGATCTCAGCTCGGGGTGACACTTCGCGCCCCAGGCCTCGTGTACTACCTCATCGTGCTAGGTGGCCTGGCCTCGTCGCTCGGGGTCATAGCCTGCACCCTTCCACTCCTCGAGCGGATCACGCGCCCCGAAAGTGCTCGGATCGAGTGATCACACCGTGCTCTCACGGCCGGTTGGCGGGCCGAACGCCCTAATGTTTCGTGCATATCATGCCGATACTCTCTGAGATTCCTCTGAGCGATTGAGCAGGATCTATGAGCATTGCCGAGTTCGAATACGAGCTTGCGAAGAGATAGCCGGTCACCTGGCCGGAGACGCGGGGGCCAATAGAAATGGCAACTGGGCTGCAATCGGTGGCGGGAGTCGCCGTTAGGCCCGTGATGGATCTAAGTGACCGACGCGTCATCGCGTACCAAGCCAGCCCTCGGACAGCGAGAGGCGAGGCATCGCCGATGGCGCTTCTCGACGCGGCACTCTCCCTCGCGACTTCGGCGGCGCCCGCCCCGCTCCTCGTGCACGTTGATCCGTCTCTCCTCGTGAGCCCGACGTTCGATCCGATCGCCCACATCCGTGCCGCGAAGTGCGCGCCGTCCGAAGTCGTCTGGATGTTGCCTGAGCCGCGCCGCGGGATGGCAGACGAGCCAGACTCGCCGGAGACGCGCATCCTGGCATCGGCTGTTCGGCGGACCGCCGCGACCCTCCGCGGGGCAGGGTTCAGGGTCGGCCTCGACGGGGTCGGCGTCCTGACCGTCTCATGGGCCGAGGTGGTGGACACGCGGCCAGCATTCCTCTTGATGGAGCCGGAGTTGACCTCCCGGCCATTCGACGACGCGTACAAGGCGGCGCTTGCAGGCCTTCTCGCCTTTGTCGGCCGCCTCGGAGCCCGGCTCGTCGCCCAAGGAATCGATAGTGACGAGGCCGCCAAGCACTTCATGGACGTCGGTGTCTTCTACGGAATCGGCGACTATCTGCACGGTCCAGTCGTCCTCGACGACGAGCTGGCCGTCGAGGGCGACGCTGTCGTGCGTCCTTCCTGGTTCAGGGAGCGGGCGGTCCGCCGGCTCTCGACAGGCGCCGAGGACGGAGGCGTTCACTTCCTGCCGAGGCCGCCGCGGCCAGCGGTCATCGACGACCGGCGGCTGGCGTCGCTGCTGACGGAGTGGTCCGGTGAGCTCTCGAACGTCGAGGACCCCGATGCGGTGCTGACACTCCTGGCGGACATCGTCCCCCGCGTGGTCGGCTTCGATCGCCTCGCGATCTTCGAGGCCGACTGGGACCGATATGTGCTCGGGCCGAAGGTGCTGATCGGTGAGGAGCTCCAGCCGCTCGTGAACGTCACCCACACGCTGAACACAGGGATCACGGGCTGGGCGTTCTTGCAGGGAACCCCATACCGCTGTGGCAGGACGACAGATCACCCCGAAGCGGCGCCGATCCCCGGACAGGACACCGCCGACGAGTCGCTTCTCGTGATACCTCTGACCTCGGGCGACCGTCGCCTCGGGGTGCTCGACCTGTGGCGTGACGGCGCGGACCAGTTCTCGGACGAGGACCTCGAGCGAGCGATCCTGGTCGGCCAGCTCGGGGCTGACGCCTGGCGCAGCGCTGAGCTGCGGGCAGAGCTCGCCGAGCGAGTCGTCACAGACAACGTCACAGGCCTGTTGAACAAGCGGTGGTGGGACGAGCTTGCTTCCCGTGAGGCCGCACAGGCCGTCAGGACCAAGAGCAGCATCGCCGTTCTCCTCGTCGACCTCGACGGGTTCAAGGCCGTCAACGACTCGCACGGTCACGCCAGCGGCGACATCGTGCTGAAGCACGTCGCACGGGCGCTCGCCACGACAGTCCGATCGGGCGACGCCGTTATCCGGTATGGCGGCGACGAGTTCATCCTCCTCTTGCGGGACTGCGACGAGCCCGGCGCCATCGAGGTCGCCACCGAAGTCCAGGGAGCGCTCGCCCGCGTGCCTGGACCTGGCGGCGGGGAGTCCCCGGTGACCGCATCGATCGGCATCTCGCTCTTCCCCGAGCACGGGCCCACGCTCGAAGACGTCGCCATCAACGCGGACACGGCCATGTACAGGGCCAAAGCCGCAGGTCGGGACCAGGTGGTCTGCTACTCCCCGGCCGAGCGCGAGGAGGACATCCCGCGGCCGCCGCTGCCGGAGATGCCGAGCCAGATCGACAGAGCGGCAGAGGTCGCCGCGCTCGGGCCGTACCTCCGCCAGGAACTGGAGGACCAGTACCACCGCCTCGAGGCGGCCCAGCAGGTCTCGCGCATCGGCAGTTTCGAGTTGGACCTCAGCTCTGCCACGCTGCAATGGTCCTCCGAGCTGCGACGGATTCTCTGTGTCGCAGAGGAGGACGAACCAGCTCTTGCCACAATCGTGGAGCGCATCCACCCCGACGACCTCCAACGGTACGCCGAGGCGTTGCGCCTTTGGGTCGAGGCTGGCACGGGCAGTTTCGAACTCGGGTTCCGTTTCGCTTGCCCGCACGGTCATGTCCGCTCGGTCTACATGCGCCAGTTGATCCGTCAGCTCGACGACGGCACGCGCCTGCTCACCGGGACCTTCCAAGAGCTTGCCAACCCGACGTACTACGAGTCGCCGCAGTCCGTCACCCTTACGGCTGCAAACGGGGCAGACTCTGTGAATGGTGGCAGACGAGGCAGGTGAGATCCAGGTATTCGGCACCCAATGGTGCGGGGACTGCAAGCGGGCGAAGCAATTCTTCGGTGAACAACGAATCCACTACCGCTTCACCGACGTCGACATGGACGAGGAGGGTCTCGCCTACGTCGAGCAGGTGAACGGCGGCAAGCGGATCATCCCGGTCATCTTGTTCGCCGACGGTTCAACCCTGGTCGAGCCGTCGAACGCCGATCTCGCCGCCAAACTCGGCATACAGACGAGCGCCTCTCGGACGTTCTACGACCTCATAGTCGTCGGGAGCGGTCCCGCCGGCCTCACGGCTGCGCTCTACGCCGCCCGCGAGGGAATCGAGACTCTCGTGATAGAGCGAGGTGGAGTTGGTGGCCAAGCGGGGATTACCGAGCGCCTGGACAACTTCCCCGGCTTTCCCGAGGGTGTGACGGGCGACGACTTCGCGGACCGGTTGCGGCGGCAAGCCGAGCGTTTCGGGGTGGAGATCCTGCAGGCGCAAGAGGTGACCGGGATCAGCGCTGACGGGAGCTGGCGGCGCGTGCGCACGGCCGACAGTGCCGAGTACAGCTCCTACGCCGTGCTCCTCGCGCTCGGGTCGACCTACCGCCGGCTCGGCGTTCCCGGCGAGGACGACTTCATCGGTGCGGGGGTCCACTTCTGTGCCACCTGTGACGGTGCCTTCTACCGTGGCCAGGACGTCCTCGTAGTCGGCGGCGGCAACTCCGCCGGCGAGGAGGGCCTCTTCCTCACCCGCTTCGCCAGCCACGTCACGATCGCGACCCGCGACCCGGAGCTCACCGCCAGCAAGGTAGTCGTCGAAAAGGTCGCCGAACACCCCGACATCGACGTCCTCACGAACGTCAACACCGTCGAGCTGAAGGGGGAGAGCCACCTCGAGACGGTCGTGGTCGAGGACTCGCGCACCGGGGAGCGGCGCGAGCTCCACCCGGCCGGGATGTTCGTCTTCATCGGCCTCACGCCGAATACCGAGATAGTGGATGAGCTGGTGGAGAGGGATGGGCAGGGTTTCTTGACGACCGATTCAGGGCTGCAGACGTCAGTGCCCGGAGTGTTCGCTGCCGGTGATGCTCGCTCGGGCAGCACCAAGCAGGCCGCTTCTGCCGCGGGAGAAGGCGCCGCTGCCGCAATCGCGATCCGCCGCTACCTGGAGCCCCTCGCGGGCGGCATGGCAGAGCCGCAACTAGACCGCACCGGCATGCCGGCCGTCATGGAGGTCTGAACTAACCGACCGGTGCCGCGAGGCAGGAAGAGAACCACACCTCGAAGTCCTCCGGCCTCAGGGGTTTGGACCAGTAGTAGCCCTGTGCCGTCTGGCACCCAAGCGCGAGGAGCTCCGCCCTCTGCTCCTCGGTCTCGACGCCCTCCGCGCACAGCATGAGGTTGAGAGCCTTGCCGAGGCTCACGATCGCGTTCACGATCGAGGAGTCGTCGAGATCGGTACCGAGCCCGTCGATGAACGAACGATCGATCTTGAGCAGCTTGACGGGCAAGCGCTTCAAGCGGCTGAGCGACGAGTACCCCGCCCCGAAGTCGTCCACCGCAAGCCTGATCCCGGCGTCGGCAAAGCCTCGTAGCAGCGGCACCGAGATGTCAACGTCGTCCATGGCGGCGGTCTCGGTTATCTCGAGACAGAGGCCGTCGGCAGGAAGGCCGTGGGTCGCAAGACCACCAAGGGCCTTTTCGAGCAGGTTGCCCGACAAGAGCTGGCGGGGGGAGAGGTTGACTCCTACCACGAGCCGGTCGGCACCGGGCAGCGTCCGCCGCCAGACAGCGGTCTGGGCGATCGCCTGCTCGAGCACCCACTCGCCAATCGGGACTATCAGACCGGTCTCCTCCGCTGCGTGCACGAACTCGGCCGGTGGGACGACACCGCGATCGGGATGATCCCAGCGGATGAGAGCCTCGATGGCAGCAGGCTTGTCGCCGGGCAGTTCTACGATCGGTTGGTACTCGAGACGGAACTCGCGACGCTCCAGCGCGTGACGCAGCGCCAGCTCGATGTCGAGCCGGCGGGTGGCCCTGGAGCGCAGGTCAGGGTCGAAGAGCTCGGACCGGGCGCGGCCGCGCTCTTTCGCCCGGTACATGGCGGTGTCGGCATCCCTCATCAGGGTCGCCGGCGTGTCGCCCTCGGTCGCGACGACGATCCCCGACGACACCGTGACGTAGATTTGCTGGTCGTCGATGTCGAAGGCCTCGTCGCACACAGCGCCGACTCTCTCTCCGATCGTGGTGGCCTCGGCGACGTCGTTCACGTCCTCGCACACGAGCACGAACTCGTCCCCACCGAAACGAGCGACCGTGTCACCAGCCCGCGTGCACCCGCCCAGGCGATGCGCCAGCTGGCGGAGGAGGTCGTCGCCTGCGGAGTGGCCAAGCGAGTCGTTGACGAGCTTGAAATGGTCGATGTCGACGAAGATGACTGCCACCTTCGCGTTCGTGCGATGCGACCTGTTGAGAGCGGTCTCGAGGCGGTCGTGCAGCAGGTTCCTGTTCGGGAGCCCTGTGAGGGGGTCGTGCATCGCGAGTTGCTCGAGCTCTTCCTCGGCGCGCTTGCGGTCGGTGATGTCGACGATCTGGGCGAGCGTGTACATCGGCTCGCCGGACGCGTCCCGGACCATTGCCAGATGAACGATCGTGTGGATCGGCTCGCCGTCGGGACGCAGATAACGGCGCTCGAACTCGACGTGGTTCTTCGCAGAGCTGAGGAGCACTTCGGTCGGGGACTCTCCCCTCAAGGGGACGTCCGAGGGATGGGAGAACTCATCTGGGGAGTGGCCGATGATCTCACTTGGCGCGCGCCCGAACATGCGGCAGACCGTCGGGTTGACCTGGCGCACCTTCCGGTCGAGGTCGAGGATGCACATTCCGACGCTGCCGAGATCGAACGCGATCGAGAACTGCTGCTCAGCCACGCGACGGGCTTCCTCGGCGTGAAGCCGATCCGTGATGTCCTGCGTTGACCCGACGACACGCACCACGCCGCCGGACTCGTCGCGGACGATCCTGCCGAGCGTGTGCACCCAACGCTCCTCCCCATCCGCGAGCACGAGCCTGTAGGTGATGTCGACGTCGGCGTCGTACGGCGCGTCCGGACCGAAGTGGTCGAGGAATAGCTGACGATCTTCGGGGTGGATACGGTCGAAGAAGCTCCGCACCGATGCCGGCGCATCGTCGTCCAACCCGGCGAGGCGGCGAAGCTCCCGAGACCATCGCAGGCCGCCCGTCAAGTAATCGAAGTCGAAGCTCCCGAGCCTCGCTATCTGCTGCGCCTCTTCGAGCTGCTGGTGCTCGTCGGCCGCGAGCTGTTCGAGCTGGTTGCGCTCGGTGACGTCGCGGCAGACTGCCGCGCCGCCTACGACATTGCCGAGGCGGTCCCGGACTGAGTGGACCGTCGACTCGATGTGCACGAGCGAGCCGTCGGGATGCGTGTACTCGCTCTCGAACGGCTTGCCCGATGTCGCCTCGCCGTCGGGCAGTTGAGTGACGAACAGCGGCCCGTTCCACCGCTCAGGCGACGTGACGACCTCGCTCAGCAACCCCACACGCTCTTTCGACGAGTGACCGAACAAGCGTGTGGCGGCATCGTTCCAACTCGTGATCCGGCCGTCGAGATCAAAGCCGACGATCGCGTCGTTCGAGGACTGGACGATTGCAGACAGGCGCCTGTTGGCCGCCTCCATCTCGTAGCGCTCGGTGATGTCAGTACCGACCGCCACCATCCCGACGAACTCGCCGGCGTCGTCGAGGAGAGGTGTCAAGTTGACGAGGACCGGGAAGCGGTGGCCGTCACGCCGCGTTAGCTGGAAGTCCTCCGTCACCTCCTCGCCACTCGACAGCTGGCCGATCAGGCTCTCTGTCCGGGCGTCGGAGATGAGGATGCCGGCGGCTGAGAGGATGTCGATTCCGATCATCTCCTCGGACTTCCAGCCGAGGCTCTCTTCGGCGCCTTTGTTCCAGTAGACGACGCGGAATCGCGTGTCGACGACGATTACGGGCAGGCCGATGGACGCGAGCAGGCGGACTGAGAAGTCCGCATGGTTGCTGTCTGACAGAATTTTCATGGTTGCGCCCGAGCCCCCTGCGACGAACGCTCAGCAGATCAGTGCTGAGTGACCTTCACAGCTGTTCCGTATGCACAGATCTCTGTCCACGCGTCACCCATCTCCGACGTGTCGAAGCGCATCGCGACCACTGCATTTGCACCACGCTCGGCGGCTGCCTCGGCCATCCGCTGGATGACTTCCTGGCGGCTGGTCTCGAGGTTCTTCGTCATGCCCTTGAGCTCTCCGCCGAACATCGACTTGAGGCCCGCTCCCATCTGGGAGAACGCGTTGCGCGACCGCACCGTGAGACCGAAGACCTCCCCGAGCGTCTCGGTTATGTCGTAACCAGGAAGATCGTTCGTCGTAGCAATGATCACGAGCGACAAGGCTACTCGGCGGAGGGGGGTCTCGGCCATGTGAGACACCCCATAGGCTCGGGCCGGTGACCACCGACGGAGCGATCGATTCGAGGCCGAGAGCGTACCGACAGGCGCGGTACTCGCTACCACCCAACGCGACCGAGATCGTGCTCGTGCGCCACGGCGAGACCGTTCCGGCGGTAGAAGGCGAGCCGTTTCAGCTCGTCGACGGGCACGGTGACCCCGAGCTCGGACCGGAAGGTCAGCTCCAGGCGGAACAGGTGGCGGACCGCCTCGTCGACGACGGGCCCTTCGCTGCGATCTACGTGACCACGCTGCGCCGCACAGTCGAGACAGCCGCGCCACTCGCGAAGCGGCTCGGCCTCGAACCGATCGTCGTACCAGAGCTGCGCGAGGTCCTGCTCGGCGAGTGGGAGGGCGGGGAGTTCCGAAAGCACATGGCGCAAGGCCATCCGATTGCGCTCGAGATGATGCGCCAGCAGCGATGGGACCTGATCCCCGGCGGTGAGAGCAACGAAGCGCTCGAGGCCCGCCTGAGAGTGGGGATCGAGCAGATTGCCGCCGCCCACGTAGGCGAGCAGGTGGTCGCGTTCTCCCACGGCGGCGCGATCGGGACGATCCTCGCGATGGCTTGCGGCTCGCGACCGTGGGCTTTCGTCGGCGGCGACAACGGCAACATCTCGAGGATCGTGGTGATGGAGGGAAGGTGGACGGTGCGAGGCTTCAACGACGTGAGCCACATGCGCTAGGGCACGAGCATCCGCGGCAGTGATACACCCTCCGCGTATGTTGCCCTCATGGCCTGGTTCGACAGCCCGCTCATCGGCCTCGACTTCGAGACGACAGGGGTCGACCCGCTGACCGATCTGCCCGTTCAGGTCGCCCTCGTGTGGTGCGACGGCCAGGGTCGCCGCAGGCGAGCTGTATGGCTGGTCGACCCGGGCTGTGAGATCCCGGAAGCAGCGATCGAGATCCATGGAATCTCGAACGCGAAGGCGCGGGCGGAAGGGATCTCGCTCGAGCACACGGCGTATGTCGTTCATCGTTGCCTGCTACGGGCAGCACGCGAAGGTGTGCCCCTCGTCGCGATGAACGCAAGCTTCGACGTGACCATCGCGGCTTGCCTGTTCGCGCGTGCCGGCCTTCCATCGCTACCGTGGGACCTCGTGATCGACCCTCTCGTCATCGACCGGCGAGTGGACAAGTACCGCAAGGGAAAGCGCCGTCTCGACGCACTCTGTGAGACCTACGGCGTTCGCCTCGACGGAGCCCACGACGCTGGGCAGGACGCCGAGGCCGCGCTGTCGCTCGCACGAGAGATCGGCCGGCGCTGGCCGGAGGCCGGCGACCTCGACCCCGAGGAGCTGACGATCTTCCAACGAGCGTGGCAGCACACTTGGGCGGCTGAGTTCAACGACTGGTGCATCACCGAAGGCCGCCCGGGGCTCAGCCCTGAGGAGTACCGGTGGCCGGTGCGCAGCGTCACCGGTGAGGTGTTCGCCGAAGTCGCCGGGCTCGCAGCCGCAAGCGTCGCGGCACTCCACGCCGGCGTCGGCGTCGGCGAGCGCCGGGGAAGCGGTGCGGCTGCCTGAGAGCGGCACCTCGCTCGCGGCACCCGACGAGATCAGACGCCAAGCGAGTCGAGGACGATGTCGACGTCCTCGGTCGTCGACCTGGGATTGACGATCGCGATTCGGATCGCAACCCCACCTTCGTGCGTAGTCGGCACGACGAACGCTGTCCCACTCGTCAGCAACTCGGCGGACCACTCGTAGTAGCGCGCCTCGCTCCAGCCCGTCCGGCGGAACGCCACGACCGACAGCCGCGGATCGCCGATCAGCTCGAGATGGCCGATCTCGCGCACCCGGCGGGCGGCGTGCTCGGCGACCCGCAGCGTCTGCTCGATGGCGGTCGAGTAAGCGTCTGTGCCATGCAAGGCAAGCGAGAACCAGAAAGGCAAGCCTCTCGCCCGCCTGGTGAGCTGGAGGGCGTAGTCCGAAGGGCTCCAGTCGTGCCCGGTCCTCAGCGGTTCGAGATAGGCGGCGTGCTGGGAGTGGGCCTCGTATCCGGCCCCGGGATCCCGATAGATGAGCGCGGCACAGTCGAAAGGTGCGAACAGCCACTTGTGCGGATCGACGACGAACGAGTCAGCCATCTCGATCCCGTTGAAGAGCGCTCGCCGGGTCGGAGCTGCCAGAGCGGCTGCCCCATAGGCGCCGTCGACGTGCAACCAAAGTCCTCGGCGGCGCGCCGCCGCCGAGACGCTCTCGAGATCGTCGACTACCCCGAGATTGGTCGTGCCAGCGGTCGCGACGATTGCGAAGGGCTCACGGCCGGGATGAGCTGCAGCCGAACGATCGAGCGCCTCGTCGAGCGCCGCCCCCGTCAATCGGCCACGCTCGTCCGGCGTCACGCCTATGACGTCGATGTCCATTGCGTGGGCTGCGCTCGCGATAGATGAGTGCGCCTCGACACTCGCGACGACGGCATACCTCGCGGGCGGGGGGCGCTCCTCGGTCAGTCTCCGGACGGTGTCGCGGTGCCTGGCGGCTATGAGAGCCGAGACGTTCCCGATTGTCCCGCCCTGGACGAAGACACCGCCGGCGGTATCGGGGAACCCCGCCAAACCGGCCAACCAGGCCAAGGCCTCGTTCTCCGCGTACACGGCCCCCGCTCCCTCCATCCAACTGCCGCCGTAGATGGACGAGGCCCCAACCACGAGGTCGAACAGGGTGCTCGCCGGCGTAGGAGCGCATGGGATGAAAGAGAAGTAACGGGGGTGGTCTGTCGAGATGCACGCCGGCGCAAGCACCTCGGTGAAGATCCGGAGCGCCTCGGACCCCCCGATTCCACCGGGGGTGATGGTCGGGCCTGCCTCCGCCCGAAGCTCTTCGGGTGAACGCGGCCCGTCGAGCGGCGGCGGGCGCATGTGAAGGCGCTCTCTCGTGTACGCCATCACGTCAGCCGCGAGCTGTTCGGTCTGCTCGGTCCACTCGTGCAACGGAAGCCTCCTTGTGCCCGACACCCGAACCCGGACTGCCTATCACGGCCTCCCGGCCTGCAGCCGCCTAGCTGAGCCGAGCGGCCGCCTGCTCTGCCACGGCCGCCAGGGCCAAGTCGAACTCGGTCACCCCTCCGGCGTCGTGCGTGCTCAACGAGACGTGCACGCGGTTGTAGACGTTCGACCACTCGGGATGGTGATCCATCTTCTCGGCGTGCAGCGCGACCGCGGTCATGAACGCGAATGCCTCGACGAACCCGGCGAAACGGAACTCCCTCTCGACGCACCACCCCTTCCCCGGAACCTCGGTAGCTCGCCACAACGCGAGGTCACCCGACAGTCGGCTCTCGATCTCGGCAGGATCGAGCGGCGTTCTGGAAAGGGCCATTCCCGATGATCGCGCCGGACGGGGTACCGTGCCACATGCCCTGTTGCCGGCCTCAGGCCCGACCTGCACCGCGGTCCCGGCCGAGGGTACGGCTCTCACGCACGGCGGCCATCGTTGCGACGGCCTGCGTAGCTCTTTGCACCGCAGCCTGCGCTTCGAGCGCGGCGTCGGCGCCGACGAGCTCGAAGGCGTCCGGCTCGACCTCCACCTCGAGCACCTCCCCGCGGGTCACCAGCGAGCAGGCCGTCATCTCAAAGGCGTTCTCGTCCGCTTCGCAGAGGAAGGACGCGGCTGGCACCGTCTGGCTCTGCAGGCCTGGTCTTGCCAACGATCCGTGCTCAGGCGACCTCGCGGTCAGCGCGGTCTATGCAGCTGGAAGTTCATCTCCCGTCGCCGGTACGTCGGGGGTGGGGGTGGATGGTCTGAAGAAGGTCGACTGTTTCTACGTGTACCCGACTGCGAGCGGCGAGTCGGCCGAGAACGCCAACCTCGCCGTGCAATCCGGCGAGGTGTACGACGGGAGATTCCAAGCGGCCCAGTTCTCCCGCGACTGCAACGTGTGGGCGCCGATGTACCGCCAGGTCACGCTGAAAGGGCTGGACTCGCCGGGCGACAAGGCCGGGCCGGAGATCGCTTTCCGCAGCGCGCTGAAGGGATTCGAGGACTACCTCCAGAATTTCAACGACGGGCGGCCCGTCGTGCTGATCGGGCACTCGCAGGGTGCCGCCATGATGATCCGCCTCATACAGGCGACGATGGACGCCCAACCGAACCTTCGCAAGCTGCTCGTCTCGGCGATCATCCTCGGCGGCAACGTCACGGTGCCCACCGGCAAGCTCGTCGGGGGCTCTTTCAAGCACATCCCTGCCTGTCAGGCGGCGACGGAGACAGGGTGTGTGATCGCGTATTCGAGTTTCGAGAGGACTCCGGTGGCAGGGTCGTTCTTCGGCGTGGCAGGCCAGGGCGTCAGCTTCCTCGACGGTGAGATGCAAAGCGCCGGGCTGCAGGTGGTGTGCACCAATCCGGCCGCTCTCGGGGGTGGCACGGGGGCGTTGCTGCCCATCTTCCCCAACGGCCCGGCCTATGTGGAGTACCCGGACCTGTACACGGCACGCTGCGAGCACCAGGGCAATACCACCTGGCTGCAGGTGAACATCATCGCCAAGCGCGGCGACACCCGCACGACCGTCGGCCAGACGCTCGGGCCGCAGTGGGGCTTGCACATCTACGACGTCAACATCTCCCTCGGCAATCTCGTGCAGGTGGTGGCCGAGCAGATCCGCTCGTTCGAGGCAAAGGCGAGCGCGGCCGGGAGCTAGGCCGGCCGACGGCCGGCCCGATTCGACACATTGTGCGCCAGGCGTTGCAGATTCGCGACGCGTGGGACGCGATTCGCAATTTCTCCTGGCCCCACCCCGACGGCCAGGCCTGGAGGGGTCGCTCGGCATTCGAGGCGCTGCGCTGGTACCTTCGGCGGGGCGGGTGGCGGCCCCTCTGCCCCCGGGGCCCCGCCCGCTCCTTCTCAGCCGAAGAACACCTCGGCGACGGACTTGAAGAGGTCCTTGTCGAGGGTCTTCAATTGCGCGACTGCTTCGGCGATCGGCACTCGCTCGATCTTCGGCCCGTGGAGGGCGACCATCTGGCCGAACGCCTGGTCGTGAACGGCGTCTACTGCCGCGGTCCCGAATCGAGTCGCGAGGACACGGTCGAACGCGCTCGGCGTCCCACCACGTTGGATATGCCCGAGAATCGTGACCCTGGATTCGAAGCCCGTCCGGCGCTCGACTTCCTCCGCCACCGTGTTGCCAATGCCGCCGAGCCGCGGATGGCCGAACTGATCGAGCTCAGGCGAGGCAACCGAGATCGTTCCCGCTGCCGGAAGGGCGCCTTCGGCTGTCACCACGATCGATGCGAATCGCCCGGTCGAATGGCGGTGCTCGAGGTACGCGCAGACGGAGTCGATGTCGAACGGCTCCTCGGGCACGAGGATGACCGTCGCGCCGCCGGCGATTCCGGCGTAAGTCGCGATCCAGCCGGCGTGGCGGCCCATGACCTCGCAGACAATCACCCTGTTGTGCGACTCTGCCGTCGTGTGGAGCCGATCGAGGGCCTCGGCCGCAATCTGCACCGCGGTGTCGAAGCCGATCGTCGCGTCCGTCGCCGACAGGTCGTTATCGATCGTCTTCGGGATACCGACCACATTGGCGCCGAGCGAGCCGAGCCGGTTCGCGACGCCGAGAGTGTCCTCACCGCCGATCGCTATGAGCGCGTCGATGCCGTCCCGCTCGAGCGTGGACAGCACCCGCTCCGTCGCGCCCTCGATCTTGAACGGGTTCGTCCGTGACGTGCCGAGAATCGTGCCGCCACGGGGGAGGATGCCGCGGCATCGCTCCACGTCGACCGGAACCGACTCGCCCTCGATGACGCCGCGCCATCCGTCGAGGTAGCCGATCACCTCGTCGCTGTGGCCAACCTCACATTTCCGCACCACCGCCCGGATGGCCGCGTTCAACCCGGGGCAGTCACCGCCGCCTGTGAGCACTCCGACACGCATGCTGCCTCCTTCGGGCCAGACCTCCGGACGTCACGTCATCGTCCCATAACAGCCCGGCGTCGGGAACCAGGCCCACCGGCCGCCCGCCGCCAACGTTCGCCGCCTAAACCGCAGGCATGACGTGTTCGGCCACGAACGCCAGGTGATCGAGGTCGGAGAGGTCGAGAACCTGCAAGTAGACGCGCGATACACCGACTGCCGCATACGACTGCAGAACCGCGATCACCTCGTCCGGGGTACCGGCCGCACCGTG
>JBKQLZ010000027.1:0-3086 GCA_052146895.1 Acidimicrobiales bacterium
GGTCGCGGTGAAGGCGCACAAAGATATTCCTCGACGCGGTCCGTCGCGGGCGTGTCCTGGACGAGTCGCGCAGGCGCCTCGGGATGGAGCCCATGCTCGTCCAGGATGCCCAGCTCGAGTTGATCGAGCGTGACAGCGAGTCCGACCTGCAACGGGCTCTGTGGCAGTTGCCGGCAGAGCAGCGCCAGGCAGTCGAAGAACGAGTCCTCGAGGAGGAGCCATACACGGCGATCGCAGTTCGCATCGGATGCTCCGAGCAGGTCGTTCGCAAGCGCGTCTCGCGTGGCTTGGCCGCCATCAGAAGAAGCATCAAGGAGAACGCATGACAGATCTAGACCCCTACGTCGCCCTCGGCGAGAAGCTGATCGCCGCCGCCGAAAGGCAGGCGGGCAACGGGCGCGCGGCAACGAGCAAGCGTGCATGGCGATCGCACCGCCTGAACGCGGTGGTGATCGCCGCTGTCCTGCTTCTGGCAGGTGGCGCCATCGCGATAGCCGCTGCCGGGCTGCTGACCGGCAGTCCCGTGAAGCGGGAGGGGCCGCCACTCGAGGCCAACACGGCCTTAGGCATCCCCGCCGCAGGCGGCTCACGTCTGCTCTCGCTGCGAGCGATCGATCCTGAAGGCGGGCCACCCTGGGGAATGCGCCTCGTGCACACAACACGAGGAGAGCTCTGCCTGCAGGTCGGCCGCGTGCAGGGCGAACAGCTTGGGGAGCTCGGCATCGACGGTTCCTTCCACGACGACGGGCGCTTCCACCCCATCTCGCCGGCGATTCTTCCCAGCTACAGCGAGGACGCGGACACCACGTGCATTCTCGCTGGGCAGACGACGAGCTCGAGCTTCCAAGACCAAGAGCGCAGTGCAGCGCCGATCAACCAAGAACTCCTGAAGGTAGAGCCGCAGGAACGGCATCTACGATCGATCTCTTTTGGCCTGCTCGGCCCGCATGCCCTCAGCATCACTTATCGCACAAAGACGGGACTGCAAACCCGTTCGGTCAGTGAAGGGACGGGCGCCTATCTGATCATCGAGATGGCCAGCCACCACGCTCATCTGTCCTTTGGCGGCGGCAGTTTCATCGGGTACAGCACGGGCCGCAACACCTCGATGGAGCCAACGGGCGAAGTGGTTGCCATCACTTATCGCTTCGGTCCGCTCACCTGCTCGGTCAGCAGGGGAACACAGATGAGCAAACGCTGCCCGAGGCCCCGCCCGACACCCGAAAGCCGCTTCGCACCGACCCGCAGCCTGCATCAACCGGTACACGTAATGACTGTGCTCCAGTCTCCCGCTAGCTGCAGCAGGGCGTTCCTGCTCAACCCTTGTTACCGGGCCGAGGTCTCCTTCAAGGCGCCGTATGTGGTCACGAATGCCGGCTCTGAATATTCCGTGGAAGCGGGTTCTCACTGCAAGAACGCTCGACCGAGCAGCTGGGGGATAAATCGCGACGTCAAGCGGGGCGAAACAGTGCACACGCTGTCCACCGGGCTCTTCAGACTCTGTGCCTCGGCGGACGAATTCGAGATCCGCTACCTCAACAACACCCTCACGGGAAAATCGGCGAGCTCGCCTCACGAATCGGTGATTGTCGGCACGGGCGTGCTTGGAGCGACCGGGCACAGCGGTCGCCGAATGGACCTGCGCCGCAGCACGCTGAAATTGAGCCGCGACCGGGTATAACGTCGGCGAGGCCGACGAACCTACGAAAGGAGCTAGCTATGGACCGAGGAGACGCGGGAGGACTGTCCCAGCGCTTCCTCGACCCCCCTCGATACAAGCGTTTGCAGTCTTGGGGTGGGGAGCCGGTGGGTCCATCCCTCCAGTTGTATCTCGTCGAAGTTCTCCGGCAATGAGAGCTCGGGGAAGAAGCTAAGCGCGCCGCGCGCCGCGCGGACGTAAACGGTGGCCGAGCCGACATCTTCATCAGTTCCTCGCGGGAGAGCGCGCCAGCCTCGCGGATCTCATCCGTAAGGACAAAGTCGAGGAAGCGCAGCCAGCGGCGACGCTCGCGTGGCTCAGATCGCTGATTATCCACGAAGGAGATCGTAGTCCGCGGCCACGACGGCCCCTGGTCGAACGAGCCTTTATGCGGCGCGCAGCAGATCGCGCTCGATCAGTTGGGCGCGGGGAGTCAGCTGCTGGGCGACGCTTGCGGCCGTCTGCGGTCAAGGCGCGAGCGCCGACGGCTACTCAGTGCCGAGGTCATTCAGGAGCGCGCCGACATCCAGATCGGCCACTCCCTCCACGGGACATGGAACAGCCCCGTCCAGTCCGTAGACCTCAAGGCCGCGGTACCCGTCTGGGCCGGGATCGGTGCGGACCTCGACGGCCTTGCCGGGCACATCGACGAGCCAGTAGGTCGGCACGCCGGCCCTCGCATACAGCTCGGCCTTGAGGCCGCGGTCGGCCTCGTGCGATGTCACGGCCACCTCGACCGCCAGCAGAGCGGTGCGCGGATGCTGTCCGGGGGGAGGCTTCTCCGCGACCAGGGCCAGGTCAGGCTCCGGCTCGGCGTCCGGAGGGACCTTCAGCGGCAGCTGCGTCCGCAACCGCGCCTTTGCGCTCGCCAAGTGGCGCTCGAGCTCTTCGATCACCGCCGCGTGGGCTGGGCTCTGGGGACTCATCACCTCGACCAGCAGCCCTTCCAGCAGTTCGACCGGCTGGCCCTCCAAGGCACCGGAAGCGACCATATGATCGTAGGCGTCGACATCGAGGCGGTGAATAGTAAGCGATGGAGCTACCGCAGCCATAACGTCATTCTACCGCCCCGCTGGCCGAACGTCCAGCCGTGGGCATGCCTGTCGCCGAGCGGTGGGGAGAAGCAGTGGCCGCCCGTGGGGAGAACCGATGGCCGCGGGTGGGGCCAGTTGAAGCGTCGAACCCCGGGGGGGCAGGTGATCGAGCCGCTCGGCCGTGGGGGTGCTCGGCCGGCGCCGGACTGCTGAGCTCGTTGCGTGCGAGCTTCGGTCGTTCGGTCGTCAAGCACCCCCAGCTTCGGCGCCGGCAGCTGGCTGTTGTTGCCGCTCGCCCCTCAGCGACGGGACTGGCCCCGGGTAAGGGCTCTTCGTGTTTCGCGGGCGGGGTT
>JBKQLZ010000028.1:0-9859 GCA_052146895.1 Acidimicrobiales bacterium
GTCGGCGCCGGTCACTTCCTGCAGCCGGTGAAGCTGATCGGCGACGTGATCGGGCGACCCGACGAACTGGGTCTCGGTACGGTCGGCCACGAGCTCGCGGTCCTCGTCGGTCCAGACGTGGGCTCGCGTCTCTTCAGGGCTCGGGAACTCGATTGCACCGTCCCCCTTTCGGATGCTCAGCACCCAGACCGCGTATGCGTCTGCGTGCTCGCGGGCGGACTCCTCGTCTTCGCCCACGACGACGTCGGCCGACACCGCCACGTAGGGACGCTCGAGCTCTGCTGACGGTTGGAACGCCGCCCGGTATCCCGCCACCGCGTCGAGCGCGGTCGCAGGGCTGATGTGATAACTCGCCACGAACCGCAGCGAGTTCCTCCCAGCAACCTGCGCGCTCTGGCCTCCGCTGCTGCCGAGGATCCAGACCTCGACGCCCGACTTCTCGCCCGGTACGGCGTGGGCTTCGAGCCCTTCGGATGATCGGTACTCGCCGCTCAGCAGCCCGAGTATCTCCTCGATCTGCTCGCCGTACTCCTGTGACTCGGCGTTAGGCTGCTGGAGCAGCGCCCGCTGCAATCCGACGCGTGGCGAGCGGAGCATCCTCTCGATCGGGAATTGCTTCGGCACGCGCACGCCGTTGGCGGTCATGCCGTCCACAACGGCCGGTGTCACAACAAGCTCACGACTCTCGGGTGCCGGACGCGAGGCGGTCGGATCGCGACGCGGACGCCGGCCGGAGCGTCCCATACCCAGGTCGAGGCGACCCGGATACCGGAGACTGAGCAATCCGAATTCCTCCACCACCGACAAACCGGTGCGGTGCCCGAGCTGCATGCCTCCCGACCCGAGCCGGATCTTGGACGTCGCCGACGCCGCCAAAGCGATGACCATGGAAGGTGAGCTGCTTGCGACACCGGGGTTGAGGTGATGCTCGGCGAACCAGTAGCGCTTGTAGCCGAGCCGCTCGGCGTGGCAGGTGAGGTCGATGCTGTTGGCGAGTGCCTCGGATGCTGTCGAACCGGACGAGATCGGCACGAGGTCGAGCACCGACAACGGCACGGTCGACGTCACGACGCCCCCTGTGCGACCCGGTCGGCCGACGTGAGCTCACCGATCCCCAGGTGCTCGCGCAGAGTCTCGCCCTCGTACTCGGCGCGGAACACGCCCCGTTCTTGTAGGAGCGGGACGACCTTGTCGGCAAACTTGTCGAGACCTCCTGGCGTGATGTGCGGCACCAGGATGAAGCCGTCGCTCGCGTCCTCTTCGACGAAGCGCGTCATCGTCGCGGCGATCGTCTCGGCCGATCCGATGAACGACTGGCGGCCGGTGACCTCGATGATGAGCTGGCGGAGCGAGAGGCGCTTTGCCGCCGCGATCTCTCGCCACTTCGCTGCCGTCCCCAGGGGATCTTTGTACATGTGGACGCTTGCCCTGCCGCGAGCGATCGTGTTCTCGCCGACGACTGGGTCGATCTCCGGCAGCGGTCCGTCGGGATCGTAAGAGGAGAGATCGCAATTCCAAAGCTGCTCGAGCAGCTTGATCGCTGTCTGCCCGCTCACCTGCTGGAGTCGCACGGCACGGGCAAGCTCCTGCGCCTCGTCGTCGGTATCGGCGAGGATGAAGGTGGCTGCGGGCAAGACGACGAGCTGGTTCGAATGCCTTCCGTAACGGGCGAGGCGTCCTTTCACATCGGCGTAGAAGGCCTTGCCGGCCTCGAGCGTCGAGTGCCTTGTGAAGATCGCGTCAGCGGTCTCGGCGGCGAACTCGCGCCCTTCGTCGGAGTCGCCTGCCTGGAAGATCACGGGCCGGCCCTGCGGGCTGCGGGGGACGTTGAAGCGTCCGGCGATGTCGAAGTAGTCGTCGTGGTGCTCGAACACCCCGGCGTCCGCGTTCGCGAGGTACTCGCCCGTCGCCTTGTCAGCCACTATCTCGTCGCCTCGCCAGGAGTCGAACAGCTCCCAGGCCGTGCGCATGAACTGGCTCGCCCTCGCGTAGCGCTCCTCTTGCGCAAGGAAGCCCCCGCGCCGGAAGTTCTCTCCTGTGAAGGCGTCCCAGGAGGTGACCACGTTCCACGCCGCGCGGCCGTCGGAGAGGTGATCGAGGCTCGCGAACTGTCGCGCGACCTCGTACGGCTCGTTGAAGGTGGAGTTGATCGTCCCGGCCAGGCCGAGCCGCTCCGTGACGGCTGCGAGCGCAGCCAGAACCGTGAAAGTGTCGGGCCGGCCGACCACGTCGAGGTCGTAGATCTGACCACCCTGCTCGCGCAGCCGCAGGCCCTCTGCGAGGAAGAAGAAGTCGAACTTGGCGCGCTCGGCACTTTGGGCGAGGTGCACGAAGGAGCCGAACTCGATGTGGCTGCCTGACCGCGGGTCGCTCCACACCGTCGTGTTGTTCACGCCAGGGAAGTGGGCTCCGAGGTGCATCTGCTTGCGGGGCGGGCTCATCGGCTTTCCTCGTGGCTCAAGCGACGGCGTAACGGTTGGCGGGGCGGGGGAGCCCGAGTCGGCCGCGGAGGGAGGCGTCCTCGTAGGTGCGACGGAACAGCCCCCGTGCCTGAAGCTCGGGCACGACCGCATCGGTGATGGCGGCGAGATCGTGCGGGATTCCGGCGGGCCGCAGCCTGTAGCCGGCCACTCCGGCCTCGTGCCAGCTCGCGAGCAAGTCGGCCAGGTCCCGAGGTGTGCCGACGAACACCTCCGCGTCGCTGCGGTACTCGCGACCGTCGAGCTCGTCGAGCCTGGCCTTGCGCTCAGCCGCCCTTGCAGCGCTCTCGTCAAGCAAGACGACGAGGTCCGCGAACACGAGAACCTCCTCAGGGTCGCGTCCGGCAGCAGCTTGCGCCTCGCGAACCTCGGCCAGGATCCCTCGCGCCTGGTCACGATCGTGCGGAGTGACGTACACGACGTCGGCGTGCGAAGCGGCGAAACGGTAGGGCAACTCCGAGTGCGCGAGCGCCGTCACGAGCGGCTGGCCCTGCGGGGGGCGTTGGGTGATCGAGGGCCCCTTCACGCTGAACCAGCGACCCTCGAAGTCGATGTAGTGAAGCTTCTGCCGGTCCACGAAGCGACCGGTGGCGGTGTCGCGGATCTCGGCGTCGTCCTCCCAGCTGTCCCACAGTCGTCGTAGCACCTGCACATAGTCGGACGCCTCCTCGAACAACTCGATCGTCACTGCAGTGGCCTCGGCCGACCCTCGGTCCCGGTAAAGGCTCTGAGGGAACTCACGCCGGCCGAAGTGGGCTGCCTCGTGCGCCCGCCCTGAGACCTGGACCCTGACGCCGGCGCGACCTGTGCTGACGTAGTCGAGGGTCGCTATCGCTTTCGAGACGTGGAAGGGCTCGGTGTGGGTGACGGTCACGCTCGGGACAAGCCCCAAGTGCTTCGTCACCGGTGCCACCCGAGCGGCGATCAGCACGGCATCGAGCCGACCCTTGACGAGGTCGGTGCGCCTGTCGGACCCGCTTCCGAAGACCGGCTGCAGGGCGAGCGAGTCCTCGATCGTGACGAAGTCGAGCAGACCGCGCTCTGCTCGCTGTGCGAGGTCCACCCAGTAGGAGGCAGTGAAGAGCTCGGCTGGTCTGGCGTCTGGCTCCCGCCACGCGGCAGGGTGCCAGCCCGCCCCGTCGAGCGCCACTGCGAGATGAATTGGCGAGGTGTCAGCCGGCATGTATCAGTTTCCGTGATTTGCTAGTAATCCGATCATATCGGTCAGGATTCTGGCGCCACAGCAGTGGGGCTCACAGCCACCGACGGGCTTCCTCGATCCACTCGCCAAGGCCCTCCGGCGCCTCGTAGTCAGAGTCGAGCAGGTACAGCCCGCGTACCGGGCAGGTCGCACCAAGCTCGACGAGCACCGGCTTGAGGAAGACCTCTGGCGCGAGCGCGTGCTGCCACGCGCCGCCCAGCATGAGGGGGAGCGCCACTATGCCGGCGAGACCGCCTGAGGGGAATTGATCGAGGAACAGCTTGAGCAGGCCGGTGTAGCTCGCCTTGTAGGTCGGTGACGCGAACACGACGGCTTGCGATCCGCGGACTGCGTGGAGTGCCTCGGCAACGTCCGGGTCACCCGGGCCGATGAGCTTGCCGCCGAGCGTGACCAGGTCGATCACCACTTCGGGCGCCGTCCCGCCGAGCCGGGTGGCGATCCGAGTCGCAGCATCGCGAGTCCGGGAGGCGGGTTTGGGGTTCCCTACGACGACCGCCACACTCATGGGCGTCCCTCTCTGATTCGTTTGCGCGGACGACCTGCATGCTAGGAAGCGCGCGGGCTCGCCTCGTCAGCGGTCGAGCGTGAGAGTGAACGTCGGCTTGGGGGAGGTGTCCGCCAGCCGGTGCTCGTCCGAGAGCTGGCGGATCGCCGTTCCCGTCGCGAGGAACTCGGTCGCGTGCTCGCCCCATACGTGGTTGTAGACGCCGACGGTGACGCCGACGATGCCGGAGGCCTGCGCTTGCGTGGCCTCTGCCTGCATGCGAGACAGGGAGAGCTCCCGAGCCTCGTATATGCCTTGGGTGAACGTGACCATCTCCTGGTTCTGGCCAGCCTGACGGAGCGACTGCATCGCCGATTGGTGGGCGATGTGGTAGACGCACGTGCCGAGAACGAACGCGACCGGCACCGAGCCGGCAGCGAGCAGGCGGAAGAAGTCCTGAACTGAGAGATCGGAGGTGAACGGGTGCCCGTCCGGCGCGCGGTGCGCCCCCCCGCTCCCGATGGAGCGGACCGCCGTGCCCGTGGCGATGAACTCGAGGACCTCTTGACCCCAGACGTATTGCTGCATCCGGAGCTCGACGCCAACGATCCCGTCAGCCTTGAGATGCTCGGCCTCTGCCTGCATCCGGCTGATCGCGAGCTCGCGGGCGTTGTACATCGCCTGGGTGAGCACCTCCAGTTCCATGTTCTGCGACCAGCGGGCTACTTGAAGGCCGATGTGGTAGATCGACGAGCCGATCACGAAGCCCAGCGGTTCGAAGGAGGCTTCGCCGAGCAAGACGTACTCTGACACCGACAGGTCAGACGTGAACGGGCCGGTGGCGTCGGCGCCGGCGGTATGGGCGAGGCGCCCTGCCGCAGCCTCGGGCTCCCAGGTCGAGCTCTGCGTATCGGAAGTTCTTCCAAACAGGGGCATTTGTCTCTCCTCTAGGGTGTCACGACTTGACTGTCAGGGTCTGTTTGGCCGACTCAGAGCCCTCGAAGTCAGCGCTGGCTCCGTATGTGGCGATGAGTGAGTACCGCCCGGCATTGAGAGCTTTCGAGCTCAACGAGCACGATCCCTTGCCTGACTTCAGCGTGATCTTGCAAAGCGTTGTCGAGGACTCCTTGATCGTGACGGTACGGCTCGGGACGGAGCCGGCGAACTGCGGTGAGACAGTCACCGAGAGCTTCTCGGCTTGCTCCTTGCCGTAGGTGGTCGACGACGCTGAGAGTTTCAGGGTCGTCTTCGTAGTCGCCTTGCCGATCGTGAGCTTGTCGGTCGGCGATGCCGACGCGTCGAAGTTGCTGCTGCCCGCGTAGCTCGCCACAACTCTGAAGCTGCCCGATGGAATGGCGGTCCCTTTCGGCGAGCACGAGCCGGTGCCGGAAGCGAGTGTGATCTGGCAGAGCGTCGTCTTCGACTCTGTCACCGTCACCGTCCCGGTCGGGTCCGATCCGGCGAACTCAGGCGAGACCGTTGCCGTGACGTGCTCAGCGTTCTCGTCGCCATAGATGACCGAGTCCGTCGAGAGCTTGATCGCGGTCGTGGTCGTCGCCTTGCCGACGCTTACGGGCGTGGAGCTCGCAGTCGAGGACGAATCCCAGTCCGAATCTCCCGGGTAGTGGGCGGTGAGGGAGTACGGCCCAGCCGCCTCCTCGCTGATTGTGCACGAGCCCGTGGCGACGCCCCCGGAGCCAGATAGCACCGCAGGGCAGGTCCGCGTGCCGTCAGAGACGGTCACCGTTCCGGACGGCGCGGGCACGTCGGTGCCGGTGAAGGAGCCGGAGACCTGCACGTGAATCGTGATCGGCTGCCCGACGACCGCGCTCGATGTCACTGACGGGATCGTCACGGTCGTCGCGGCCGAGGACTCGAGACCGGTAATGCTCCCCCCGGAGTAGTAATCGAGGTCTGTGGCCCCCGCACTGCCCGACACGCCGGTGACGGTGCCGCTGAGGGAGTACTGCCACAGTGTCCAGCCATTGCCTCCCCAGTTCGAGGCCGGAACGGTGGGCACCTCGACGCCGGAAACGTCGGCATCCCACAACAGGTCAGCGGTGAACTGCGAGGTGTCGCCGACATCGGATGTCCAGAAATCCGGAGCCAGGTAGATCATGGGCACCATGCCCGTTGCCGACTCGATGGTGCTCACCCAATCGCTTATTCCCGTGATGATGGTGGAAGCGTTCTCGCCGTCGGTCACTTCCACGTCGAGGACGGGAGGCAGATCACCGGGTCGCGGTGTGTACTCGTCCAGGAAGAAGCTTGCCTGGGTGGTGCCCGATTCATCGGGCTCGAAGAAGTCGTAGGCACCGAAGGGAATGTGAGCGCCGAGCGCACCTGCGCGGTATGCGGTGAAGTCCGGGTCGTCGAACGAGGTTCCCTGGGTAGCCCGCGCGTAGACGAAGTCCTCACACGTCACGTCAGACCAGGTGATTGTCCCCGAGAAGCTGCTCACGTCGAAGCCGTTCAAGTACGGCAGACTCGCGCAGGAAGCCGTGGTTCCTGGCGCTGCTCCGGCGAGTGGCTCAGCCGCTATCAGGGCGAGCAACAGCGCGAGTACCGCGCACACCGCCGCCAGGGATCGCGACGAAAGAAGGTTCGGACCGCGCCCTTCGGACTTCCCCCTCATGGGTCGAGTGTAAGAACCGGGTCGCGCCAGGTCAATGTCGCCGTCTCAGGGGGAGGATGCAGGTGCCACCAGGATCGTCGGGAAGTGCTTGGGGGAAAGCGCGAACCACACGAGAACGCCGCGAAGCAGTATCGGTGGGCTCCCTACCGCGGCTGTCACGTAGTTCGCTGCCCACAAGGAGTTGCGGTACGACGGGTCGATGATGATCGTCCGGATCTTGTAGACGGCGATATCGGCCTGGATCGCCTGCTCCATGATCGGGCGGCTCGGTGGGACCGTCCTGTGGAAGCGCGCCGGGCCAAGCAGTGCATCCTCGAAGACCTGTTCGATCCCGCTCGGGTGCAGCGCGGGCGGAGGGAACGAGTCCTCGAAAGAGTGCTTGTCCTTACCGGGCAAGAAGAAGGTTGTGCCGCCGAGGATCCGGAAGTGCATGCCGGCGACGGCCTGCCAAGCAAGGGCCTCGTTGTACTTCTCCACCGGGTACGGATAGGTGGCGACGACACTCCCCGCTGGGATCTGGTTCACCGCCGCGCTCGTGAAGAATGGCGGAATCGCGGGCGGCCCTACTGGGTACGGCAACCTCGGGACGAGCGGTACGAGAACGACGACTGCCAGGCTCGCGACGAGAACGGCGCGCACCCTCTTCGTAGTGACAGCCTTGCTTCCCGCCACCAGCAAGCGGTCGAGGCCGATACCGAGGATGACGGCGACGAACAGCACGGTGAACAAGCTGAAACGGGCTGTCTCCACGTCCTGCAGCAGAGGAAGGTGCGCGAGGACAGCGAAAGGCCCAGGTATAGAGGTGTATTTGGCCCCCACGACGACACGGGGCCCGAGCGAGAGCGCATAAGAGAGGATCGCCAGCACGCCGCAGACCGCGATCAAGGGGACACGCCTGTAAGCGATGAGCAGACCGATAGTGAGCATGACGAGGGGAAGCCCGAGATACAGGCCGTTCTCGAGGACGTTGCCCGAAGTGAGGCGCGTACCCAGGTTGAACAAGCTGGCGGTGCCGAATTGCATGAGCGGAGTCGGCACGAGCGCGCCGACGAGATCCCCACGAAACGCGAGCAGATTGCTCGTCGGGTGCGGCGGCCCGCTCACGTGCTGCGTCCCGTCGAGGAAGAACCACACCGGGTACGCCAGCACGACGGCGCACGCGACGACCGCGTAGCCGGCCGATTTGCCAAGGTAAACAAGGCATTCCCGCACGCGTGAGCTCCGGTAGAGCAGAGACAAGATGACGCCGGTGCAGGTCAGGAGCGCCATCATGAGAAAGATCTCCGAGGAGATCAGGTACTGGGCGGCGAAGAGGAGGCCGAGATATAGGCCGTTTCTAAGGGTCGTGCGCCGCCGCGTGACGAACATGTCGTGCACGATCCCGATCACGAGAGGAGGGATGGCCGTGAAGACGAGGAACTCGTGCGACTCTCCCTGGCCGATCATGTACGGCGAGAACCCATACAGCAGTCCGGCGATGAACGCGGCCGGCCACCAGGCCACGAAACGCCGGACCGTGAAGAACATCGCGAGGCCCGCCAGCACAAAGCCCGCCCGGAGCACGAGGTTGTACGCGGCCACTGGTCCGAGTAAGAGCGTGATAGGTGACGCGATCACCCCGAGCAGAGTCATCGACGTGTTGTCGGCGAGGTTCACGCCCGAGGGGTACAGGATCCAGTTGGAGAAGAAGAGCGAATGGCCATGGCTGAGGGCAAAGGGGACCCAGGCGAGGAACCAGACTTCTTGGGAGGTGTCGGCACACGTGCAGATCTGGGTGTGGGAATTGTCGAGCGGAAGTGTCGGCCAGTAAGCCGCTACTGCGATCGCGGCGTAGACGAGGCCTACGGTGAGGGGAATTGCCCAGCGCAACCGGCTGGCGGGGCGGACGGCGTCCTCTTGCTCGACTAGCGGGTCGACCAGCCCGGTCGCGCGCGCGAGCACGCCGCTGTCGTCGCCCTCCACAGGCGGCGACCCTAGTCTCGATTCGTTTTCATGCGATCGTCAGTGCTCACTGTTCGTGGTTGCTTGACCACTATTAGTGCTTGCGGTATCCTCACTGCCGCTGGCGATTCCGACGGCTTGTCCAGTAGCGCGAGGGCCTCTATAAGCGGGTGCCGGCATTCATTATTGCCTGTTCATGCGGCATTCATAAGTGCCATTTCATAAGGAGAGCCCCGTGCTCCAAGTAAACCGCGCACTGCGGCAAAGACGTGGGGAGCTACCTGGCGACGAGGGCTTCACCCTCATCGAGCTGCTGGTGGTCCTTCTCATCATCGGAATCCTGCTCGCGATCGCAATCCCGACGTTCTTGTCGGTGACGAAGACCGCCAACAACACCGCGGTCCAGGCGAACCTGTCGACCGCCCTGACCGGCTCGGATGCTGTCTACACGGAGTCAGGCCAAACCTTCTCGGAGATACTGACGTTCGGGCAGGGAGTCTCGACCTTGACGCAGGTGGACACTGGCCTCGAGGTCGTGAACAGCCTGCCTTCCACCGCAGCGAACGTGATCAGCGTCCACGTTGCTGGAACGGCCACCCCGGTCGGCAGCGTGCTCGTGCTCGAAGCCTTCTCGCCAGGAACGATGGACTGCTGGGGGATCATCGACGTGAAGACCGCGCAGACCTCCGGCGACGCGCTCACGGAATTCGGTGCTGGCTCGCCCGGGACCTACTTCTTCTTGACCCAGAAGGGAACGGCCACGGCGAGCAGCTGCAACAGCGGTGCGTTCACTCCGCTCAACGCCATCACCGAGTCCGGCTTCCCGAAGAGCTAGAGCGACTGGTCCTGCCGTGAACTGTCGATAGCGGGGTCACCCGTTCGTCGTAGTTGTGGCAAGCGACACTCAGAGCTGTCCGAACGGAGGCTGCGATGGCTAAGAACGACGCTGATACCTGGAAGCTCATCCACGCTGAGCGGGCCGCGGTGGCTGACACGCTGGCCAGCCTCAACACTGATCAGTGGGCCGTGCCTTCGCTCTGCGAGGGCTGGCCAGTTCACATCGCTGCCGCGCACATAGTCGCTGGAGCCGAACAGAC
>JBKQLZ010000029.1:0-10757 GCA_052146895.1 Acidimicrobiales bacterium
AACGGGCCGACATTACCTCCGATCAGTATTGGGACTGGGTCGCCAAGAACGTCTATCTGGCAGGGGAAGCACAGATGAAGGCTGCGGCATTTCTCGAAACCTAAGATCGCAGACCGAGCTGGAGGCAGCCGTGGCCGACGCCGCAACCATCGTCAACGAGCACATCGACCAGCTGCTGGCCGAAGCCGACCCCAGCTCGACCGACCCGGTCGAGTTCCGCCGCCGCCAGTACGAGCTCGGCCTTGCCTGGGTCCACTTTCCCGTGGGCTACGGCGGGCTGGGGCTCCCGCCCGTCCACCAGCGCGAGATCGACCGGCGGGTGCACGCCGCCGGTGCCAAGTCCCACGGTTTCCTCGAGTTCTTCGGGCTGGCAATGGCCGGACCCACCGTCGTGACTCACGGCACCGACGAGATCCGGGACCGCCTCCTCCCGCGCATGTACAGCGGGGAGGACTCCTGGTGCCAGCTCTTCTCGGAGCCCGGCTCCGGATCGGACCTGGCCAGTCTCGCCACACGGGCGACACGGGACGGTGACGAGTGGGTGATCAGCGGCCAGAAAGTCTGGAACACCCTCGCCCACTTGGCGGACCGGGGCATGCTCGTGGCGAGAAGCGACCCCGAGCAACCCAAGCACAAGGGCCTCACCTATTTCGCGCTCGACATGCACGCTCCCGGAGTCGAGGTCCGTCCGCTCCGCCAGATGACCGGTGAGGCCGAGTTCAACGAGGTCTACCTGACCGACGTGCGCGTTCCCGACTCTGACCGGGTGGGCGACGTCGGCGACGGCTGGCGCGTCTCGATGAGCACGCTCATGAACGAGCGCACCTCGATCGGTGGCGGTGGGGGTATCCCCGGCCGAGGCTCAGGCACGATCGCTGAAGCGGTCCGCATCTTCCGTGACGAGTGCCCCGACCCGAACGCGGTCGTGAAGGACCGTCTCATGCGGATCTGGGTCGAGGCAGAGGCTCTCCGGCTCACGAACCTGCGGGCCTCGAACAATCGGCGCGCCGGCAACCCTGGACCCGAGGGCTCGATAGCCAAGCTCATGTTCGCCGAGGTCAACAAGCGCATCTACGACCTTTGTATCGATTTGCTCGGGCCGGCGGCGCTCGTCGACTTCGACTACACGATGCGCCGCAGCGAGAACCTTGGGTTGACCGGGCCAGCCGGTTCCTCGCGCAAGATGTTCCTCCGTTCCCGGGCCAACTCGATCGAGGGTGGTACCTCCGAGATCCAGCGCAACATTCTCGGCGAGCGGGTCCTCGGCCTGCCCGGCGACGTCCGCACGGACAAGGAGCTCCCCTGGTCGAAGGTGCCACGCAGCTGACGTTTGCCACGGCAGCGCCACAGTGCCGCCCTAGACGGCGGCTTAGAGGAGCGTCGCCTCGAGCGTGATCTCGACTGCCGCGAGCGCCTTCGACACCGGGCAGTTCGCCTTGGCCCCTTCGGCCTCGCGCTGGAACGCCTCCGCGTCGAGACCGGGCACCTCGGCTTCGCACCGAAGATCGATCCTGCTGATCCCAAAGCCCGCATCGGACTTCACGAGGTGCACGGTCGCAACAGTGTGCACGCGGTCGGCCGTGTGGCCTCCGCTCGCCAGACCGTTCGAGAGCGCCATCGAGTAGCAAGCGGCATGAGCGGCGGCTATCAGCTCCTCCGGATTCGTGCCGGCACTCCCGCTCTCGTCCTCGAATCGGCTCTTGAACGAGTAAGCGCCGTGGAACGCCCCGCTCCCCAGGCTGACCTCGCCACCTCCACCGATCAGGTCACCTTTCCATTCGGCCTCGCCGGTACGTGCTGGCATTCGATTGTCATCTCCTATCTGAGTCCTCGACGACTGTACCGGGGAGGAAGCGACAATATGCATGCCTCCGTCGGGCTCCACCTTGCACCCCGCCAGGCCCGCGCCATCGCCCTCGTCGAGATCGCCGTCGTGAGCGCACCGCCCGAGGTGATCACGATGCATCCCCCGGAACCGCCGAGCCGGTCGACCTCCTTCAGCGCAGCCTTCACCGCTCGACCGATGTCAACGCCGGCCTCGAGCGACCATGCGATCCGGTGCGCAAACCCACTCACCAGAAACGTCTCCCCCGCGCCAGTAGCCGACACCGCCACTCCCGACGGGTGAGCGAGCACACCGGCGCCGGGAATCGGCGAGTCACCGACGCGCCCGGGCCATTGGCCGGCACGGCCGCCCGTAGAGGTGGCTGCCGCCACCCGGCCCGCTGAGTCCACGGCTACCGCGCCGACTGTGCCCTCGTCGGAGAGCCGCGACGGGCCGGCAGGTCTGCCGGGCGCAGGTGGCGGCGCGTCGTCAGCGTGCGGCACGCCTCGCAACCACTCGGGATGCATCGCCTCGAGCCCGTGCTCCTCACAGAACTGGTCTGCTCCGGGACCGGCGAGCAGGACTGGGCCGTCCGGCAGGCCACCGAGGTCCGCCAGAAGCCGAGCCGCCCTGATGGGATTGGCCGGGAAGGTCGCGGCACAGAGCGCACCGAAAGCACCCGATTCCGCATCCATCACGCCCGCATCGAGCTCGACGGCTCCCTCTCGCGTGGGCACCGCCCCCCGGCCGGCGTTGAACCGCCCGCTGTCCTCGAGCGCGGCGACGGCTTCCACTACCGCGTCGAAGGAGGCGCCGCCTGCGTCGAGCACCGCCCAGCCGGCATCGACTGACCGGCGCAGCACCTCCTTCAACGCCGCACCGTGCTCGTCGTCCGCTGCTTCGCTCTCGACGGCGGCGAACTCGCCGGCACCGCCATGCACGGCGATTGCCGGCACACCGAGCATGGGTCCTTCGACGCGCATTGTCACGCGGCCGGATGGTAGCTGGCGCTGGCGCGTTTCAGTCAGAGCGTCACGACGGGCCACCAAGTTCCGAAAGGATGGAGCCATGAGCCGGAAGGGGTGGCTGCTGTTCGTGGCCATGGGTGTCATCTGGGGACTCCCCTACCTACTCATCAAGATCGCCGTGCGGGAGATATCGCCTCCGATGCTCGTCGAGATGAGGACCGGTGCCGCCGCACTCCTCCTCGTGCCAATCGCACTCGCCCGGGGCGAGCTGTCGCGGGTCATCCGCCGCTGGAAGGCGCTCATAGCGTTTGCGCTCGTCGAGGTCTCGATCCCCTGGTTGCTCCTGTTCAACGCCGAGACGAAGCTGTCCAGCTCGCTCTCTGGCCTGCTCGTAGCTGCGGTCCCTCTCGCCAGCGCCCTCCTCGCACGAATTACCCACACGGCCGACCGTCTCGACCGCCGCCAGCTGCTCGGCGTGCTCGTCGGTCTCGGCGGTGTCGCCGCCCTCGTCGGCTTCGACGTGCGCGTGTCGGACCTCTGGGCCGCCCTGTCGATCGGCGTCGTGGCGATCGGGTACGCGCTCGGACCGTGGATCCTCTCCCGGTACCTGACCGACCTGCCCGCTCTCGGGGTGATGTCCGCCAGCCTTGCGATCTGCGCCGTCATCTACGCTCCGATCGCGGCGTTCTCCGTGCCGACGCGTGCCCTCTCGCCCTCCGTCATCTCTTCCGTGATCGGGCTGACGCTCATCTGCACCGCGCTCGGTTTCGTCCTCTTCTTCGCTCTCATCGCCGAGGTGGGACCGGTACGAGCGACGGTCATCACTTACGTCAACCCGGCGGTGGCGGTCCTGCTCGGGGTGTCCGTGCTCGGGGAGAGCTTCGGGTGGGGCACTGCGTTGGGTTTCTTGCTGATCGTCGTCGGCTGTTACCTCGCGACAGGTCGCAATGCGACCGAGCGGGCGGCTGCGCCCGCGCCCTCAGTGCTGATAGTCGGCGACGGCAGCGAGCCCGACGTAGCGGGCCATCGAATCGACTGACCATCCGAAGAACGCGTCGGTGTCCTCCACGCTGCCTACCAGGTGGCCGTAGAGCTCGAAACTGACGAGACCGAAGAGCTCGACCCAGACGAGGATGCCGCGCGCGAGGACCTCCGGTGCGAGGTCTGGGAAGGCGAGCTCGATCACCGCCTCGAGGTCGGACCGCGTGGAGGGAGGGAGCGGACCCGTGGCTCCCGGCGTGGGCTCGAGGAGGCCAGCCTCGCTCGCCTCTCTCAACAGGCCGGCGAGCACGAGCGGCACCCGCGCGGCTGCAGGAACGGTCGCCTCCGGCGCCATGTAGCCCGGGACCGGTGAGCCGTAGATGAGCGAGTACTCGTGCGGCCGGACCTTCGCAAAGGTGCGGACCGCATTGCACGCCGCTCGAAAGCGGGCCTCGATGTCACGCGGTGGGAAGGAGGCCGACGAGGCCTCGACCGCTTCGCCGATCGCGTCGTAAGCCTCGATGATGAGTGACGTCAGCAGGTCGTCCCGGCTCGGGAAGTAGCGGTAGAGCGCCGACGGCGCCATCTGCAGCTCGCGGGCCACGGCTCGCAGCGAGAGGGCGGCCGCCCCGCTGGCAGCGAGGTGGCGGCGTGCGGTCGCGAGGATCTGCTCGGTCAGCTCGGCCCGGAGTCGGGCGCGGATCCCGGGGGCGGACTCGATCCCTTTCTGGCTCATAGGTCCAGTCTGCCAGATTACGTGAACGGCGGCATCAAATGCGCGCACTGCTCTTGACAAGAGCCCGCTTACCGTGAACACTGGATGGAGTCAAGAACAGTGCTCTCGGATTGAGCAAGGCAGAAGCCGCACAGGAGGCGCCAACAATGGACACGACTCACGTCGTTATCGGGGCTGGGGCTATCGGATCGGCCACGGCTCTCGAGCTGGCCCGATCGGGTGGCCGCGTCATCGTCGTCTCGCGGCGAGGCAGCGGCCCGGGCGTGCCGGGGATCGAGCTCGTCACGGCAGACGCGAGCGACGCGACGGCGATCGCCCGCGTCGCAGCGGGCGCGGCTGCCATCTACAACTGCGCCAACCCGCGTTACACGCGCTGGGAGGAGGACTGGCCTCCGATCGCGTCTGGCTTGCTGTCCGCGGCCGAGAGGACTGGTGCTCGGCTCGTGACCATGAGCAACCTGTACATGTACGAACCGCCCGTGAAACCGCTCAGCGAGGACGACCCGATGTCGACCCGCAGCCGGAAAGGCCAAGTCCGGGCGCGGATGTGGAGCGAGGCGCTGGCCGCGTTCGAGGCCGGCCGGGTGGAGGTGACCGAGGCCCGCGCCTCGGACTTCGTCGGGCCCGGTTTCACGGACCAGGGCCACCTCGGTGAGCGGATCCTGCCCCGCTTGCTCGCTGGCAAGTCCGTCAGCGTCGTTGGCAACCCGGACGTGCCTCACACCTGGACATACGTCCCCGACGTCGCACGGATGCTCGCGGTGCTCGGCACGAGCTCGCTCGCACCGGGCCGGGTGTGGCACGTCCCGAGCCTGCCGGCACGCTCGGCTCGCGAGATGATCGATGCGTTCGCTGCGTTTGCGTCGCTCCCGGCACCGCGCATCCGACGCATCCCTGGCGGCGCGATCACGGCACTCGGACTCGTGTCATCGGAGCTGCGAGAGCTCCGCGAGATCCTTTATCAGTTCGAACGCCCCTTCGTGATGGAATCCGGCCTCGCGCAGTCGACCTTCGATCTAGCTCCTACGCCGTTCGACGATGTCGTCGCCGCGACCGTCACCTGGTGGTCGGATCGGATCGGATCGCGCAGCGTCGGGCGGGCAGTGGGTGTACCCGTGTCCTGACCACCAGTACGATCCAAGTGGTGACAGCGATCGGCCCAAAGGCACCACCTTCGCCGGAGGTCGACACGATGACAGACCGAGACGCCGTCCGCCATGCGCTTGGCGCGTTGTCGACGCTTGTCCCGGTTGGCGTGTTCGGTGCTGACGCTGACGGGACCTGCTGGTACGTCAATCAACGACTGATAGACGCGCTCGGTCTCGAGGTTCACTCCCGCAGCGAGCGTCCGCTCCGCCTCGATCTGCCCACCGGCGGGATACCGGCGGAGGGCACGTCGCAACTGAGGGTGGTCACGACTGCCGAGGGCGGCGATGGCGATGGGGCGGTCGTCACCCTCGATGCCCGCGTCATGCCGCTCGTGTCACGCGCGGGAAAGATCACCTCCTACCTCGGCATAGTCGTGAGTGCCGACGAGCCGAACGCGATGATGCTCCGTACCGACGCGCGGCTCGTGGACACACTTCTCGATCGATCGCCCGAGGTCATCACGGTCCTCAACGCCGACGGGACGTGGCGGTACTCGAACGCGGCTGCGTGGAGGCTCCTCGGCTATCAGTCGGACTTCGACCCTGTCGACGGGATCCTCAGCCTCGTCCACCCTGATGACCTGCGAGATGTGGCCCGCAACCTCGGGCGGCTCCGTGAAGGCGAGCGAATCTCAAACGAGCTGGTGGAGGTCAGGGTCCGCGGAGCGGACGGGACATGGCACTACCTCGAGAGCACCGTCGAGGATCTCGTCGGCGACCCCGTGGTCCACGGTTACCTCATCATCTCCCATGACGTGACCGAGCAGAGGAAGGCGCGGCTGGCGCTTCTCGACGCGAACGAGAGACTCTCGACCCTTGTCTCGAGCCTGCACCTCGCTGTCCTCGTCGAAGGCGATGACCGTGAGATCGTCTTCACGAACGACGCATTCGTCAACCTTTTCGAGGTGCCGGCCTCTCCCGATCAGCTGACCGGGCGGACGATCGCCCAGATGGGGCCGGAGTTCTTCCGCCGCTTCGGGGACCCGACATGGACGACGGATCCCGAGCGCACCGCAGAGATCCTCCGTGAGCGCCGGCCCATCGTCGGAGACCGCCTCTTGCTCCCGGACAACCGCGTGCTCGAGCGTGACTATCTCCCGATCGTCGTGAACGGCGAGTACCGCGGCCACGTCTGGCTCTTCCGGGACGTATCCGGCCAAGCCCAAGCCGAGACCGAGTGGGAGTCCCTCGTCTCGCGCCAGCGACACGAGAACGAGCGGCTGCTCGAGCTCGATCAGGTGAAGGCGGCGTTCTTGGCGGAGATCAGTCACGAGCTGCGCACGCCACTCACGTCGATCTTGAGTTTCGCCGAGCTGCTCACCGATGGCCTCGGGCGGGATGATCCTGCGGAACAGGTCGAGTTCCTCGAGATAATCCAGAGAAACGCCGACCGTCTCCTCCGCCTCGTCGACGACCTCCTCCTTCTCGACCGGATCGAGACGGGCGCCATGCCACTCGAATGGGGTGTGGTCGACGTGCCATCGCTCGTCAACTCGTGTGTGTCGAGCTTCGCGCCGACGGCCGAAGCGAAGTCGATCTCGCTCGAGAGCGAGGTCGGCGAGGGGCCGACGATCCCGGGGGACCAGGACCGTCTTGCCCAGGTCGTAGACGTATTGCTGTCCAACGCGATCAAGTTCACCCCGAATGGCGGCCGGGTGCTCGTGTCGGCTTCACCGCGAGACCGCCTCTGGCGCGTCGAGGTCATCGACAACGGGATCGGCGTGCCGACGAAGGAGCAGGACTCGTTGTTCGAGCGCTTCTACCGGGCGAGCAACGCGCGGGCTTCACGGATACCGGGGTCAGGGCTGGGCCTGCCCGTGGCGCGCGCCATCACCGATCTCCACGGCGGGACGATCACGTTGAGGAGTGCGCAAAACGGGGGCACGACCGCTTCGGTAACCTTGCCCATAGAGAGCCCGGACAACGACAGCGTTGACGCGGCCCCTAGCCCCCACGATGGTTGACCGACCGAAGCCCTTAATCCTCAGTATCGAAGACGATCTTGACATCGCGCACGTCGTTCTCACGTTGCTTGAGCGCGCCGGCTACCGCGTCGTGTCAGTGGCGGACGGGCGCGAAGGCCTTCGCCGCTTTCACGAGGAGCGACCCGATCTCGTGGTCCTCGATCTCGGGCTGCCGACACTCGACGGCTGGACACTCATCGAGCGCTTACGAGACATGAGCTCGGCGCCAATCCTCGTGTTGACAGCTCTCGACGCCGAGTCGGACAAGGTACGAGGACTACGCGCGGGCGCGGACGACTACCTCACCAAGCCCTTCGGCAATTCCGAGCTCGTTGCCCGCGTCGAGGCCCTGCTGCGGCGCCGCGTCACCACGCGGACGGCGGCCGTCGTCAACGCGACCGCGGTGCAGCGCGCCGCGCCACCGCGGCCCGAGCCGGGCGTACGGACCCGTCCGAGCCGGCTCGTGATGGTGCACGGGGTTGAGGTCGACTTCGGCGCGCACGTCGTGCGCGCGGGCGGCAAAGCTGTCGATCTCACGCCAACAGAATTCCGTTTGCTCGAGACGCTCATGGATCATCGCGGCCAGGTCCTGTCTCCGGAGCAGTTGTTACAGCTCGCCTGGCGCGACCCGACGGCGACTGGCCCGGATCGCGTGAAGTTCGCCATGCTTCGGCTCCGGCGCAAGCTCGGCTGGGACAGCGGGCCTGATAATCCGATCGAGACTGTCCGCGGTTTCGGGTACAGGTACAGGCCGCCAGCCGGCTGAATAGTTAGTGTCCAGCTGACTGACGAGAAACTATTGCCAGCCAAACTGCAACCGACTTGCAACCCCGCGCGCACCTAAACCTCACCGGGGGGCCTCATCATGGTCTTCATCGTCAAGTGCCTAAGCGGGGGCTGGGGCACTTGAGCCGGAGCGCCTGAGCGAGGGCTGGGCGCTCCGGGGATTTCGGAGTGGTTGCTTGAGTTTGGACCGCTTCGTTGTAGAGGTGATGGGGCCTGAGCGGGGGCCAGGCCCCTCACCACTGTTCTCCATTGATATGGGAGCTCGCAGTGGCAGCAAGAGACGAGCACGAGAACCAAGGACGTGTCCTCGTAGTCGAGGACGACGAGTCGGCGGCGGTATTCGTGACTCGAGTCCTCGAGAGGGCGGGCTTCGAGTCCTCGTGGGTAGTCGACGCAGACCAGGCCGTTGCCCTCCTCGCAGACAGCGACTACCAGGTGCTCCTGACAGACTTCCGCCTGCCCGGGCGCAGCGGCCTCGAGCTCGTGAGCGAGACACGCTCCATGCAACCAGAGATCGGGATCGCCGTGATGACTTCGTTCAACGAGCCGGACCTGGAGCGCACCGCCCGGTCGAAGGGTGCGGACGACTTCTTCGAGAAGCCACTGACCGCCTCCACTCTCGTCTCGCGCATCACGACACTTGTCGAGCGCGTCCGGATCAGCGGGCCACGCCCGCCAACAGCTCCGCAGGCACGGGGGGCCAATGCCGTGCCTGCGGTGGCGGTTCCGGGGGTCCCACGAGGGGGGGCCCCCGGTCTGCCGCCAGCTAGTCCTTCCACTACCGGCTGCGAGAAAGCTGGCGAGGGGCAAGGCCTGAGTGAGGGATCTGGCGGTGACGCCGGATCCCTCACCTTGGGCTTCCCGCCGACCAGCCTCCTGGACGAGATGATGCCTAGTCCTGTATTCCGCCGCATCGGCTCAACGCGCCGAGCCCTGAGCGTTGTCCAAGTCTGGGCGTCCGTTGCTCCGGTAGTGTCGCATGTCGTGTCAGGAACTGGCCCAGTAGCCTCGCCTCGGACGAGTCCCGCCTGCAGTTTCGCGCGCTGAGGGCGCACCTTGGACGAGCCCAACGAACAAGCGAGGGCCATCGACTCCGAGGTCTTGGCCCAGTTGCTCGACAGCCTCCCTGACTGGGTGATGGTCACCGACTCGCAAGCCCGGGTCCTGTGGGCCAACCGCGCGACCCTGCTGATGTTCGAGCGTTCCCGCACGGACTCGGTCGGAATGTCCGGCCTCGATTTCGTCCATCCCGAGGATCTCGAGCTCGTACTCCGGTCGCTCGTCACAGTTCAGAGCAAGGAGGTCGGAGTTCCGATCGAGATCCGCGTGAGCACGCCCATCGGCTGGCGTCTCGCGGAGATCGTCGGGACACCGGTCCCGTGGGTCGAGCCGGGCGCCGTGCTGTTCACGGTGCGGGACCTCACCGACCGCCGGCGCTTCGAGCTCGCCCGCAACCGAGAGGCCCGCCTCCGATCGCTCGTCCACAGCGCTGCGGCAGTGACGATGCTCGTGACACCGGAGGGTGTCGTCGAGTCCGCGTCGGGAGCGCTCAGCCGTGTGCTGGGCCACGACCCGGAGCTCGTCGAGGGGCACCCACTCGCAGACCTTGTCAGCGAGGAGGACCGACCCGCTCTCGCGCAGGCGCTGCTGAGCGCGACCGCCGGAGCTTCCACCACTAATCCGGTGTCAGTCCGCCTCGCGATGGTGCGCCAAAGCGGTTTGAAGCCCATTCCGTTCGAGCTCACGCTCGTCAACCTGACCGACGACCCGACGATCGGCGGGTTCGTCATCACTGGGCATGACGTCACCGCCCAAGCGAGCATCGAGCTCGAGCTGCGCAAGACGTTGTCGCTGTTGACGGCAACGCTCAACTCGACCGCGGACGGGATCCTCGTCGTCGACGACAGCGGTGCGATCACCAGCTTCAACCAGCGCTTCGTCGAGATGTGGCACCTTCCTGACTCGATAATCGACACGCTCGACAGTGCCACAGGGCTCGCATACGTCACCGATCAGCTGGTACGGCCGGACGAGTTCCTCGCCAAGGTCGGCGAGGTGTATGCCCACCCCGAGGCGGAGAGCCACGACATCCTGGAATTCAAGGACAATCGAGTGTTCGAGCGCTACTCGATTGCTCAGCAAGTGGACGGCTCCGTCGTCGGGCGCGTCTGGAGCTTTCGCGACGTGACCGACCGCAAGCGGCTCGAGAACGAGCTGTCGTTCCAGGCCTTCCACGACTCCCTCACGGGGCTCGCGAACAAAGCGCTCTTCCAGGACTGCCTACAGCGTGCGACGGCGCGCCTCGAGCGCACCGAGAACCACCTGGCCGTGCTCTTCTTGGACTTGGAC
>JBKQLZ010000030.1:0-21673 GCA_052146895.1 Acidimicrobiales bacterium
GGACGAGCCCGCCGGCGAGCGCGATCGGTGTCAGGAAGCCGAGCGTCACACCCAACCCGATCGCGAGCTCGGAGTAGACGACGACGTACGCCATGAGCTTCGGGCGCGGGCTGACGACCTTGTTGAAGCCGTTGCGGACGAACGCCCACTTGTGCTTGTCCGCGACCGACTGCGCCCAGGCGATCCCCGAGCCCTCGGAGAACCACGCCTTCTTGTTCTTGTGGCGCCAGCTCTCGAGCCACCACAGCCCGAGACCTATGCGAAGCACCGCGAGCCACCGGCCGGCATCGAGGCCGATCGACTTCGTTGCAGTGACGACGGAGATCACAGGGTTGGCACCTGCACGGCCGCCAACCCTACGCGTGCAGCGGGTCGACTACCTCTGTATCGATGCCGAGCTCCTCGATCGCCTTTGCCACCTCGTCCTCTTTCGCCTCGCCGTCCGCCGCCAGCCCGGCGAGAACCGCGAGCGCGACATGGGCGGCGTCCACTTCGAAGTGGCGGCGCAGCGCTGCACGCGTGTCGGACCGGCCGAACCCGTCCGTCCCAAGTGGGACGAACCGCGCCGGCACGAAGCGGGCGATCTGGTCGGGCACGGCCTTCAAGTAGTCCGTCACGGCCACGACCGGACCGGAGGTCTGCGCGAGCATCTGGCTGACGTACGGCACGCGCTGCTCACCGCCGGGATGGAGGCGGTTCCAGCGCTCGGCTTCGAGAGCGCCCTCGCGCAGCTGCTTCCAGCTCGTGACCGACCAGCACTCGGCCGACACGTTCCAGCGCTCGGCCAGCAGGTCACGCGCCTCGGTCGCCGCCTGCCACGCAGTGCCGGAGAACAAGATCGTCGCCTTACGCCCCGCACCGGTGCCGCCACCACGAGCCCCGCGCTTTGGCGCCGGAGCCGGCAAGAAACGATAAGCGCCCGCCAGAACTCCCTCCCGCACCCTCTCGCGCTCGGCGGCATCGGCGGAGAGCGCAGGCATCTCGTAGTTCTCGTTGTACATCGTGAGGTAATAGATGACGTCCTCCGCATCGGGCCCGTACATCCGCTGCAGCCCGTCCTCCATGATGAAGGCGACCTCGTAGGCGAACGCCGGGTCGAACGCCCGAATGGTCGGGACGACTGACGCGAGTAGCTGGGAGTGCCCGTCCTCGTGTTGCAGCCCCTCGCCGCTCATCGTCGTCCGGCCGGCGGTGCAGCCGAGGAGGAAGCCCCTCGCACGCGCGTCAGCGGACTGCCAGATCATGTCGCCGATGCGCTGGAAGCCGAACATCGAATAGAAGAGGAAGATCGGGATCATCGGCGTCGACCAGTTGGCATACGCCGTCCCTGCCGCCTGGAACGAGGCCATCGCGCCTGCCTCGGTGATGCCTTCCTCGAGGATCTGGCCCTGCTGGTCCTCGGCGTAGGAGAGGAGGAGCCCGGCGTCGACCGACGTGTAGCGCTGGCCGTCAGCCGAGTAGATCTTCACCTCGGAGAAGAGCCCGTCGAGACCGAACGTGCGGCCCTCGTCGGGGATTATCGGCACGACATGGCGCCCGATGACCGGGTCGCGCAGCATGCTGCGCAGCATGCGGGCAAAGGCCATCGTGGTCGAGACTGCTTGCCCCCGCGAGCCCTCGAGGAACTCGGCGAACACCGACGGCGACGGTGCACCGAGACCTGAGACGCCCTGTCCCCGCACGACGCGGTGCGGCAGGGAACCGCCGAGTGCGGCGAGGCGGGCGACGAGGTACTCGTTCTCGGGAGAGTCCGCAGCCGGACGGAAGTAGGGCGGGTGCTCGGCATCGAGTGCCTCGTCCGGGATCTCCGCCTGCAGGTAGAGCCGGTCGCGCAGCGTCCGCAACTGATCTCGGGTCATCTTCTTGATCTGGTGCGTCGCGTTGCGCGACTCGATCTCGGGGCCGAGCGTCCAGCCCTTGATCGTCTTCGCGAGGATCGCGACCGGTGCCCCGGACTGCTCCGTGGCGGCCTTGTAGGCGGCATAGAGCTTGCGGTAGTCGTGGCCGCCTCGTGGCAACTGCTGCAGCTCGAGGTCGGAGAGGTGCTCCACCATCTTGCGCAGGCGCGGGTCAGGGCCGAAGAAGTGCTCCCGGATGTACGCGCCGGACTGGGTCGAGAAGCTCTGGAAGTCGCCGTCGGGCGTCGTGTTCATCTTGTTGACGAGCACGCCGTCGACGTCGCGCGCCAAGAGCTCGTCCCACTTGCGGCCCCAGATGACCTTGATGACGTTCCAGCCCGAGCCCCGCAACAATGCCTCGAGCTCCTGGATGATCTTGCCGTTGCCGCGCACCGGCCCGTCGAGGCGCTGGAGGTTGCAGTTCACGACGAACACGAGGTTGTCGAGTCCCTCGCGGGCCGCAAGGCGCAACGCAGCGGCACTCTCGGGCTCGTCGAACTCCCCGTCGCCGACGAAGCACCACACGCGGGCGGCCGAGGTGTCGACGATCTCGCGGTTCAACAGGTAGCGGTTGAAACGTGCTTGGTAGACCGCCGCGAGCGGGCCGAGCCCCATCGAGACCGTCGGGTACTCCCAGAACTCCGGCATGAGGCGGGGGTGCGGGTAGCTCGACAGCCCGTTGCCACCCGTCTCGAAACGGAAGTTGTCCAACTGTTCCTCGTCGAGCCGCCCCTCGACGAATGCTCTCGCATAGATGCCCGGCGAGGCGTGCCCCTGGAAGAAGACCTGGTCACCAGGAAGGCCGTTCGCCTTGCCACGGAAGAAGTGGTTGAAGCCGACCTCGTAGAGAGAAGCGGAGCTGGCGAACGTCGACAGGTGTCCGCCGATGCCGGGATCACGAGCGTTCGCCCGCGTGACCATCACGGCCGCGTTCCACCTGATGTAAGCCCTGATCCGCCGCTCGAGGTGCTCGTCGCCGGGGAACCACGGCTCCTGATCGGGGGGGATCGTGTTGACGTAAGGCGTCGAGACGGTCGCGGGCACGCCCACGTGCGCGGCACGCGCCCGCTCCAACAGCTTCAACAGCAAGAAACGAGCCCGGTCCCGCCCACGCCCCTCGACCACGGAGTCGAAAGAGTCGAGCCACTCCGTCGTCTCCTCCGGATCGATGTCGGGGACCTGGTGCGAGTATCCGTCAAAGATCACAGCCTCGATTCTCGCGCCTACTCGCTCTCCGTCCGGCCGCAGGGTCCTCATTAGCACCGCGGGCGGGTGGCGAATAGGTAGGGTCAGCAACCGTGCCCGGATCCAAAGACTCGACCGTCGTCTTCACCGACGGCGCATGCCTGAACAACCCCGGTCCTGGTGGATGGGCCTGGGCCGAGTCGGCAGATCGCTACGAGAGCGGCCATGAAGCTCAGACCACTAATCAGCGCATGGAGCTGATGGCCGTGATCCAGGCGGTCGAGTCCAATCCCGGTCGCCTGTCGATCGTGAGCGACTCCACATATGTGGTCAACTGCTTCAAGAATCGCTGGTGGGCAGGGTGGCGAGCGAAAGGCTGGCGGAACGCCAAGGGCGAGCCGGTCGCGAATCAGGATCTGTGGCGCCCGCTCATCGAGCAGGTCATCGACCTGCGTGCGGGCGAGATCGACCTGTCATGGGTGAAGGGCCATTCGGGCAACCCGATGAACGACCTGGTCGACGGCCTGGCAACCGAGGCAGCGCGCACTCAGCGATCGGCGTCGGCCCCCTAGGAGCATCCGGGTCTGATTTGGGCAGGTGAGCTGACGTCTCCTAGTCTTGTTGACATGGATATCAACAACACGTCAGCCCTCGTGACCGGGGGCGCCTCGGGACTCGGCGAGGCAACCGTGAGAGCCCTCACCGCCAAAGGCTCGGTGTGCACGATCTTCGACCGCGACGAGGCACGCGCGAAGGCGCTCGCCGGCGAGCTCGGGAGCGGCACGAACTATGTCGCCGGCGACGTCGGTGACGAGGAGGCCGTGGGCTTGGCTGTGGAGCAGGCGGCGGGAGCGGGCGCCTTTCGCATCACGGTCAACTGCGCCGGCATCGGCTGGGCGCAGCGCACGATCGGTCGCCAGGGCGAGCCGCACGACTTCAACGCCTTCAAGACCGTGGTGAACGTGAACCTGCTCGGCACGTTCAACGTGATGCGGCTCGCTGCAGGCGCCATGGCAAAGACGGAGCCGCTCGACGACAACGAGCGCGGCGTCATCGTCAACACTGCGTCTGTCGCGGCCTTCGAGGGCCAGATCGGCCAGATCTCGTATTCGGCCTCGAAGGGTGGCATCGTCGGCATGACTGTCCCCGCAGCCCGTGACCTCGCCCCCGCCGGGATCCGGGTGAACACGATCGCTCCCGGGCTAATGGACACGCCGCTTCTCGGCCTCCTGCCGGAGGAGGCCCGTCAGGCACTCGGCGCCGGCGTGCTCTTCCCCAAGCGCCTCGGCTACCCAGCCGAGTTCGCCGAGCTCGTGTGCGCGATCGCCGCGAACGGCTACCTGAACGGCGAGACGATCCGCCTGGATGGCGGCCTGAGGATGCCACCGAAGTAGCCTGGTAGCCGGGGCTATTCTCAGGGAGGCCCTCGTAAACCTGACTAGAATGGTCATAGTTCAATGACGTACCGACTCTCTCACCTCGCCGCGCTCGAATCCGAGGCGATCCACATAATTCGCGAGGTGGTCGCGGAGTTCGAGCGCCCCTCGCTGCTGTTCTCGGGCGGCAAGGACTCCGCCGTCCTCCTGCACGTCGCAGCGAAGGCTTGCTGGCCGCAGAAGATCCCCTTCCCAGTCGTCCACGTCGACACCGGGCACAACTTCCCCGAGGTCATCGAGTACCGCGACCAGCAGGTCGCCGAGAAGGGGGTTCGGCTCGTGATCGGGTCGGTCCAAGAGGACATCGACCGCGGCGACATCCACGAGCAGCCCGTCCCCGGAGCGACTCGTAACCGCTTGCAGACCTTCACGCTGCTCAGGGTCCTCGAAGAAGGCCAGTACGACGCCGTGTTCGGCGGGGGCCGTCGTGACGAGGAAAAGGCGCGTGCGAAAGAGCGGGTCTTCTCGCTCCGGGACGAGTTCGGGCAGTGGGACCCGCGCGCCCAGCGCCCCGAGCTCTGGAACCTGTTCAACACCAGGCACCGGCCGGGCGAGCACTTCCGCGTCTTTCCTCTCTCGAACTGGACCGAGCTCGACATCTGGCAGTACATCGACACCGAGAAGATCCCGTTGCCGCCGATCTACTTCTCCCACAAGCGCCAGGTGTTCCGTCGCTCCGGGATGCTGTTGGCGGTCGGGCCCTTCACCCCACCGCGCGAGGGTGTCCGCGAGGAGGTGCCTTTCGAGGCCACCGTGCGCTACCGCACCGTCGGCGACATGACGTGCACGGCAGCCGTCGAGTCGACCGCCGTCACGCCGCTCCAGGTCATCGCCGAGACCGCGGTGACGAGGGTGAGCGAGCGGGGTGCGACGCGCGCTGATGATCGTTTCTCGGAGGCTGCCATGGAGGACCGCAAGAAGGAGGGCTACTTCTGATGGAGCTCCTCCGCTTCGCGACGGCCGGATCGGTCGACGACGGCAAGTCGACGCTCATCGGGCGGCTCCTGTACGACTCCAAGCAGGTCTTCGAGGACCAGATGGAGGCGATCGAGCGGTCCTCGATCGCGCGGGGCGACGAGTACGTCAACCTGGCGCTGCTGACCGACGGCCTCCGGGCCGAGCGCGAGCAGGGCATCACGATCGACGTCGCCTACCGCTACTTCGCCACCCCGAAGCGCAAGTTCATCATCGCCGACACCCCCGGCCACACCCAGCACACCCGCAACATGGTGACGGGCTGCTCGACGGCCGATCTTGTGATCCTGCTCGTCGACGCACGGCTCGGGCCGACCGAGCAGACCCGCCGCCACGCGACGGTGGCCTCTCTCCTCGGCATCCGGCACCTCGTGCTCTGCATCAACAAGATGGACCTCGTCGACTTCGACCGGAAGCGGTTCGAGGAGATCCGGCGCGAGTTCGACGACTGGGCGACGCGACTCGAGGTGCACGACCTGACCTGCATCCCGATGTCGGCCCTGCAGGGGGACAACGTCGTCGATCGCTCCACCGAGATGAAGTGGTACGACGGGCCGTCGCTGCTGCACCACCTCGAAGAGGTTCACATCAGCTCGGACCGCAACTTGATCGACCTCCGGTTCCCCGTGCAGCGGGTCGTCCGCCCGATCTCCTCGAGCGACCTGCACGACTTCCGCGGCTATGCGGGCCAGGTTGCGAGCGGCGTCTTGGAGGTGGGGGACGAGGTCTTGGTGTTGCCTTCGGGTTTCTCCACGAGAGTGGAGGCGATCGAGACTGCGGACGGGCCTCTGAAGGAAGCGTTCCCGCCGCAGGCGATCGTCGTCAGGCTGACGGACGAGCTCGACATCTCGCGTGGGGACATGCTCTGCCGCCCGCACAATCAGCCGACTGCGAGCCAGGACCTCTCCGCCATGATCTGCTGGATGGCCGAGGCACCGCTCAAGCCCGGCGCGAAGCTGGCCATCAAGCACACGACGAGATGGTCTCGCGTCCTAGTGAGGGATCTTCAGTACCGGCTCGACGTGAATACGCTCCATCGCGACCAGGTGGCCAGCGAGCTGCAGCTGAACGACATCGGCCGGGTCGACCTGCGAGCGCAGGTCCCGCTGTTCTTCGACGAGTACCGGGTCAACCGGGCGACGGGCAGTTTCATTCTCGTCGACGAGGCCACGAACGCAACGGTCGGAGCTGGGATGCTTCTCCGGACGGCCGGCTGAGCGAAGCAAGCAAGTTGATGAAAGGAGCGGCGTTGCCGCGAGGGACCGTGTGGTTCACAGGGCTGTCCGGTGCGGGCAAGTCAACTGTCGCGGCCACGCTCAAGCTGATGCTCGACGACCTGCGGGTCCACACCTTCCTGCTCGACGGCGACGACCTTCGTGAAGGCCTCAACTCCGACTTGAGCTACTCCGAGGAGGACCGCCGAGAGAACGTCCGCCGAGTCGGCGAGATAGCGCTGCTCTTCTCGAAAGTCGGCCACCTCTCGCTCGTCACCGTCATCAGCCCGTTCGCGACCGGGCGGGACGCCGTGCGAGCCCGGCATGACACCGTCGGCATCCCGTTTGTCGAGGTGCACGTCGCGACGCCGCTTGCCGAGTGCGAGAAGCGGGACCCGAAGGGCCTGTACGCGAAGGCACGGCGTGGAGAGGTGAAGAAGTTCACCGGGATCAGCTCGCCGTACGAGAAGCCAGTTCACCCCGACCTCGTGTTGCAGACGACGAGTCGGAGCCCCGAGGAGTCGGCGAAAGAAGTTCTCACTTTGTTGGACGCTGCGGGGTTGGTCGTTCCGGCTGAGTTGGGATTTCGGTCTTAGGTCGTACCGGGCGCGGCTCGGGTCGTACTGTGCGGCTTAGGTCGTACCGGCTTCGGCGTCCAGAAACGGACGCCTCTTCCGCCACGACCTCCGCCTTCGCTCCGAGCGGGCCAGCGGCCCGGACGGCGTCGAAGGCCGCGCCGGCCCCGACGCGGGACGGTTCAGTCAGCCTTCTCGATTCCCCATAGGAGACGGTGCTCGTCATCGCTTAGAGCTTCGTGGGCGCGACCGGGAAACAGGGTCTCCCTCTTCGCTCGAGCAGATTTGAGCCGCTCGTGGAACTTCTCTAGGACCTGGATCTCATCTCTCTTACGAGGCCAGTCGAGCTCCTCCTCGTCACTGCCCTCGTAGAACTGCCCGCCGGTGCGCGAGACGTCAACGCCCCACTGACGGAGGACGGGTGCAGGCGCTGCGACCACGACGAGCCCGTTGATCGCGTCGATCCACGAGCGCTGTTGACGGTCGTTCCAGGGCCATCCGGCCTTCGTCTCCCGCTCCTCGAATGCCTCTCTGTCCGCGAGAGCGGCGTCAAGTCCTCGAGTCTGAAGAACAACGGTTCCGTCCGAGGGAGTCTTGAAGGGAAGCGCAGCGCGCAGGTCGCCGGCGGCCGATCGGCCCAAAGGGCCGAGGTCGTTGTTCAAGATCGCGATCGGCGAGGAAGGATCCGCGTCAAACGGGTCCGGGACGATGTAGCTCTGGTCGATGACCATGAGCGTGCGCTCTCTGCGCTGGAACGCCATCGCCCAGAACAACCGTCCAAGCAAGCGGGCTCCAGGAGTGTCAGTCACGATGTGCCAAGTCTCGTGAAAGTAATTCGTGGCGAAGCTGTAGGACGCACCCGGACGTGGCGACAACACCGTATGGGTGTGCCCGTCGAGCACGACAGCCCGGCGGTGCACCTTCAATCGCTCCAGTCGCTCAGCCACAGATTGATCCTCGCGCAGGGACCCGGCTGTCGGTGACGTTGGCGCGGCTGACACGGCCCGCGGCGGTGGTGCCGGAACCGGCGACCGTTTCTGGTCGCCGGGGACGGCGACAGCGACGGGCCGCCGAGCTTCAGCGGGCAACGTCAAGCGTCAACAGATCCGTCGCCATGATGACCTCGCCGTCGAAGACCACGGCGGCCTGTTCCATCCATTCGTTCTCGGTCCCTGGCGCGGGGGCGGGGACCATGTGAGTGATCACGAGCGTGCGCACGTGGTTGCGGCTTGCGGTGCCGGCTGCGTCGGTGACGGACGAGTGGTACGCGAGGATGTCGAGCAGGCGAGGGATGCCGAGCTGCTCGATGAAGTCGCGACGGATTGTCGTCTGGACCAGCATGTCGGCGTGGTTGCACAGATCGTCGAGCCCTTTGCACGGGACCGTGTCGCCGGAGATCACCACTGACTCGCCGCCCTCCTCGATGCGGTATCCCACAGTCGGCCGGACGGGAGAGTGATCCGTCGGACCGGCCGTCACCGTCACGCCGTTCTCCTCGAACACGACGCCTTGCTCGACCTCCGCGACGAGCGTGGTCGGTCTCCAGGTCAGGTCGTCGTGATGTGCGATCCGGTAGCCGATGTCCGGTTCGAGCATCGCTTCGGTGGCCTCGAGGAGGGCCGCCGTACCGATCGGGCCGATGACCCGGAGCGGGTTCGGCTGGAACGAGGTCGCCCAGCGCATCGTGAAGATGTCGTTGAGATCGGTGATGTGGTCGCTGTGGAGGTGGGTCAGGAACACCGCACGGAACGCCCCAGCCCCCGACTGGACTGCCGCCGCTCGCATCAAGACCCCTCTGCCGCAGTCGAAGAGGAGGTCGCCGGCTCTCGTACGGACGAGGGTCGACGGCCCGGCACGATCTGCATCGGGAAGGGGCGAACCGCTCCCGAGGATGATTACCTGCATGCCAGAGACTGGCATAAGTGGCGGGCTTGACAGTTGGCGGGAGCGCTCGTAGGTTCCGGCGTGCCTCGGTCAGCCGGGGTGACGCGCAGCTCAGCGAAGTCCGGTGAGAGCCCGGCACTGTCCCGCAACGGTCAAGCCCCTTCGAGGGGATGAGTCCGGTCGCCTGGTTACGACGTCGGTGTGAATACCCCTCGGAGCAAGGGAGGATCGCTCGAATGTCCAGTCAGATCACCGGAGCCACCAGGGCGGGGGCGATTTCGGCCAAAGCGCCTCGTAGCGCCCTGACCGGAGCCGAGCGTGTCCGCCTCGGCTCGATCGGCCTCGTCGTACTGGGCCTCAATGCGCTTGGTTGGGGCATCTTCGTGTTCGCCATCGCACCGCACCGTTTCGAGTTTCGTGGTCTTGGGCTCGGGCTCGGCGTGGCCCTCACCGCGTGGACGCTCGGAGCCCGCCACGCCTTCGACGCAGACCACATCTCGGCCATCGACAACACGACGCGCAAGCTGATGGCGGACGGTGGGCGGCCGCTCGGGACTGGCTTCTTCTTTGCACTTGGGCACTCCTCGATCATCATGGCGGTCGGCGTCGGGCTCTCCGTCGCCGCCCGGGCGGTGTTCGGGGCGGTTGTGAATCCGCACTCGGGCTACGAGACGCTCGGGGGTGTGATCGGGACGTCGATGGCGGCGACGTTCTTGTACCTGATCGCCGCGCTCAACCTCGTCGTGCTTGCCGGCATCCTCAAGGTCTTCCGTGGGATGCGTCAAGGCCTCTACGACGAGGAGGAGCTCGAGCGGCAGCTTCAATCGCGCGGTCTCATGTACCGGTTCTTCGGGCGCTGGATGCGCTCGATCACGAAGACGTGGCACATGTACTTCGTCGGGATCGTATTCGGGATCGGCTTCGACACCGCCACCGAGGTGCTGTTGCTGGCTGCCACGGCCGCCGCTGCCACCCAAGGCCTGCCCTGGTACGCCGTGCTGTCGCTCCCCTTGCTGTTCTCCGGCGGCATGACTCTGTTCGACAGCCTCGACGGCTGCTTCATGAACTTCGCCTATGGCTGGGCTTTCGCCCGGCCGGTGCGAAAGGTCTATTACAACCTCGTGATCACCGGGCTCTCGATAGGGGTGGCGTTCCTCGTGGGCACGATCGAGATCTTCGGCGTCTTGTCCGCCGAGTTGCACATCCACGGCGGGTTCTGGGACTTCGTGGCGAACTTCAACATCAACAAGGCCGGCTTCGCGATCGTTGGGTTGTTCGTGGCCGTCTGGGTCGTCGCGCTCGGCTACTGGAAGCTCGGCGGCGTAGAGGCTCGGTGGGCCGGCCAGGCTGTGGTGGGCGAGGTTGCCGAGGGCGGTTCAGCCTTCTTGGTGGACAGCCGTGGGTTTCCGAAAGCGCGCAGCGGCGATCTAGAGTTGCCGCTGAATGGCTCCACGTTCGGCGGACTCTCCGGGTTTGGAAAAGCTGGCGGCGCAGGTTCTCGACCAGATTCTGCTCGATCAGATCAACCGCGGGGAATCGCTAAATCAAGCAGCCGGAGTGCTCGCAGGACTGGCCGGCGTCGTCACGACCCTGGCCGGATCAACGAGAACGACTGTTCACCACTACAGCGGCATTGCCGCACTGTCTGCCACCGCGCTGTCTGCTGTTGTGGCTGTCTTGGCCTTAATGTGGCGCAAGCCTGGACGTGAGCCAAGAGACGTACCAGGCCTTCTGCGAAACATTAGAGCGGCGACGTCGCTCGGCATCGCCGAGGGCGCTCTGACGGTCGCAGGTGAGGCCGCCGCCACTCGTAACAACGGCCGACTCGTCGGGAAGGGACTGTGCGTGTACATAGCTGGGGGCGCTCTCGCCGTCGGCGTCAGTTTGTTCGCTGTTACAATTATTCTGTTCACAAGCGCTCCTGGAGTAGGGAAGCCATGACCAAGCCTCAGCAGACACAAACGGCTACTTGGGACGAGCTCTTTCGCGAGGTAGAGCAGTCTCAAAAGGACAACAGTGCGCTGCCCGATCCAGACCAGTACCGCGACCTGACCAAATCAGCGGGGGGGAAGTAAACCCCTTACAGAACCAGGTCCAGCACCCTTCTTTCTTCTAGAGCCGAATAGTCGCGCCGCAGGCAATGCACATGAGGGTCGTCCCGTTCGGGTCACGTCGCCACATGGCCGGCAACTCGAGCATGGTCGTGCGTTAGATGCCGCATCGATGACAGCCCAAGACGATCCCGAGTCGCGGCGGAAGATGCATGCCGACGAGCTCGAGATCGATTCCGCGCTCGTGCGGCGGCTGCTTGACCACCAGTTTCCAGAGTGGTTGGAGCTGCCGCTTCGCGCTGTCAAGTCCTCGGGAACGGTGCACGCGATCTACCGACTCGGCAATGAGCTCTCAGTGCGGCTGCCGCGGGTTGCGGCTGACGCCGACGGGATCGACAAGGAGCTGACCTGGGTTCCGAAGCTGGCACCACTGCTGCCGTTGGAGGTTCAGACGCCGTTGGTTCGGGGCGAGCCCGAGCAGGGTTACCCCGCATACTGGTCAGTCTGGAGATGGGTCGAGGGCGAGGTTGCCGCGCTCGATCGGATCAGGGATGTGAGCGAGGCTGCGAAGGCACTTGGTCGTTTCGTAGCTGCATTGCAGCGAATCGACTCGACGGGTGGGCCAGCCTATGGAGAGCGCAAGGGGTGGCGAGGCGGACCTCTCGGCGATCTGGACGATGCCGTGCGGAAAGCGCTGGGCGAGCTGCACGGCAAGGTCGACACGGCCAAGGCGACTGCGGCGTGGGAGGAATCACTGGGCACACCCGACTGGCACGGGCCACCGGTCTGGGTACACGGTGACTTGTTGGGGGCGAACTTGCTGGTCCGAGACGGAGCCCTCACCGGCGTCATCGACTTCGGCTGCCTCGGGGTCGGCGATCCGGGGTGTGACGCCGGCGCTGCCTGGATGTTCTTGCCGGCTGAAACTCGTGACACTGGTCTGCCGTACTACGAGCACTCCAATCCGGTGTTCGCTGCGTTCGCCCGGCGGACAATCGAGGCGGTTCTCGCCGACTTCGACCGGAGGTAGGGATCGCCGGAATATCGGCCCGGCGGCGGCGGTTACGACAGTCCATGGTCGCCAAGGTCGTAGCCACCGCGTTCGGAGGTCCCGAGGTTCTCGCTGTCGTCGACGAAGAGGTGGCGCCACCGGGTCCCGGAGAGGTGTTGATCGAAGTGCGTGCTGCAGGTACGAACCCGATCGACTACAAGTTCTACTCGGGCAACATGGGCCGCGATCCAGCGGCTCTGCCGATGTCGCTCGGGCTCGAGGCATCCGGGGTCGTGCGCGCTGTCGGAGCCGATGCAGTGGGGCCGATGGGCGAGATCAACGCCGGCGACGAAGTGATCGTCTATCCGACCCGAGGGACGTACGCCGAGCAGGTGATCGTGCCGGGCTCTTCCGTGGTTCGCAAGCCCGCCAACGTAACCTTCGAGGCGGCGGCGGGCCTGCTGCTGACCGGCTGCACCGCCGTCCACGCGTTGGCTGCCACCGGCGTCTCAGCCGGAGACACCCTCGTGATTCACGGAGCATCAGGTGGCGTGGGCCTGATCGCCGTTCAGCTAGCTGTAGCAAGAGGGGCGAGGGTGATCGCGACCGCCGGAGAAAGCAGCCACGGAGAGCTCCGGCGGCTCGGAGCCGAGCCCGTGGTTTACGGGGAGGGGTTGACCGACAGGATCCGCGGCCTCGCCCCCGATGGAGTCGACGCCGCCATCGACGCCGTCGGGACGGACGAGGCGCTCGACGTCTCGCTCGCGCTCGTGGCTGATCGCAGCCGGATTGCCACCATCGCTGCGGCGAAGCGCGGCCTCGAGCTCGGCGTCAAGGCGCTCGGTGCCGGTCCAGGGTCGGATCCGGGGACGGAGATCCGTGCGGCGGCACGCATCGAGCTGGTGCGGCTCGCCGGGGACGGGGCCATCGAGATCCGAGTAGCGGCCGCCTATCCCCTCGCGGACGCGGCCGCGGCCCATCGGGAGCTTGCCTCCGGCCACACGCACGGCAAGATCGTCCTTCTTCCCTGAACGCTCGCGCTTGACCGTGCCCTTAGGGCAGGGGGCAAGATCGAGAGGTGCCATCCGAATCGGTGAGAGAGCTGCTCAGCAGCGGCGAGTTTGCTCGGCGCTCGCGGCTGAGCGTCAAGGCGCTCCGGATCTACGACGAGATCGGTCTGCTCAAGCCGGTCGACGTCGAACCGTCGAACGGGTACCGCCGCTACGGGTCCGATCAGCTCGCGACAGCTCGGCTCATCGCGATGTTGCGTGGCATCGACATGAGCCTCGCAGAGATCGGATCGTTGCTGGCCGATCTCGGCACGGATCCCGAGCGTGCCGGCGAGCGCCTCAGCCGGCACCTGGTCGAGTTGGAGGCTCTTCACACGGGCCGCAGGTCGCTCGTCCGTCACATCCACGCGATCTTGAGAGAGGAAGACTGCCCGATGTTCACGATTGAGACCCGACACGTGCCTGCCATGCGAGTGATGTCGATCCAGCGCCGGCTGCATGCCTCGGAGACCGACGCGTTCGTTCGCGAGGCGAAGGGCGCTTTCGCTGAGCACCTACGCGGTGCATCACCGGTCGGACCATTGATCCTGATCTTCCACGGTGTCGTCGACCACGAGAGTGACGGACCGCTGGAGGCGACACTCGCCTGTTCCGACGACGTCCAGCCAACCGAGCTGATCGGGATCCGCACCGAACCAGCGCATGACGAAGCCTTCACCACGATCACCAAAGCCCAGTGGGACTATCCAGCGATCCTCGCGGCCTACGACGCAGTTGCCTGCTCACCGGAGGCGATGGCGCGGCCGGGGAGCCGGCTCTCATGCCGCGAGGTCTATGTCGCCGAACCCGACGAGATTGGCGACGACGAGCTCATCTGTGACATCGCCTTCCCGCTCGGTGAAGCCTCAGCTGGTGGTTAGCACCCGAGCCTTCCTGCACTCCGCCTGGGCTACAGCGGACTACTTACTCGAGCGTTCCGGCAGGCGTCGATGCGATCGCCCCGAGTCCTGTGGCAACGGCGGCGGATGAGGCGATCAACCCCGTGACTGCAAGAGCACCAGCACGCGCCCGCGTCGACGGCTTTCGGTGTTGCTGGGCCATAATGCAACCTCCCCCGCGGTCCGTCCGGCCGCGGGGAAAGCCTCACACCGCGGCAAATGCCTGTCAAGACTCTCCTACCCAGGCGCTGAGCTCTTCGCGACGTAGCATTGCTCGTGATGCCTCGTCGGCGAGTCCTGGTCAATGCTCGGATCGCAACGCAACGCTAGGTGCGAGCGCGCATAGGCGTCATCGGCGGTGGTGCGGCCGGAGTTGCCGCGACCTGGCTGCTAGGCGCTGACCACGACGCGACGCTCTTCGAGGCCGAGGATCACCTGGGTGGTCACGCGGCGTGTGGACAACCGACATCGACAGCCACGAGAGCGCGATCACCTCTGGCGTCTCGATCGCGAAGAGGCTGTCGCCTTCGTCGGCTCGCCTCCGCGCCCTGACCAGACGAACGCGATCAGCGGCCGGGTGGCACATTCCTCGCCTGCAATCCGGCGAGCCGTCAGCTGCGCCGCTCCATGGCCGAGCTGAGCTCATCTCTCGAAGCGATCCCGAGTTTCCTGTAGACGCTCCGCAGGTGGTACTCGATCGTCTTCGGGCTGAGGAAGAGGGCTGCCCCCGCCTCTCGCGTAGTCCGGCCTTCCGCCAGCAGGACGGCGATTTGAAGCTCTTGCGGCGTCAGCTGCGTCAGGGTGCCGGGGTCACGCCGCCGGACTGTCTCCCCAGTGGCGGCCAGCTCGGCCCGTGAGAACTGGCTCCACGGCTCAGCGCCGAGATGGTCGAAGATCTCGATGGCGATCCGGAGCTCCGCTCGGGCCTTTACGCGCTGCCTGTGTCTTCGGAGACGCGAGCCGAATGCGAGGTGCGTCCGAGCCAACTCGAAAGCGTCGGGGGTCTCGGCGTGGTGGGAGATCGCCTCGGCGAAGTACGCCTCGAATTGGTCTTCTGTCGCGACGAGGCCCCGGCTGCGTGCGGCACGCGCCATCGCCCATGGCAGGCGCTTCAGGGTCGCTTCACGTGCGAAAGCCTCGGCGGTCTCCGCTGCCTGGTCCGTGCGCCCCGTTCGCAGATAGGCCTCGACCAACTCGGGGGCGGGCGAGAGATCGATGTCGTTGATCCCGCGAGCTCGCAGCGCCGCAAGCTGCTCCTCGTAGCGGACTATCGCCTCCTCCGGCCTGCCACATCCGAGCTCGAGGTCGCCGAGCGCGTTAAGAGCCCAGACCTCGGTCGGTCCTAGCCCGAAACGGGCGCTGAGCCCGAGCGCTTCGGCCGCGTGCTCCGCGCACGGCTCAACCTTGCCTTGGCGGGCCTCCAGCAAGGACAACCTCGCCAGAGAGGTCGCCAGCTCCAACCCTTGTCCACTCTCGCGAGCTATGGCGATGGCCTCGTAGAAAGCTGCCTCGGCCTCTGGCCACCGGTCACTCGCCGCGCGATCGGCCGCAACGTGCGAGAGGATGAACGGCAGCACACCTGCGGCAGACCGGCTTCTCGCGACGGCGAGCGCTCGGTCGACGAGCGCCGTTCCGCCGGTCGCTTCCCGCAGCCAGAGCGGTCCCATCGCCGCCCAGGCGAGGAGGCGGGGATCGTCTCGGAGCTCGTCCGAGCGCACGAGGAGCTCGACTCCGTGCCGGATAAGGCGAGGCCCTCGGTCGCCCTCGCCCGAGAAGACGAGCGCCATTCCTTCGGCCATCGAAGCGAAGAACTCCGAGCGAGTGTCGGTGCAGGTGCCGGCGATTGCCGCTATCTGGTCGGCGGTGCGCCGCATGGCCACGGCGTCGCCGGCGTAGAAGCAGGCATTGACGGCCTCGGCGAGCATGACGACAGCACCCGGCGGGTCGACGCTCGCAGCGTCGTTCGCGGCGGCGCACAGAAGGCGGTGACCCTCGCTGACGTGGCCACGACGGGTGGAGATGTGGCCACGGAGGTGCTCGATCGCAATCGCGAGAAGAGGCTCGGGAGACTCCTGTCCGGCCTCGTCGAGCAATGCGACCGCCCGATCGCCGAGACCGGCGAGCCAAGCCGCGTCGGCGGCAGCGTAGAGGAGAGGGCCTCGGCGGCGGGGTTCGGAAGCAAGCGAAGCAGCACGCTGGAAGGTGCGGGAGGCAACGTCGTACGCGCTCCGGTCGCGTGAGCGGATCCCAGCCTGCTCAAGGGCCGATGACGCAGCGGTGTCCGGCCCGAGCGCGGCGAGAGCGAGATGCCACGCCCTGCGATCGTCATCCGCATCCGGTAGGGCATCGGCCAAAGCTCTATGGGCCGCCCGCCGTTCGGCCGGCTCTGCGCGACCGTAGACAGCAGAGCGGGCGAGCGGATGCCGCCACTCGGCCCGCGGCCCTCGAACGTCGACGAGCCCGGCCACCTCCGCCGGGGCGAGCTCGTCGACGTCGAGCCGGAGCGCGGCAGCAGGTCGCACGAGCAGTGACAAATCGCCCGAATCGCTCGCCGCGAGGAGCACGAGCATTTGGCGTGTCGGAGAAGGGAGGGAATCGAAACGCAGCGCGTAGGAGTTGGCAACGCTGACCACGACCGGAACCGACGCTTGGAGCGGTGTCTCCTCCAACCACGTTCGTTCATCAGCCAGTTCCAGTATCGCGAGGGGATTCCCACCGGTCTCGCGATGGAGGCGACCAGCCAGCCGGTTGGCCGCCTGGCGGTCGGCGAGACCCGGGCCGCGTTGCCGCAGGAGCTCCGTCGCCGCCGCACGGTCGAGACCCTCGAGGCGCAAGAGCGGAAGGTCGGCGCCGTCGAGGAGCGAAGGCTCTCCCGCCCGCACCCCGAGCAGGAGAGCGATGGGGTCGGCCGCCAGTCGCCGCGCCGCGAAGCGCAGCGCATTCGCGCTCGACCCGTCCAGCCACTGGGCATCGTCGACGATCACGAGGAGCGGTGACTGCTCGGCGTAGGCGGCAAGCAGGCTCAGCGTCGCCGCGCCGATGGCGAATCGGTCCTCTCCGCTCGCCGGTCTCAGCGCCAAGGCACCTTCGAGTGCGGCGACCTGAAGCGGCGGGATGCGGGCGAGCGAAGCGAAAGCCGGCCGGAGCAGCTCGAACAAACCCGCGAAAGGGATCTGTGCCTCGGATTGGACGCCGCGGGCGCGAAGGACGTTCATCCCCACGGCCCGCTGGTACGCGTACTCGAGCAGAGCGGACTTGCCGATGCCGACCTCGCCGATGACAGCCAGCACCTCGCCTCGACCCGACCGGGCCGAGGCGAGCGTCTCGTCGAGCAAGGACTGCTCGCGATCGCGCCCGAAGAGCACGTTCGGCAGTGTACGACCACCCTGATGCCGAGGGCATTTGCCGGGGAGCCAGCCCGCGATGACTAGGTGGGGCCCCGGAAGCGACGCAACCCCCCTCCGCCTTACCTTGACATGGCGGCCAGCGGGTCGCGATGCGTGGAAATTGCAAGGGAGGCAGTGATGACGGTCACCGAGCAACAGCTCGATGGGGAGAAGCTGATGGAGTTCGTGTTCCGCGCCGTCGGCGAGGTTGGGTCGACGCTGAACACCGCACTCGTGGTGATAGGCGACAAGCTCGGGTTGTACCGAGCGCTGGCCGGGGCCGGGCCTCTCGCGCCCGGTGAGCTGGCCGAGCGCGCGGGGGTGACGGAGCGCTACGTGCGCGAGTGGCTGAACGCCCAGGCGGCCGGCGGGTTCGTCGAGTACGACCCGGACAGCGGGCGGTACACGCTGCTCCCGGAGCAGGCAGTGGCGCTCACGGATGAGTCGAGTCCGGCTTACTTGCCGGGCTTCTTTCAGATCGCGCTCGGCGCGGTGCTCGATTCGCCGCGGATCACCGAGGCGTTCAAGTCCGGAGCCGGCATCGGCTGGCACGATCACGTGAGCGATGTCCACGAAGGTTGTGAGCGTTTCTTCCGCCCGGGTTACAACGCGAACCTTGTCGCGTCGTGGCTGCCGGCCCTCGACGGAGTCGTCGAGAAGCTCGAGCGCGGTACGACGGTAGCGGACGTGGGCTGCGGCCATGGGGCTTCCACGGTCCTGATGGCACAGGCATTCCCTAACTCGACGTTCATCGGCTCGGACTATCACGAAGGGTCCATAGCGGTTGCCCGTGAGCGGGCAGCTCAGGCCGGCGTGAGCGATCGCGCCACGTTCGAGGTCGCACCCGCTGTGTCGTATACAGGCGGGCCGTACGACCTCGTCACAATGTTCGACTGCTTGCACGACATGGGCGACCCGATCGGGGCTGCTCGCCACGTGCTCTCGTCACTGTCGGAGGACGGAACGTGGCTGATCGTCGAGCCAGCAGCCGGCGACCGCGTGGAGGACAACCTCAATCCGGTCGGCCGCGCTTACTACGCGTTCTCCACGTTGATCTGCACGCCGTCCTCGCTCGCGCAGGAGGTCGGGCTGGCGCTCGGCGCCCAGGCCGGCGAGGCGAGAATCCGCAACGTCGTCACGAGCGCAGGGTTCGGAAGCTTCCGGCGAGCCGCCGAGACGCCGTTCAACCTCGTGTTCGAGGCGCGGCCCTGAGCACGGGCGGTTGTCAGCAATCGTCAGACAGGAACGATCTCTACGAGGTGCTCGATCCCGGCAAGGTCCGCGGGGTTGCGGGTGTAGAGCCGAGCCGAGTGGGCGTGGGCGGTCGCCGCGATCAGGATGTCCATGACCCGTGATCGCGGCTTGCGGCCGGCGGCAACGACCGCAGCCGCCAATTCGCCGTAACTGGTGGCGACGTCATCGTCGACAGGCAAGGCGTCGAACTTGCGTTGAAGGTCCGAGAGCCGTCGGAGACGCTCGGCGCGAACGGTCGCATCCTGGGTGACGAGCACGCCGAAGTGCAGCTCGGCGAGTGAGGCCACGCTGATGGCAAGCTCTCCCTCCAGTGGCTGTACTCCAGTGGCGATCAGCACGCTGGTGTCCAGAATCGCGTTCAACGGGAGCGCTCCCACGGATCGGTGACGGACTGGTCGATCAGATCTCTGTCCCGTTTCCAGTCCGCGTCCGCCCGGCCGTCGAACAAGTCGGCGATGTCATCCCATCGCTGCCACCTCTTCGGCGCGGCGGGGACGATGCGCGCGGCAAGCCGACCAGCGACGGTGATGTCGATCTCCTCGCCGCCCTCCACTCTGCGCACGAGCTCGGACGCGTCCTGACGCAGCTCACGCAGTCCGACAGTTGCCATACCGTATGGTAGCACAAGTGCTACCATTACCAGATGAACGGGATCAGCCGCTACAGCGCCTTCGCATATGTGGATTCGAGTGGCCGAAGGCAGTTGCCGATCCACGACCAGTCCCACGTCCACAACGCCCTCGCTCCGTCCAAGCGATGACCGGTCTCTTGTCGCCCGAGTCTTCGCTGGAGGTGTTCACGGCCGAGGCTCGACCTGACCTCTGGGAGCACGCGCGTTCGCTCTTCCAAGGCGTATGGCCCGAGTACAACCTTCACGGGAATCACACCGCGAGCTACTTCGGAGCGCTGTTCCCTCAGCACGCGCGTCTCCAGGTGCTCGTCTTTGACAAGAGCACGGAACGTGTGGTCGCTCGAGGGAGAACGATCCCGTTTGCTTGGGACGGGTCGCTCGAGGGCCTTCCGACCGGGATCGACGCGGTAGGGCTGCGGGCGATCAGCGACGCGCGCCCGCCGACTGCGCTCTCGGCCCTTGCTGCCGAGGTGGATCTGGACCAGCAACGCCGGGGCCTGAGCCGTCTCGTGATCCAGGCGATGGCAACCGTTGCCCGCAGGGCTGGGCTCGCGCCTCTGGTGGCTCCTGTCCGACCGAGCTTCAAGGATCGCTACCCGCTGACACCGATCGACCGGTACGCCACCTGGACGCGACCCGACGGATTGCCCTTCGACCCATGGATGCGCGTGCACGCTCGGTTGGGGGCAACCATCCTGCGGCCAGAGCCGCGGTCGCTCGAGATCGAAGCACCGGTTGCGGATTGGGAGGGATGGACGGAGATGAGGTTCCCGGAGGACGGGGAGTACGTGTTCCCGTCCGGGCTCGCGCCGTTGAGTGTCCGGGGCGGTGTCGGTACTTACTTCGAACCGAACGTGTGGATGCTCCACGAGGTCCAGAAATGACGTCGCGTAACCTCGAGGAGTTGTCCGAGTGTCTTTTCGAACCAAGGAGGCTCCTTTGGCTGGATTCTCAGAACCCCGTGACATCATCGATGCGCTCGCCGTCGCGCTGAACGGCATGGACGCGAACGGTGTTGGGGAGTTGTTCACGGCGGACGGCGAGTTCGTCAACGTCAGGGGTACGGTCATGGTCGGGCGGCAGGGCATCATCGAGGGGCATGCTCTGTCCTTCTCAGGTCCATTAGCGGGATGCACATTCATGTTCGACTCGATCACGGAGCTACCAGTCACTGCCGACGTGACGTTGTTGCATGCGCACTGTCTGCGAGATCGACTCCGAGACGCCCCTGCGACCACGGCGCCTGCTATTGCGACCGTCCTTCAACTTGTCGCTCGTCGCGGCAATGAGGGTTGGCAGGCTGTTGCCGCGGCCAACGTCCCCGAGACTCCTCCTCCTCCGGGACCTTCTCGACGCTGAGGCCCTAGGGCTCGAGGAGTTGGCGGCCAAGGGCAAGAGATCCGGGCTGAGGACCTTCGGCCCTATCAATCCACGGCCGTCGGCCATATGCTCGCGCAAGTTGTGGCTCGCCCGCAGGGTGCGTCATGACCGGTGATCGCCCGCCCTCGCGAAGCGGCACCCGCGACAAGGAGGTTCGGAATGCAGTTGGAGGACAGAACAGAGGGTCGGCACTCCGGTTCCCGTGCCCACGGCTTCCGTCGGCTGAGCTGGCTGAGCTTGGCGGGGATAGTTGGCCTGGTGGCTGCGGGTTGCGGATCATCCTCAAGCTCGCCGACTACTACTGCGTCGAGCATGCCGCACGGCTCGAACACGATTCCGTCGGGGCTCAGCATCAGCTCGTTCACCGTCAACATCGCGTCGGAGATGTCCAAGTTCAAGCCGCTGACCGAGTTCGCGACGAAGGGCGCTGCCACCTTGCAGATAGGGGTGATCCTGCCCGACACCACGTCGTCGACGCGGTACGTGGACTTCGACCAGCCGTACCTCAACGATGCCTTTGCCGACGCCGGCTACACCCAGGCGCAGTACCGCATCGACAACGCCCAGGGAAGCGACGCGACCGAGCTGGACGATGCCACCGCCGACATCAACCTGGGGGCGAAGATCCTCGTCATGGACCCGCTCGACGGCCCGACAGGCGTGGCGATCGCGCAGCTTGCCGAGTCCAAGGGCGTCACCCTCATCAGCTACGACCGGGCCACGTTCCAAGGCACGAAGACCTACTACGTCAGCTTCAACAACGAGCTCGTAGGTGAGCTGATCGGCCATGGCTTCGAGTCCTGCGTTGCCTCTTGGGGGATCTCCAAGCCCAAGGTCTTCGTCCTGAATGGCGGCGAGGACACCG
>JBKQLZ010000031.1:0-14105 GCA_052146895.1 Acidimicrobiales bacterium
CATCCTTCTAGGGAGACTGTTGGTGCGGTGGCCCCATGTCACCATCGCCGTCCGCGACCGGGAGGACGAGGCTATCCGGGGGAGTCCGCGCCTATCCTTCGCCCGCGATGAGTATTCGCGGCGGCGCGAGTCTGAACAGGAGATGGCGATGACACGACTCGCGCCCGAGGACGAGGACGCGCTGCTCAGCTCCGCCCGTCAGGGTGACGAAGGGGCATACGGCGAGCTCGTCGAAGGACACCGCGCCGAACTGCGCGCTCACTGCTACCGGATGCTCGCATCCTTCGACGACGCCGAAGACGCCGTGCAGGAAGCGCTGACACGGGCATGGAGAGGACTTCCCAGTTTTGAGGCCCCGAGCTCGATCCGGACTTGGTTGTTCAAGATCGCCACGAACACCGCGATCGATGTCGCGAGGAGGCGGGCGAGAAGGGGGTTCCCGCTCGAGGACGGCCGCCGCGCCGGGCGCGGTGAGTCACCGGGCGAGGCGCTGATGGACGCTCCGTGGATAGAGCCTTACCCCGATCGGCTCATCGAGGACTCCGAGACGTCTCCCGAAGCGCGGTACGAGGCGCGTGAGAGCCTCGAGCTCGCCTTCGTCCTTGCCATCCAGCATCTCCCGCACCGCCAGCGCGCCGTTCTCATACTGCGCGAGGTGCTCGGTTACTCGGCGAGTGAGGTCGCAGATCTGCTCGACACCACCGCGCAGGCGGTCAACAGCGCCTTGCAGAGGGCACGGGCGACGGCTGCCGCCCGTCTTCCTGCAAGGAGCCAGCAGCTCGAGCTGCGCCTCCTCGGCGACGACGGGATGAGAGAGCTTGCCCACCGGTACGCCGTGGCCATCGAGCGCAACGACGTGGACACGTTGCTCTCGATGCTGACCGAGGACGCTACCTGGGCGATGCCGCCCCACCCGGTCTGGTACCAGGGCCACGCCGCCATCGCCGAGTTCCACGCCAACTTCGTGAGCTCGGAGAGTTGGCGCCATATCGCCACGCGGGCGAACGGGCAGCTCGCGGTCGAGCACCGAATCAAGGGAGCTTTCACGGCCGCCGTTTACAGTGGCCTCGGTGTCCAGCCCCAAGGCCGCAGTAAGCACGCGCCCTCGGCATCCACCGCCCGCAGACCGGGAGCGACAGTTGGTACGTTGCGATGGACGGTTGTGGTTCGCTTGACTCAGCCGGCTTGGTCCCGTCTCGGGTATCGATCGGAGATCGGTGATGAGCGGGTCCAAGGGTCTCCTCGAGGAATAGCTGACCTCTCAGGGGCAATGGACGCTTCTCGTAGAAGCGTTCGAAGAGATCGAGCGCCTCGTCCGCGTTCGTGATGCCGCAAAGCTCGAGCAGCCGTACGATGTCGTCGTCGTCCTCCCCAATTCTTGAGGCGAACAGTTTCATGGCGAGTAGATACGGCGGGGAAGCCGTGGTGACGTCTAGGCCAGCACTTTCAAATACCGGGCGGCGGTCGGCGTCCGCTCCGGGGGCGAATCCCTTTGCAGCGTCGTTGAGCCAGTCCGTGGGTAAACCCAGCTGGGCAGCCACCTCAGTCGAGCACTCGTAGACGACCATCTTGGGCTCGAATATCGCATCGACGTCCTTCGTAACTCGTCTCGTGGAGTAGGCGAGCGCCATCGCGGCTCCTCCCACCACGAAGATCTGGCCATGAACCCCGCGGGCCTCGAGCCGAGTCGCCAGAGCCGACAGGGAGGCGAGGATTTGCTCGCGATCGAGGGAATCAGGCACGGTCGAATACCTCGCGGGCGATGAACACGCCGTGGCGAGAGAAGGCGGCTGGCGAGTGCGCGATGACATACGGCTCGAGTCCGGGGCTACTTGCTACCACCCAAAATGGCTCGCAGAACCTCCCGGGGCTGTCCACCCAACCCGGGAGGGGGACTCGCGCTTGGGCGGCGAAGAACTCGGCGGTGCCCGCGAGCAGAGCGTCGAAGCGCCGGTCGCCTGTCGCCTCTGGCTCGTCAGCAATGAGCGAGCGCTGACCGGCAATAGACGATCCACGAAAGTCGTCAGCGAAGCCGAACACCAAGCGCAAGGCGTCCTCAGGACGACCAGTCCGCAGGTCCTCGGCCATCACCGTGGCTATCTGCTTTAGCGACAGCGCGCCGCGTCGGATCCGCGGTGCGGCAGCGAGGTTCACCTCGTAGCCACAGGCCTCGAGAAGGGAGGTGAGGGTCTCGAGCTTGGGAATCCGCCGCCCGCGCTCGTATGCGGCGATCGCCGACTGACTCGTACCGGCGGCTTTGGCCAACTCCTGCTGCGTGAGCATTGCGGTCTCTCTTGCATCGCGTAGGAGAATGTTCGGAGTCACTCCAGTATTATATACAAATGATTGTGTTTACGGACGAGCCATGCATAAGGCGACGCGCCGAGAGCGATTCAGCCCGGTCGGGGTCGGGCGAGGCTTAGGTCGACGTCGTACGGGCCCTCCTCGCGTTCGATCGCGTGCGCGGCGTCCTCAGTCGGGCCCTCATCGGTCGAACCGCTTCCTTGCTCCTTGTCGTAGTAGTACTGCGCTCCCCGCGAGAGCGAGACGAGCGCGGCAAGCACGCCCATGGCGGCGGCGGCGCTGAACACGACTGTCAGCCCGTGGTGGAACGGGACGGAGATGAGCCGAGGGAAGAAGTCCTTCCCGGTCAGCACGCTGACGCTGTGGGCGGACAGCCTGGACAGGATCCCGCTCGGGCCGAGGAGGTGCTTGATCGGGTTGACACCCAGGAACGCCGCGAACACCGTCGACACGGGCGGAAGCGATGCGGCGTGCGCTGCGATGCCGGCAGGCACACCCTGGCCGCGGAGGCCCCGTGCGAGGGTCCGGGGCAGCTCGCTGTGGAGGCCCGTAATTAACAGTGAGAAGAAGATCCCGATGGAGAGCGAGGTGCCCGAGTTCTGGAACGTCGCACGCATCCCGGAGGCCGAGCCGCGTTGTGCCGCGGGGACGCTGCTCATGATGGCGGAGGTGTTGGGGGCGGCGAACATGCCTGATCCGATCCCGTTCAGCGCCACGAGCAGTGCGAATTGCCAGTAGGAGAAGTCGATGGGCAAGAGCAGCAGGCCGACGAAACTCAAGGCGAACAGGCTCATGCCGGCAGTGGCGAAGGGCCTCGCACCGTATCTGTCGGAGAGCATCCCGCTCAGGGGACCAGAGAGCAAGAAACCCCCGGTCAACGGCAACAAAAAGATCCCCGCCCACAGCGGGGTGTCGACGAAGCTGTAGCCGTGCAGGGGCAGCCATATCCCCTGCAGCCAGATGATCAGCATGAACTGCATCCCGCCTCGTGCGACCGACGCGAGCAGTGCGGTCATGGTGCCTGCCGCAAAGGCCCGAATCTTGAACAGGCCGAGGCGGAACATCGGCTGCGCGACCCTCGTCTCGATGAGGGCGAAGACGACCAGAAGGGCCACTCCTCCGGACAGGCCGATGAGCACCCTCGGGCTGGTCCAGCCCATCGTCTGGTGGCCGTAGGGCTGGATGCCGTAGGTGATCGCGACGAGGAGCATCCCGAGCCCGATCGCAAAGGTGACGTTGCCCCACCAGTCGATGCGGGCGGGATGGCGACCGGACGTCTCCCGCAGCTTGCGGTAGGCCCAGACAGTCCCGAACACCCCGAAGGGGACGTTGACCCAGAAGACGGCCCTCCAGTCCCAAGCCGCGAGGAGGCCACCGGCGACTAGCCCGATGAACTGACCCGAGAGAGCAGCGATCTGGTTGACGCCGAGCGCCATCCCTCGCTGCTCGGCCGGGAAGGCGTCGGTGAGGATCGCAGCGGCGTTAGCCATCAGCATCGAGCCGCCGATCGCCTGCACGACCCGCCCGCCGATGAGCCAGAGCGCCCCGCCCGCCCCGCGCAGGGGATCGAGGGAGAGCACGACCGACGCGGCCGTGAACACGACGAACCCGAGGTTGTAGATGCGGACCCGCCCGACGATGTCGCCGAGGCGGCCGAGCGAGACGACGAGGATTGCCGACACGAGCAGGTAGCCCATGATCATCCAGAGCAGGTAGCTGATGTTGCCCTTGCCGAGCGGGTCGAGGCCGATGCCCCGGAAGATCGCCGGGAGGGAGATGATGACGATCGAGCTGTCGAGCAGCGCCATGAACATGCCGAGCGTCGTGTTCGAGAGGGCGACCCACTTGTAGCGGTCGTTCCGGTCGCCGGAGGCTTTCCCGTCGACCGGGAGCGTTCCAGCGCCGGCGGCGGCGAGGTCAGACAAGGCGCCCGAGTCTCTCGAGCAAGGGGATGGCTGCGATCAACTGCTCCTGTTCGGCGGGGGAGAGCCCCTCGCCGATGGCCCGAGCGAGACGCCGAGCCTTCTCCTGCCGGACGCCCTGCAGGCTGCCACGGCCTTTGGAGGAGATGGCGACTGCCACGCGACGGCCGTCGCTCGGGTCAGGCGTGCGCGAGACGAGGCCGCGTGCCTCGAGCCCGGCAACGATCGCGCCCATCGACTGAGGTCGCATCTCCTCGGCGTGCGCGAGCGCGCCCGAAGTGGAGGGGCCCTCGCGCTCTAGCCGGACGAGGACCGTTATCTGCGACAGCGTCAGCTCGTCCTTGTGCACCGTCCGCAGGCGGCGCACCAAGGGCCCGAGGCAGGCGCGCAGCTCGGCGGCGGCGCGGTCCACTTCGGCCGAGGTCACGGGCATTACTTGCAGCCTAGACTGATCAGTCCAGACTTACAATCGGTTTCAGGTGAAGCGGCTCAGGCGGAAGGCCCGGCACCGGCCTCCGCGGCGGTGTCCTCGCCAGGCTTACTGGTGTCTTCTGCCGCGGCCGGCTCGGGAGCGGGGGGCGGGAATGCGGCGGCGGCGTCGCGTTTCGTCTTGAGTACCTGCGTAGCGCTGTAGCTCGTCATTGCGACTGCGCCGAGAACGGTGAGGGTCGCGAATCCTTTCGGCAAACGGAAGCCTGTGATCCGGTCGAAGCTGTAGCGGTCCCGGCCCGCGCCGAGGAGGAGGATGGCACAGGCGAGGTTTGTGGCCGGCAGCTCGAAGCCGCCCTTTTGCATCATCGGGCCCTTGTCCGAGTGAACGAGAGTGGCGACCGACATCGCCCCGGCGAGCGCGACCGGGCCGACGGGATAGGCCGCCCCGGTGGCGGTGAGGATGCCCCCTGTGAACTCGGCGCCTCCGGCGAGGGCAGCGAAGGCCTTGCCCGGTCTGAGCCCCATCCGTTCGAAACCGGCGCCCGCCTTTTCGAGCCCGGGGCCGTCGAAGGTGCCGAAGAGCTTCTGCGCGCCGTGCACCATTAGGTAGCCGCCGAGCGTCAGGCGTAGCCCGAGGAGTGTGGAGTCGCGCATGGAGGTGTCCTTCCGTCCGGTCCTCTGATCAAACTAGGGCCGCAGGGATAGACGTCGGCCGGCGACCGGACTCGGTCACGCGCTAGGGCACGGAGACCGGCACGGGCGGGAGCGCATCCTCCTCGTCTTCGGCGCGCGCAGAGAGGTCGCTGTCGGGGTCGATCCCGATGCTCGGGAGCAGCCGGTCGAGCCAGCCGGGGAACCACCAGTTCAACTTGCCGAGGAGGGTGAGCACGGACGGCACGATCGCCATCCTGATGACGATGGCGTCGACGAGGACGCCGCCCGCGAGACCGAGGCCGAACTCCTTGATGACGCGCTCGCCTCCGAGGATGAACGAGCCGAACACGAGGATCATGATGAGGGCCGCCGCGGTGATCGTCTTGCCCGTGGCGGCGAGCCCGTTGCGAACTGCGAGCTCGTTGTCGCCCGTCTTCAGCCACTCCTCCTGGATACGGGTGACGAGGAACACCTGGTAGTCCATCGACAGCCCGAAGACGATCGCGAACAGCATCACCGGTAGGAACGACTCGATCGGTCCCGACTTGTTCACGCCGATCAGGTTCCCGAGCCAGCCCCACTGGAAGACGGCCACGAGGATCCCGAACGCGGCGCCGATCGAGAAGATGTTCAAGATCGCCGAGATGAGCGGGATGACGAGGCTGCGGAAGACGACCGCGAGGAGAAGGAACGACAGCAGGACCACAAGGCCGATGAAAAGTGGCAGCTTGGCCGTCAGGACGTTGGCGAAGTCGACGTAGAGCGCAGTCGCGCCACCGACGTAGACCGTGAGCGCCGACCCGGCTACGGCCCTCGGCACGACGGTCCGCCGGAGCTGGTCCACGAGAGTGGTCGTGGCGGCCGCCTGGGGCGAGGTCGTCGGGTACACCTGGACGAGGGCGACGAAGCTCCCGTTCTTGGCGGGGATGAGCGCCGGGCGAGCGACGCTCGCGACGCCGGGCTGCTTGGCGACGTCGGTGACGACACGGCCGAGGGCTGCTTGCTCTGCTGAGCCGTGCAGCTCCGCCACGAGCTCGAGCGGTCCGTTGAACCCGGGTCCGAAGCCCTTGCTCAGCATTTCGTACGCGATCCGCGTGGTGGTCCCGGCCGGGTCGTTTCCCTGGTCGGAGAAGCCGAGCTGCAGGGAGAAGAACGGCAACGCGATGAAGACGATGACGACGAGGGCGGCGATCGCGGGCGTCGCCGGGCGACGCCTTATGAACCCTGCCCACCTCGGCCAGAAACCGTTCGTCCCCGCCCCCACAATCCGCGGCCCACTCACGGCGAGGCTCGTCTTCTGGCGTCTCGACAGCACGCGCGGGCCGATGAAGCCGAGGAGGGCCGGGAGGAGCGTGATCGCCGCGAACATCGTGAGTGCCACGCCGAGGGCGGCTGAGACCGCGAGCCCGTAGAGGAAGCTGACGCCGAGGGCGAACATCCCGAGGAGCGCGATGCAGACGATCGTGCCTGCGAACACGACGGCTCGGCCTGAGGTGTTCACCGCGTTCACGATGGAGGACTCGACGTCGCGCCCCGCGATCAGGCCCTGCCGGTGCCTCGTCACTATGAACAGGGCGTAGTCGACCCCGACGCCGAGGCCGATGAGGAGGGTGAGCTCGGGAGCGAACATCGGGATCTTCATGACATGGCTGAGGATGGCGATGAGCCCGGTCGCGATGCCGAGCGACGCTCCCGCCGATAGCAGTGGGAGCGCCATCGCGAAGAGCGAACCGAAGACGAAGAGCAACACGATCCCTGCGAGGATCACCCCGACGCCGGTGCCGCCGAGGGAGACCTTGTTCGTCATCTCCGCCAGCTGGCCCCCGACGGCGACCGCGAGACCGTGGCCGTCGGCGGACTGTGCCGTGTGGACTAGCTGGTTCGCGACGATGTCCGAGATGTCCTGCGCCGGGCGATCGAAGGTGACTGTCGCGAACGCCACCGTCCTGTCCTTGCTGATGTGGCTCGCCCCGCCGGCGGAGAAGGGCGACACGATATTCGAGACGTGCGGCACCTTCGCCACCTTGGCCAACATCGACTCGATGCGTGCCCGCGTGCCCGAGTCGGTGACGAGCGTGCCGTTCGACGTCCCGAAGACGATCTGCTCGACGTCACCGGAGACCTTCGGAGAGACGGCCTCGAGCAGCTGGATCGCCTCTGTCGATTGCGTCTTCGGCAGCGAGAAGCTGTTCGCGTAGTCGCTCCCGGCGGACCTCGAGAGCACCGAGACCACTACGACTGCTGCGATCCAGAACAACACGACCAACCGGCGTCGCCGGACACACCATCTAGCCAGCTGGCGCACTATCGAATACTCCTTCCGTCGTGTTGGCCTCGGTCGCCGAAGCGCTCTGAGCGGCGCCGACCTTCTTCCTGAGCTCCATGTGGGGTATCAGCCAAGACGCTGCGAAGGCGATGAGGCCAATCGGGGCGGCGATGATGAACACGGTCTCGATCGACTCCGCGTAGCTCAGGGCGAGGGCGTGACGGACGAAGGTCGGAAGCTGGTCCAAGATCGCCGGCGTCACGCTCGAGGTCGACATCCCCCGCGGGAGCGTGACGCCGTGCAGGTTCCTCACAAGGTGGCCGACGAGGACGTTGGAGAAGATGGCTCCGAAGACGGCGGTGCCGAACGACCCGCCGATCGACCTGAAGAAGGTCGCTCCCGAGGTGGCCACGCCGAGCTCGCCATAGGGCACCGCGTTCTGGACGACGAGCACGAGCACCTGCATCACGCAACCGAGGCCCATCCCGAGCACGAGCATGAAGGCTGCCGCCACGACCGGCTTTGTCCCGACCCCGAGCTGGGACAAGAGCAAGAGGCCGACGGTGATGAGGCCGGTTCCCACTATCGGGAAGACCCGGTAGCGGCCGGTCCGGGCGATGACGAACCCCGATCCGGTGGAGAAGATCACCATTCCCGCCAGGAGCGGGAGCAGCTGCAGTCCGCTGATCGTCGGTGAGTCACCGTGGACGATCTGGAAGAAGACCGGCAGGTATGTGACCGCTCCGAACATCGCAAAGCCGACGATGAACCCGACGACACTCGTGACCGAGAACGCCCGGATGTTGAAGAGGTGCAGCGGCAGCACCGGCTCGGTCGCGCGCCTCTCGACGAGGGCGAAGATCACGACGAGCACGGCTCCGGCCACGCCGAAGGTGATGATCTGTGTCGAGGCCCAGGGATACGTCGTCCCTCCGAGGCTGGTGAAGAGCACGAGGCAAGTCGCAGCGAGAACGAGGACCGATGCCCCGAGATAGTCGATGATGTGGTGGACGCGGCGGAGGTTGCCGGGCACCTGGATGGCCACGACGGCGAGCGCGATGGCACCGATCGGGACGTTTATGTAGAAGATCCAGCGCCACGAGAGCTGCTCGACGAACACGCCCCCGAGAAGCGGCCCGATGATGCTCGCGATGCCGAAGACGGCGCCGAACAAGCCCTGGTAGCGGCCCCGTTCCCGGGGCGAGACGATGTCTCCGACGATCGCCTGCGTGCCGACCATCAGGCCACCACCGCCGAGGCCCTGGAGAGCGCGGAACGCGATGAGCTGGACCATCGTGTGGCTGAATCCCGAGCAGATGGACCCGCACAAGAAGATGACGATGGCTGCCTGGAAGAAGATCTTGCGGCCGTACTGGTCTCCGAGCTTCCCCCACAAGGGCGTGGAGACCGTTGCCGCCAGCAGGTAGGCGACGACGATCCATGCGAGGTGGGACGCACCGTTCAGGTCGGCGACGATCGTCGGAAGGGCGGTCGAGACGATCGTCTGGTCGAGGGCTGCGAGGAACATCCCGAGCATCAACGCGCCGATGATGACGAGCACGCGACGGTGGCTGAGATCGAGGATCGGCCCCGCGTCCGCCGGCTCGGTCGGGGAGCTCGGACTCGGCACGCAACGACCTTAGGAGGAAGGGGCCGGGAGGCAGGCAGCCGATCAGCCTGGGTGTTACAAGTGGATGACTTGTGGCATGGCCGTGCAACTTACGGCGATGCTCGGGTGTGTAGGTAGGTGGCGGTGTTCATCCAACTGAAAAGGGGTCCCCGATGTCCTTTGCCACGCCTCTCCGCGGCTTCCAGACAGGGAAGTTGGAGGCCCGCCGACCGGCGGGGCTGAACGACTTCAAGACGTATTTCGACACCGCGCCCGGGCCGCCGCCGGAGCAGGCACACTATGGCGCCGAAGTGAAGGTGCCCTGGCAGATGGACGGGAATGGGCCAGACCCCGAGGTCACGATCGCGCCTGCGGGCTGGGGCGGATGCGGGGACTGCACCATCGCAGGTTCGGCTCACTACCTCACGATGAGCAACTACGACGCGGGAGGCATCACGGACACGGTGCCGACGGCCAACGAGGCTGTCGAGACGTACTGCCAGCTGGCCGGCTGCACGCCCGAGGAGCTCTTCACCGACCCGGACAAGTACGACACCGGCCTCGACCTCGCCACGGTGCTTAAGACCTGGCACACGAGCGGCCTGTTCGGCGTGAAGCTCGGCGCCTATGCGCCCGTGGACTACACGAACCTCGACGACGTGCGCAATGGGCTGTATCTCTGCGGCGGGCTCATCATCGGCATCCAGCTTCCCCAGTCCGCCGAGCAGCAGTTCCCGAACGAGTGGACCTACGTCGCCGGCTCGGCCAACTTGGGCGGCCACTGCATCACCCTGTCGGGCTACAACCCGACCACGGTCTGGGGCGAGACGTGGGGTCAGTTGATCCCGATCACTTGGGAGTTCCTCCAGAACTACATGGACGAGGTGTGGGCCCCCGTGAGCGCGCAGGCCATCGCGGCCGGCACCGGCCCGACAGGGCTGAACGTGGCGCAACTCCAAGCTGACTTGGCGGCGCTCGACAGCTAGCTCGCGGCGGGCTCGCTGAGCAGCGCCGGCAGGGGTCGAGCGTGCACGATGGTCAAGTGCTGGATGGGTCGTGTCAGCGCGACGTAGAGAAGCCTGAGCCCCCGCACCTCGTCGCCGGCGATGAGCGTGGGCTCGACGACGACCACCGCGTCGAATTCCAGGCCTTTCGCGGCCGGTGCCGGCAGGAGGGTGATCGATCGCGTGATCCCGAGCTCGTCCAGCCGGGCGACATCGTCGGCGCCGGCGATGGCCTTGGCCGCCTCGGCGTCGACCGGGCCGGGCGGGACGATCAGGCCGACGAGGAAGCCCTCCGCCGCGAGGCGGCGCGCCTCAGCGAGAGACTCCGAGACGAGGTCGTCTCGAGTGACGGCAATGATCCTTGGCTCGCGGCGGCCCTGGCGCACTGATCTCGTTGGCTGGACGGTCGGCGCCGACACGGGGAGCAGGCGGGAGGCGAGGTCGAGCACCTGCCCGGGGGCGCGGTAGCCGAGCGTCAGCTCCTCCCTCCGTGAGTCGGCAGCGCCTGGGAGGTGAGGAGCGATCTCGTCCCAGGACTGGTAGCTCCACCGCCCGGTCGCCTGCGCGATGTCGCCGAGGACGGTGAGAGAGCCCCGGGGGGCCCGCCGGGCGAGCATCCGCAGCTGCATCGGACTCAGGTCCTGCGCCTCGTCGACGACGACATGGCCGTAGGTGTGGGTCTGGCCGTTGATGAGGAAGTTGGCTTCGTCGATGAGCGCGATGTCGTCCAGGGTCCACGGCGTTCGTCCCATCGACTTCGGCCTGCGGCGATGGAGCGCGGCGATCTCCTTCGCGTCGAGGAGCCCCTGCCCGGCCCGCTCGAGAAGCGCCGGTCGCGACAGAAGGTCGGTTACCAACTGGGCAGGGGACACCCGGGGCCACAGACGGTCGCGGAGTTGTGAGAACTCAGGGCCTGCCCGCAGCTCCCGCTCGAACCACGGTTCGTCACCCTCGTAGCGACCGGTCTGGCGAAGGCGATGGCGGGCGTGGCTGACGAGGCGAGCCTGGAGTGCGTGCCGTCCCGCGCTGTACGGCATGCCCCGCGCGGCGATCGTCGCTACGAGGTCGTTGACTCCTTCTGACTCGAGCGTGATGACGGTGTAGCGCGCCTTCACGGCGACAGGCTCGGTGATCGGGCTCCGGCTCAGCTCGAGCGCCCTCGCGATCACCTTCGCCATTCGAACGTCGCCCTTGGTGCGACCGGCCAGCGGCGCGTCGTCGCCCCGGACACGGGTGCGCGAGACGAGGTCGCCGATGGTCATCTGCAGAACGGCCTCCTCGCCGAGCGACGGCAGAACCTGGGCGATGTAGCGGAGGAACGCTCGACTCGGCCCGATCACAAGTACTCCTGACCGGGCGAGCTCGGGATGGTTGTACAAGAGGTAGGCGGCGCGGTGCAGCGCCACGGCCGTCTTCCCCGTGCCAGGACCGCCCTGTACGACGAGCAGTCCCTCGAGCGGGCTCCGGATGATCTCGTCCTGCTCGCCTTGGATGGTGGCGACGATGTCGAGCATCTCGCCGGTCCTCGCCCGTTCCAGCTCAGCGAGGAGTGCGTCGCCGCCACGAAGGCGCGTCCGGTCGGCATCCTCGTGGCCCGGCCCGAAGAGGTCGTCAGCGACAGCGATGACCTTCGTGCCGTCCACCATGATCTGGCGCCGCCTCTTCAGCCCGAGGGGATCGCCCGGGCGAGCCCGGTAGAAGGAGGTCGAGATCGGCGCGCGCCAGTCGACGACGAGAACGTCGCCTTTCAAGTCCTCGACATGCCGCCGACCCACTCGCCAGCTAGGCCCGGCGATCTCGTCGATCCGGCCGAAAAGGAGCGGTCGCCTGCTCTCCCCGAGCAGAGCTATGCGGCGCAGGAACGCTGCCTCGTAGTCGAGGTCTGGCTTGCCGGCTTCCCGTAGCTCTGCTAGCAGTTGCTCGGAGCGTTCGCGCATCATGCGCAAGCCGCGGTGGGAGCGGTCGAGGTGGAGCTGCTCGGCCTGGATCTCCGGATCGACGCTGGCAGCGGCGTGGTTTGCGGGGTCCTGCGTGCCGTCGACGCTCATAGTGCGTTCCCGTCACAGGCGCGGCGCGACGGACCTACGGACGCGCAAATACGCCGGCACATGCCGACGGAATCTACTCGCCGATATTGCTTGATGCAAGCGGCCCAATAGAAGGAGTACCGGCTCCCTCAGAGCCTTGAATAAGTTTTCAAAGCGGGCTTGCGAGAGGCACTATAGCGACTTTTTCGGCGGGATGCAACCAGATTCTCTGCCGGCTTGTAGCGATTGCGCGAGTGGCGCGGCGGCGACCGGCCAGAGCGTTTAGCGCGTCAGCGGCCACCCAGCCGGGTGGTGCCGTCGAGGAGCTCCCTCGCGATGTCCAGATGCCCGGCATGCCGCGCCGTCTCCTCGATCATGTGCAACACGACCCAACGAACGTTCGGTGGCTCGAATCCACCGAGCCCGTGCTTGCCCAGTGGTGGCGCCGAGAGGGGAGTTGTCGCCAGCACCGCCTCGGACTGAGCGCACTGGTCGCGGTAGAAGGTGACGACCTCCGGCGAGGGCTCGTCGGTTGCGAACACCACCGTCAGGGGGTCGTACGGGGGCTGATCTTCATCGAGGTCGCCCGGCAGCTCCGGCTGCTTGCCCGCCACGACGCCTTGGAACCAGTGCCACTCGGCGCCGCCCAGATGCTCGACCAGACCGGCCGGCGTCCAGCCTGTGGGGACGACCGAGCGGTGCCAGGCCTCCTCGTCCAGCCCCTCGACGATCGCCAACACCGATTCGCGCTGGCCGCGCAGAAAGGCCCGCAGCATTTCGTCGTCGGCTTCGCCTTCGTGATCCCCAGCCATGTCCACTCTCCTCGCGCACCAGCGCGTTGACGGCAGGCTCCTCGGCCGACCTGATGCCCGAGTGCTGTCGGTGGTGATGCTAACTAATCCACTGGCGGATCTCGAGGAGCTGGAGGCGTGACTGCCTTGCGCGAGGATCACGTCAGCCGCTGCCCGATTACTTGGTGACGCTGAGCTTCTCCGAGGACGACGCCGAGGACACCAGGTTCTTGCTGCCGGCGTATGTGGCGACGAGGTGATAGGTGCCAGCCGGCAGCTTGTCGCTCGAGAGCGTGCACGATCCCTTGCCGGATGCGAGCGTGACGACGCAGAGCTTCGCGGAGGCGGCGCTGATCGTGACCGTCCCGGTCGGAGTCGAGCCGGCAAATTGCGGCGACACCTTCACCGACAGGTGCTCGGTCTGCTCGTGGCCAAAGCCGACCTTGGCCGTGGACAGAGTGAGTGTGGTCTTCGAGCTTGCCTTGCCGACCGTGACCGGAGTCGGCGCGGCCGTGATGCTCGCCGCGTAGACCGAGTCGCCCGCGTAGCTGGCCGTGAACGAGTAGTGCCCAGCAGCTTGCTCGGCGATCGAGCACGTCGCATCCGCGGTGCCGAGAGATCCCTTTAGCGTGGCGGTGCACTTGTGAGTGCCGTCGCTCACCGTGACCTCGCCCGTCGGCGTGGGCGGTGACGCACCGGAGCCGATCACCTGGACGCTGACGGCGACGGGCTGGCCGACGACCGGTCTCGAGGTGACGGAGGAGACAGAGGTGGTGCTCGGAGTCGGGAACGTCGTCTCCACAAGCGTCTGATATGAGGAAGAGACGTTCTCAACACCTGACGCGACCCAGTTCGCCCCCGCTTCGGCCACTCCGGACAGAGCGTTGTCGGCGTTGGTTCCCGGGTTCGGGCTCAGCACGAGGGACCACGCGCTCCCGTTCCAGTTCTCGACAAGAGTCTGCTGCGCGACCGCACCGTTCTCGTAGTAGCCCACCGCCTCGCAGTTCGTCGCCGTTGCACACGACACTGAACTAAGGGAGTTGTTGCTGGCCTGCTCGCTCGGGCTCGGGACGACCGACCAGGCGGTCCCGTTCCA
>JBKQLZ010000032.1:0-6835 GCA_052146895.1 Acidimicrobiales bacterium
CCCCACGACGAGACCGGTCCGGTCAACATGGCCCCCGCCCGCAAGTACAAGCCCGTCGACCAGAACATCGCCGGGATCACCCACGCGATCTTGCACCTGCTCTATGCCCGCTTCTACACACGGGCGCTCGGTGACGTCGGCCTCAGCCCGAAAGAGCTGCGTGAGCCGTTCGCGCAGATGTTCTGCCAGGGCATGATCCGCTTGAGGGGCAGCGCCATGTCGAAGTCGAAGGGCAACGTCGTCTCGCCGGACGAGTACTTCGAGAAGGTCGGGGCGGACGCGTTGCGCCTGTTCCACTTGTTTGCTGGGCCTGCGACCGACGATATCGACTGGACCGACCAGACCGACGAGATCATCGAGGGCTGCTCGCGCTACCTCGCGCGGGTCTGGCGCCTCGCGAACGGCGAGGTGCCGCGCATCCCCGACGCGGCCGACGCCGGCGGCGTGGCCGCCTTGCGCCGTGAGGTGCACGCCTCGATCGCCCGCGTGAGCGCTGACATCGAGCGCTACGGCTTCAACACCGCCGTCGCGGCGTGCATGGAGCTCACGAACACGATCTACAAGCACGTCCACGCCGGCACGGACGAGACGGCCGTCGACGAGGCCGTCCGGACCCTGCTCGAGCTGCTCGCCCCGATGGCACCGCACCTGTCGGCGGAGGCGTTCGACCGGCGCTACGGCGGGCACGTCCACACGCAGGCGTGGCCGGTGGCCGATCCCGCCTACCTCGTCGCCGACGAGGTGACGATGGTCGTGCAGGTGAACGGCAAGCTGCGGGACCGGATCGTCGTGGCTGCTGCCATCAGCGAAGCCGAGGCGATTGAGCTGGCTCTTGCTTCGGCCAAGGTGAGCGAGCTTCTGCGTGCGGCGGCGCCGCGGCGCGTCGTCGCCAAGCCGCCACATCTTGTGAACGTCGTCGTCTGAGCGGCGGCGCCGACCACCATCTATCCCAGCTGTTGCAGCGCGGCATTGACCGCGGCAATGTCGAACGCCTCCGGATCGAAACCTTCCGCCCACGCGACGAGCTCCCGGCGCTCCTCGGTGTCTGGATGAGAGATCGCCTCGATCAGCGCGGCGTAGCCGCCCGTCCCACCGCAGTCCTCGGGCGGGCAGGCACGCTCGCCGTCCAGGCAGACGGCGGCACCGAGAGCTGCCGGCGACGGCGTCGGCTCGACGACGATGTCGTGCTCCCAGCCGTCGCCGAAGTCGTACTCGTAGAGGCCTCGTTGCTCGTCGGCGAAGGCTTCGGCGACCGTGGCAGTGGTGTCGTCGATCTCATCTTCATCGGCGTCCTCGTCGGCAGGTCCGTAAGCCTCGTCGCCGATACGGAAGCAGTAGAGGTGGCGGTTCTCCCAGCCCGTCACGGTCTGCAGGATCGAGTGGAGCTGACCGAGGCTCATACCACCTGGCACGAGAAGCCGGCGCCAGATCGGAGGCTGGATGCCGCGGAGCGTTACGTGAAGCTGCACCGCGGGCGAGGAGGAACGGGGTGAACTGCGGCGGGCGGCACACCAGGCACGCTATGCGCACACGACCACCGCCGCCATGCCCACATGGCGGTTGACTGCAACAAGACTTGACTGCCCTGTCCCCCTGACGGAGACTTCCGCGCGCCAGCTGCGCGAGGGCAGCGACTGAGTGGAGGTAGTCCCATGGCTGCAACACCGAAGCGGAACGACAAGCGGTCGCGTGCTGCAGCTGGGGCGATTGTGGCGACGGGTTTCATGGCCGCGGCGGCCATGGGCGCTGGAGCAGTCGGCGCGAGCGGGGCCGGCGCCGCGACCTCGTCGAAGATCTACGCGTGTTACTCGACCAAGACTGACGCGCTCACCTACCTGGACTACCCGAAGGTGACAACGTGCGGCAGAGGGGAGACTCGCATCTCTTGGAACGCGAGCGGGCCTCAGGGAGACAAGGGCGCGCAGGGATCTACGGGCGCGCAGGGATCTACGGGCTCGCAGGGTCATCAGGGTGTTCAAGGTTCACAGGGCTCGACCGGATTCCAGGGGCCGCAGGGAGCGCAGGGCGCGCAGGGCTCTAACGGCTCGCAGGGTCATCAGGGTGTTCAGGGCGCCCAGGGCGTGCAGGGTGCTCAGGGCTCGAAAGGCGCGCAGGGCGCGCAGGGTGCTGGGACCGTCCAGGGGTACTCCTGGCAGACGAGCCTCATCCTTCCCCCACCAAAGTCGGGCAGTCCTCAACCCACCCTGCTAGCACGATTTAGCCCGGGTGCCGGCGATTTCGACGTCAACGCCGAGATTACGGCCCACGCCAATTCACACGCGGTCGATGTCGACTGCTGGGCGCAGGTCAAGAGTCAAAATAGGTCGAGCGTGTCCGTCGTCAAGTCGCACACCATGCCCCAGGTCGCATACACCCCGGCCTCCACCTCAGTTAACTTGGGCGTCGTAGGCTTTCTCGAACCGCTGCGGCGCAGCGCGGGTGTGAGCCTCATCTGCGTGGCGTCCGGAGGTGGTGCGAGTGGTGCGGCCCTCGCTAAAGCGGCGTTCACGATGACAACCGTCAACTCGGTGACAGCCCACACCGCGACTATCCACAACAGTTTCCACAACTCGCTCCGCGGGCCCCTCACAAAGCACGCTCCCGCCGCATTTGGGCGTCGGAGCAGCTAGTCGCCAGCCGGCGTTCGCGCAACGTCAGCCTCGAACTTGCCTGCGACACAGACAAACGGGCGAGTACCGCACTATATTTCTGAGAACCCCCGCTAGTAGGATCGCAGTTCGAAAAGAGCGGGAGGCTCGATGCTCGTCCACGGAGTAACGCGTCGCGCTAGGCGGCGGAGCAAGAGAGTGTCCTTCTCTGTCGTAGCAGGCCTTACCGGCGTCGCCATGATGCTCGGGGCGGCACTCGGCGCAGCCTCACCCGCCGGCGCTTCATCGTCGGCCGGCACAGCTCGCCTCTCCCCCGAGCGCATCGGCCAATCGCCACGGGTGGCCGACCATGCGAGACGCCTCGGCGCGCTCACGGCGTCCGCCTCGATGACGATCGACGTCGTCCTCTACCCGCGTGACCCTGCCGCCTTGTCCGCGTTCGCGACGGCGGTATCGACGCCCGGCAACCCGCTCTACCGCCACTACCTCGCCCGTGGCCAGTTCGCCGGCAGGTTCGGGCCGACCGATGCGGCAATCCGCGCCGTTGAGAAGTCGCTCCGCTCAGAAGGCCTCTCCGGCGGGCACCTCTCGGCTGACCACCTCAGCATCTCCTACACGGCGGAGGCGGGGAAGGTGGCGAGGGCGCTCTCTGTCAGCATCGAGCGGTACCGCCTCCCCGGAGGCCGCGTGGCCTTCGCCAACGCGCGAGCGCCTCAGTTCGCCGGCGCGGCCGCCCGCTACGTCCAAGGTGTCGTCGGACTCGACGACCTCACCCAGGCGCACCGGCTCGGCATGGTGCAAGTGACGACGCCGCGGCCGACCGCACGCTTGCCGCACGTCGTGACGGGCGGGCCGCAGCCGTGCGCGAAGGCAGTCGCAGCCGGTCCGGCGAACTACGCGCTGACGGCAGATCAGTTGGCGTCGGCTTATCGTCTCTCCAGCCTGTACGGCGCGGGGGACGAGGGTGCAGGCATCAGCGTCGCCCTGTTCGAGCTGGAGCCGAACCTGACGACCGACATCTCGGCCTACCAGTCCTGCTACGGCACGAACACGACGGTCACCTACACGGAGGAGGACGGTGGCGCAGGCACGGGTGCAGGCGAGGGCGAGGCCGCGCTCGACATCGAGGATGTGATCGGCCTCGCGCCGAAGGCATCCATCGACGTCTACCAGGCGCCCAACACCAATCTCGGCCTGTACGACAACTACTCGGCCATAGTGGGGAACGACACCTCCAAGGTCATCTCCACCTCGTGGGGCGAGTGTGAGTCCGAGGCGGGCTCGTCCATCATCGCCGAGGAAGGCGCTCTCTTCCAGACCGCGGTCACTCAGGGGCAGTCGGTCTTCGCCGCCGCCGGCGACAACGGCTCTGAGGACTGCGGCACGAACGCCCTCGCGGTCGACGACCCCGCCAGCCAGCCCGACGTGACCGGCGTCGGAGGCACCGAGATCACCGCGCTCGGCCCGCCACCGACCCAGATCGTCTGGAACGAGAGCGCGAACGGCTCAGGCGCCGGCGGTGGCGGCGTCTCGTCGTCACACACGATGCCGAGCTACCAGTCCGGCGCCCCGTCGTCGCTGAACGTCATCAACAAGAACTCGTCGGGCACCCAGTGCAAGGCGGCAAGCGGCTCGTACTGCCGTGAGGTCCCCGACGTCTCGGCCGACGCAGACCCCTACTCGGGCTACGTCATCTACTACGACGGCGCGTGGACCGGCATCGGCGGTACGAGCGCCGCGGCACCGTTCTGGGCGGCATTCACGGCACTGGTCGACGGTTCGAGCGCTTGTGACGGGAAGGCGATCGGCTTTGCCAACCCGGCCCTCTACGGCGCCGCCGCGACTGCGTACTCGGCCGACTTCAACGACATCACGTCGGGCAACAACGACTACACCGGGACCCACAGCGGCCTCTACCCCGCCGGCACCGGCTACGACATGGCCTCCGGGCTCGGCACACCGAACGGGGCCGGCCTTCCGGCCACGCTCTGTGCTGGCAGCGGCCCGGCCTCTACGACTACGACTCTTGTGGCGAGCCCAACGTCTCCAGTCGTCGGCCAGTCCGTGAGCTACACGGCGACAGTCGCGCCAGTCGCGCCGGCGACCGGAACGCCGACGGGCACCGTGACCATCGCTCTCGGCACCGAGGCTCTCTGCAGCGCGACGCTCGACGGGGCGTCGCCGGACCAAGCGTCGTGCTCGACGGTCTGGACCGCTGCGGGCGGCCATTCGATCACGGCCGAGTACGGCGGCGACTCGAACGACCACTCGTCCAACTCGAGCGCCGTCGCCGTGACGATCTCGCCTGCGTCCACCACGACGGCACTTGCGACGAGCACCGCTACCCCCGTGGTCGGCCAGTCGGTGACCTACACGGCGACGGTGAGGGTCAGCTCGCCCGGCGGCGGGACACCGACGGGGACCGTCACCTTCACGGGAGCCGCCGGGCAGCTCTGCGCCGAGGCACTCGATCAGGACAGCACCGACCAGGCCACCTGCACCACGACCTACTCAGCTCCTGGGACCGACTCGGTGACGGCCACTTACGCGACCGACGGCAACTTCTCCTCGTCGGCCTCGGGATCCATCGGCGAGACGATCTTGAAGTCGGCGACCACGACCGACATCTCGTCGAGTCCCCCGTCGCCGGTCGTCGGGCAGGCCGTCACCTACACCGCAACGGTCGCACCGGTGGCACCCGGGGCGGGCGTACCGAGCGGGACCGTGACGTTCACCGGAGCGGGCGGGACGATCTGTGCCTCCACACTCGACAAGTCCGCTCCTGACACAGCCGTTTGCGCAACGACCTACACCACGACAGCGGGTGACACCGTGACTGCGAGCTACGGCGGTGACGCCGACTTCTCCACGTCCATCTCGTCGGTCCTCGACGAGTCCGTCGAGCCGGATGCGACGACGACCAGGCTCGGGTCGAGCAACACGGCAGTAGTCGTCGGCCAGAGCGTGACCTACACCGCCTCGGTCGCGGTCTCCTCCCCGGGATCTGGTACCCCGACCGGCACCGTCACGTTCACCGGCGACAGCGGGGTGCTCTGCAACGAGGTGCCGCTCAGCGCGTCCAGCCCGTATCAGGCGACATGTGCCGCGAGCTACGGCGCGGCCGGCAGCGATTCCGTCACGGCCACCTACAACGGCGACACGAACGACCAAACCTCGACCTCGAGCGCCGTCGCGGTCTCGATCTCACCTGCCTCGACCACGACCGCCCTCGGTGCCGGCGAGGCGTCGCTCGTGGTCGGCCAGTCCGTCACGTTCACCGCGACAGTCACCCCGGTGGCGCCGGGCGCGGGGACACCGACGGGCACCGTGACCTTCACCGGTGACGCCGGCACGTTGTGCACCGCCTCGCTCGACGCCTCCGGCCAGGCCACCTGCACGACGAGCTACGACCAGACCGGCAGCGACTCGGTGACCGCGAGCTACGACGGTGACGCCAACTTCTCGGGATCGAGCTCGGGCGCGACCGGCGAGACGATCTCCGCCGCAGCCACGACCACCGCCCTTGGCGCGAGCACGTCGTCACCGGTGGTCGGCCAAGCGGTCACGTTCACGGCGACGGTCGACCCGGTGTCGCCCGGCGGCGGGGCGCCGAGCGGGGACGTGTCGTTCAGCGACGCCGGCGGCACCCTCTGCACGAGCAGTCTCAGCGACACGGTGCCCGATCAGGCCACCTGCACGGTGACCTTCACGAGCACCGGTACGGACGTCATCGGAGCCTCGTTCGCAGGCTCGGCCAGCTACACCGGGTCGTCGTCGACCACGGTGAGCGAGCCGGTCTCGATGGCCAACACCACGACGACCGTCTCCGCCTCGGCCGCGCCCTCGGTGACAGGCCAGACGCTCGACTTGTATGCCACCGTCGAGGGGGCGGCGCCGAGCACCGGGCTGGCCACGGGCGACGTGATCTTCACGATCCAAGGGAGCGGCGGTCAGGCCATCAATTGCAGCTCGACCGATACGAAGGTCATCAAGTCGGGCGTGGCGAAGTGCGCGATCTCGGGCAAGCTCCTGAAAGCGTCCATCACCCCGCTCTCGGTAGTTGCCGCGTTCCAGGGCAGCACCGACTACGCACCCAGCCAGACCACCGCGTCGCACGACATCGACCGGGCGTCCACCTCGGTCACGGTCACGTCGTCAGCCAACCCGTCATCGTCGGGTGAGGCGGTGAAGTTCACCGCGACGATGAAGGCGACCTCCCCCGGAGG
>JBKQLZ010000033.1:0-11185 GCA_052146895.1 Acidimicrobiales bacterium
CCTCAGACGGCGAGGTGGACAACTGAGGAGACGGAAGGTGGACCTCGCTCAACGCCTCGTCGATCACCGGTGGGAGCGCGCCCGGCCTCGGATTCGCAACGGTGTCCCAGAAGACCCAGATCCAAACGGGACTGCCTTGAGGCGGATGGGCTCTCGGGAACTGCGAGTCCACGTTCCCGGAGTTCGGCGGTACTCCAGCTGGCCCGGGGCAGGCGACGAGATCGAAGTGGTCGCCGCCCGACGCACCCTTGACGAGTGCGGTCGCCCATGCCAGCACTCCCGCGAGGCCGGGATGGCCACCGCTGAGCGGTGCGGTCAGGAACGACTCGGGCAGGCCTGACTCGCTGATGGCGGTCCCGAGGCCCGTGACCGAGCCTCCGGTGTCGTGCCAGAAGCACTGAGCCTCTGCTCCAGCGGGCGGCCCTGTGAATGGGCCCGGTCCCTCGGGATTTCCCGCCCACCAAGCCAGCGCCCATATCCCGTTGCCGCTGGAGCCTCCGTAGCCGCCCCCATAGCCAGCTGAGGCCGACGGCGCGTCAAGCGCCAGGGTCAATGTCAGCATGCCTGCACTGCAGACGAGGCGAGCGAGTAGGCGGTTGCTCAGTAACCATGACACGGGCCGTTCTCCTCCGGGGAGCTGGGAGTTGAGGTCTGGTCCGACCAGACGAGCCACCGGCCGCCCACCAAGCGCAGCACCGCAACCGATGCCGTAAAGCTCGCGCCGCCGCCTAGGTTGACCGGAGCCTCGGCGCCCGTCGAGCGATAGACGCTGCCAGTGTCGTATGTGCAGCCGCTGAGCCATGCCGTCTTCGCAGTGACCCTTGTGACGCGGGCGTTACCCACGCGGTAGGTCGCGGGCGCGATCACACCGGCATCGCGGAGCGCGATCAGCCATGCAACCGTGCGGCCGAGCGCCGGCGATCCATGCGCGAAGCTCGCAAGAAGTGGCGGGTACTCGGGCTCGCCAAGGCGACCCGCCTCGTAGAAGGCCCTTTCGGATTGGACCCAGGCGGCTTCCGCTGCCGTGCCAGACGATCCGGTTCGAGAAGAGATAGGCGCGAGAGTGGTCGGAGATGACGCGACTCCTGCGGTGGTGGACGAAGGCGAGCTCGTCCTGCCTGCCGGGGGCGACGTCCGGTGGGGCCCGCCCACCCGAGGCGAGTTCGCACAGCTGGCGAGAGCACACGAGAGCAATCCCGTCAGCGCGGCAAGCGCAGCGGTCCTTAGGAGTACACCGCGACCGGTCGTCGTCGTCATGGGGACACGATGACGGACGGCCATACCGCTGCACCTACCGGCGAGCCTTGGAACTTTCCACAGATCAGTCGCTCGCGTAATCCACAGCTCCTGGGGTGCTACCGGTCACGGGGTCCCGAGGGCTAGGAGACGGTGCCGTAACAGTTGAAATGCGCGGGATCATCTGCGAGCATGCCGTCGAACCGTGCCCGCCACGTTGACCGGCCCTCGGGGAGCACCTTGATCAGCTACGCGTCAGGCACATCCGATGTCCCGCTTCTCGGCGAGACGATTGGCGACAACCTCGAACGGACCGTCGCCGCCTTCTCGGACAACGAGGCGCTCGTCGACGTCCCGAGCTCCCGCCGCTGGACGTACCGCGAGCTCGACGCCGACGTGAACACGCTCGCGCTCGCGCTCCTCGCGCGTGGCATCGCCCGGGGTGACCGGGTTGGAATCTGGTCGCCGAACTGCGCCGAATGGGTGCTGCTCCAATATGCGACCGCCAAGATCGGCGCCATCCTCGTGAACGTCAACCCCGCCTACCGCTCTCACGAGCTGACGTTTGCGCTCAATCAGTCCGGCATCCGGTTGCTTGTCACAGCCCCCGCCGATCAAAGGAGTGACTATCCGGCGATGACGCGTGAGGTCTCGGACCAGTGCAGCCTCCTCGAGGAGACTGTCGTGATCGGAACCGACGAATGGTCCGGGCTGCTCGCATCTGCAGCGAGCCTGGCGGAGGGCGCCGTGCGGGAGAGGGCGTCGAGCCTGAGCGCCGACGATCCCATCAATATCCAGTACACCTCAGGTACTACGGGGTATCCGAAAGGTGCGTTGCTCTCGCATCACAACATCTTGAACAACGGTTTCTTCGTGGGGGAGCTGCTCGGGTACTCCGACAGCGACCGGGTCTGCCTACCCGTGCCCTTCTACCACTGCTTCGGAATGGTCATGGGCAACCTCGGCGCGACCTCGCACGGCGCGTGCATCGTCATCCCGGCTCCGTCTTTCGACCCGGGCGCCACGTTGCAAGCGGTCGCGAACGAGCGCTGTACCTCCCTCTACGGGGTTCCCACGATGTTCATCGCCGAGCTCGGGCACGCGAGCATCTCCGAGCTCGACCTGTCGTCCTTGCGCACAGGGATCATGGCGGGCTCGCCTTGCCCGGTCGAGGTCATGAAGCGAGTGATCTCCGAGATGAACATGACCGAAGTCGCGATTTGCTACGGGATGACGGAGACCTCGCCGGTCTCCACGCAGACTCGGCGCGACGACGACCTGGACCGCCGCACCGCGACCGTCGGGCGGGTCATGCCCCATCTCGAGGTGAAAGTCGTGGACAGCTCCACCGGACATCCGGTTCCGGTCGGCCAACCTGGTGAGCTCTGCACACGGGGCTACTCAGTCATGCTCGGGTACTTCAACGATCCTGTATCCACGGCGCAGGCGATCGACTCCGCGCGCTGGATGCACACCGGTGATCTCGCCGTGATGAGAGACGACGGCTACCTAAACATCGTCGGCAGGATTAAGGACATGGTCATCCGGGGAGGCGAGAACGTCTATCCCCGTGAGGTCGAGGAGTACCTCTACTCACACCCCGACATCATCGACGTGCAGGTTGTGGGCGTACCGGACGAGCGCTACGGAGAGGAGCTCTGTGCCTGGGTACAGCTTCGACCGGGTGCAGATCCGCTGTCGGCTGAGTCGCTGAAAGAGTTCTGCTCCGGCCACCTCGCTCACTTCAAGATTCCCCGCTACGTGCACATCACGACCGAGTTCCCGATGACCGTGACGGGCAAGGTGCGCAAAGGTGAGATGCGGGAGCGCTCGATAGAGATTCTCGGCCTCGAAGAAGCCTCCAACATCAAGAACGCCTGAAAGACCCCACGCACTAAGACGCTCCGAAATACTTCTCTACGGCGCTCGCGATGCCGTTGGCCATCACCAACTGGTCGTGCGCGCTCGCTGCGATCGAACCCTCGAACGGGTCCGTGATGTAGAGCGGCTCGATGACCGCCCCGGGCATCTCGCTCGGGGTCGAGAAGTAGCCGGCCATCGCTGGTCCGATCAACATGACGTGGTCGTACTCGGCAGACTTTGCGGCGAGGCCGCCGTCAGCAACGCTGCCGTTGGACGAGCCATAGCCGGCGTCGGTCTCGACGCCATCGTTCGGGATCTCCCAACCCTGGGCGTTCATATCTCCGAGCACGGTCGACTGCAACAGCCGGGCGAACCGCCGGTTCGATGCCGAGAACGACCGCGCAGCGTCGTAGACGGTCAGGCTGCCTGCCGTCGCCGACGAGTCGCTGGCGTCGAAGTAGATGCCCACGAGCAGGTCGGCATGGGCCTGGTTGGCGCAGATGTCACGGGCGGCTACCTCGTTGTGAGCTCCCGTGAGGGAGAGCACACCCTCTGAAACGTCTCTCGAGCCGAGCCGCAGGACCGTCGAGGCACTCGTACGGGAGACCACGACCGTGAATCCCTGAGCGCGCAGGAGTTCCGCAGCGTCGAGCTCGACCGGCAGCGTCTCGTTGGCCTCGTAGATCGTCTTGCCGCTCTCGGTCGTCCCGACAGCGCCCGGGTCGAGGCCGCCGTGGCCGGCGTCGAGGAACACCGTCTTGTGCCGCTTTCCTGCGGTCGGCCCGAACTCGAGGCACGAGCCGTTCGCGAAAAGACTCGGGTCGACTGCCGTTGCCCCCGGCGGCAGGCCGAGTGCGCCGGGTCCCGCGCCGTCGTCGTCCCGGCTCGCCAACACGTGATGGGTGCCGATCGCGACGGCGCCGGCGACGATCAAGACGATGAGGAAGAGCAGCCCTCCGGAGCGACGGAGCCGCGCGCGGCGGCTCGGCGACTTACGAGGCGCTCGCTCAGAGCTCAAAGATCAGACTCCGACCGGGGCGGAAGGCAACCCCTGCGCCTTTCACCTTCGAGATAGTAGAGACACCGCTTGACGAAGGGGCGTCAGGAAAGCAGCCTCTTCGCAATAACGACCCGCTGCACCTGGTTCGTCCCCTCGTAGATCTGTGTGATCTTGGCGTCGCGCATGTAGCGCTCGACGGGGAAGTCGCGGGTGTACCCGTAGCCGCCGAGCAGCTGCACAGCGTCAGTCGCAACTTGCATCGCCACATCCGATGCGAAGCACTTCGCCATCGCGCCGAGCTTTGCCAGCTCGCCGTCCGGATCGCCCGCCTCCGCCACCGAGCAAGCCCGGTAGACGAGCCCACGCGCCGCCTCGATCCGCATCGCCATGTCGGCGAGCATGAACTGCAGCCCCTGGAACTCCGAGATCGGGTGGCCGAACTGCTTGCGCTTTTGGACGTACCCGAGCGCGTAGTCGAGCGCCCCTTGCGCGATGCCGACGGCCTGGGCACCGATCGTCGGGCGGCTCCGGTCGAGTGTGTGCATCGCGATGAAGAAACCCTGCCCCTCGTCCCCCACCCGATTCTCCACCGGGACGATCACGTCCTCGAGGACGACTTCACCTGTGGGGCTTGCCCGCAACCCCATCTTGTGCTCAAGCTTCGGGACCTTCACGCCCCAGTCCTTCTCGACGATGAAGCACGAGATGCCACGGTGTCCGCCCGCCGGATCGGTCTTGGCGAAGACCGTGTAAGTGTCCGAGATCCCGGCGTTCGTGATCCAGTACTTGGTGCCATTGAGCACGTAGTGGTCGCCGTCACGCACGGCCCGGGTGGTCATCGAGGCGACGTCGGACCCGGCATCGGGCTCCGACAGGCAGTAGCTCGCCTGCGACTCGCCCGAGGCGACCTTGGGGAGGTACTTGGCCTTCAGCTCAGGCGACCCGAAGTTGATGAGGGGGATCATCCCGAGCTTCGAGATGAGCAGCGTCACCGCCGTCGAGGCACAGACGCGGGCAATCTCTTCGACCATGACGGCCTGGGTCACGAGGTCTGCGCCCTGCCCGCCATATTCGGTCGGGATCCCGAGGGCAGGCAGTTCCATGCCGACACAGGCGTTGAAGCTCTCCCAGGGATACTCCTCACGCTCGTCGTACTCGGCAGCCCGCGGCGCCACCTTGTCCTCTGCGAATCGCCGCAACACCTCGCGAAACGCCTGCTGATCCTCGGAGAGTTCGAATGTCATAGCAAGTCGACCTTATCCAGCGACGCCGCTCAACTCGGCAAAGGCCGCTGGGGCGCCGGCCAACTGGTCCGCTATCGCTGCCAGCGTCATGCGGAGCGTGGCTTCAGGGATCACATCGACCAGGGCCCGCTCTTTCGCATAGTCGTGCGAGACGCCGCCGAACAACGCGCGCCGTGCCTCCACCTGTTCGGCACTCGCTCCGGCGAGATAGCCGAAGAGCCCGAGGCCGACTTCGAGATCGGCCGATACCGGCGCCCGCCCGAACAGCGCCGCCCGCTTCATCGCGACCACGGCGATACCTCTCATCACGTCGTCGAGGTGCTCGCCCTCGGAGACCTCGATCCTGTCCGCGTAGCGTTCCAGCAACAGCATGGCGTAGCCCTGGTCCGGGCCTGCGCTTCCTCGTCCTGCCTTGTGCGCCGCGCCAGGGTCGGCCCGGAAGTCAGCAGGGCGGTCGGCAACCCATGCCGCCGGGGCCGCGAGCCGGTACAGGTCACGGACCTCGTCATTCGGCAGGATAGGTGCAAACTTGGGTTGGGTCATCGCCTTCTCGTCTTCGTCGCGGGAGCCGCCTCGATGCTACTGCGAGCCGCGATCACGCCCCTGCGGCGGCACGGATGAGCCCGAGCACGACCGAGTCGACGAGGGCCTGCCACGAGGCCTCGATGATGTTCTCCGAGACGCCGATGGTCGACCAGGTCCCCTCGGAGTCGGAGGTGTCGAGAAGGACGCGGGTGACCGCTCCAGTCGCGTGCTCGGAGTCGAGTACACGGACGCGGTAGTCGGTGAGGTGGACGTTTCTGAGGGATTCGAAGGCCGGCTGGATCGCCATCCGCAAGGCCGCGTCGAGTGCGTTGACCGGCCCGTTGCCCTCTGCGGTCGCCACCACCCTCTGGCCGCCCACGTGGACCTTCACCGTCGCCTCGGTCGTGAGCTCGCCCTCGGAAGACCATGGGTGAACCAAGGACTGGATCTCGCCCTCGGCCTCGCCTGATCCCTGCGAGACACGCCAATCGGTGATCACGCGGTACGACTCGATCCGGAACAGGTCGCCGAGTCCTGTGAGCGGGGCACCGGCGGCGGCCCGCATCATGAGCTCGAGCGAGCCGTCGGCAACCTCGAAGTGGTAGCCGGCGTTCTCGAGGTGCTTCAGCGTCTCGAGGACCCTCGTGAGCGCGGGCGAGTCGAGCTCGAGACCGAGCTCGGCAGCTTTCATCTGCAGGGTCGATCGACCGGCGAGCTCGCTCACGACGACGCGGGTGCCGTTGCCGACCGAGTCCGGCCGGACGTGCTCGTACGCGTCGGCCCGCCGCACCAGTGCGCTCGTGTGCAGCCCAGCTTTGTGCGTGAACGCTGCTGCCCCGATGTACGGGCGCTGCGGGTCAAGCGTGATGTTGATGATCTCGGCGATGTGATGGGCAACGGGGGTGAGCCGCTCGAGGTGCCCCGCGGGGATCGTGTCGACGCCCATCTTGATGGTCAGGTTGGCGATGGTGGCAGCGAGGTCGGCGTTGCCGGCTCGCTCGCCGTAGCCGTTCACGCAACCTTGCACCTGAGTGGCGCCCTGGCGAACCGCCGCGAGCGTATTGGCGACGGCACAGCCGCTGTCGTTGTGGAAGTGACCTCCGAGCTCGGCCGAGCTCCGCGCTCGCACCTCGGCAACTATCTCCTCGACCTCGTCGGGCAGCATGCCCCCGTTCGTGTCGCACAGTACGAGCGTCTCCGCGCCGGCCTCCTGGGCGGCGTCGATCACTCGCAGCGTGAACTCGCGGTTCTGGCGGATGCCGTCGAAGAAATGCTCGGCGTCGAAGAAGACCCGAAGACCGTGAGACCGGAGGTATGCGACCGAGTCGGCCGCCATCGCGACGGCCTCGTCGAGGCTCGTGCGCAAGGCCTCCGTGACGTGCAGCTCCGACGACTTGGCGACGATGCAGACAGCCTCGGTTCCAGCGCCTACGAGGTGAGCCAGCACCTCGTCCTGGTCCGCACGGGCGCCGGGGCGGCGGGTGGAGCCGAAAGCTACGAGCGTCGCCGTCTGCAAATGGAGCTCGCCGGCAGCCCGGCGGAAGAACGCCTCGTCCTTGGGATTTGCACCGGGCCATCCCCCTTCGATGAACGCCACGCCGAGGTGGTCGAGCTGCTCGGCCACCCTCAGCTTGTCGTCCACCGTGAGCGATATGCCCTCCTGCTGTGACCCGTCCCGCAGCGTCGTGTCGTACACCGCGATCGCAGAGGGCAACCCCTCGACGTGGCCGTGCGAGTGAGACTGCGCCTTCGCGCCCGAGTGAGCGTGGGCTACGCCGTCATGTGACATGTTCCACCCAGTCCTTGTACTGGGGGACCTCACCTCGCACGGCCTGGAAGAACACCTCTTGGATCGCCTGGGTGATCGGACCCGGCTTCCCGGCGCCGACGGAGCGGTCGTCGACGGACGCGATCGGCACGACCTCCGCTGCAGTACCGGTCAGGAATGCCTCCTCTGCCATGTAGAGGTCCGTGCGCCGCATATGGGACTCGACCACCTCGTAGCCGAGGTCACGCGCAATCGTCGTGACCGAATCGGCGGTGATGCCTTCGAGGGCGCCGACCGAAGAGGACGGTGGCGTCAAGATGCGGCCCTTGCGAATTATGAAGATGTTCTCGCCCGTCCCCTCGGAGATGTGACCGTCGGTCGTGAGCATGAGCGCCTCGTCGTAACCAGCCCTCACTGCCTCGACCTTCGCCAACGACGAGTTGATGTACATGCCGGTCGCCTTGGCAGCCGTCGGCATGGCCCGGGCATCGTGCCTGGCCCAAGACGACACCTTCAACCTGATGCCGTGGCGGATGCCGTCGTCGCCGAGGTAGGCCCCCCACGGCCAGCAGGCAACCGAGACGTTCACAGGGCAGGGCAGCGGGTTGAGGCCCATCTCGCCGTAGCCGAGATAGACGATTGGCCGGATGTAGCAGCCGTCAAGGCCGCTCTCGCGCACGACGTCCTTGACGGCGTCGACGATCTCCTCGGTCTCGAAGGGGATCTCCATCCCGAGGATGTGAGCGCTCTGGAACAGGCGGTCGATGTGCGGCGTGAGCCTGAACACCCCCGCTCCCTGCGGAGTCGGGTAAGCGCGGATCCCTTCGAAGACACCGAGGCCGTAATGCAGGCTGTGGGTCAAGACATGGATGCGGGCGTCGTCCCAGTCGACGAGCTTGCCGTCCATCCAGATCTTCTCGGTCGGGGTCAATGGCATGTCACAACCTCCCTGCAACGGCATCGCCCACGCTGGCGGTGCTCCACGGTTCCTCAGAGCCGACCATGTCGGTCTGCTCTGACAGCACGGCGGCGGTTACCCGCTCGGCCGCTTCGGTCTCGCCGAGATGCTCGAGCATCATCGCGGCGGATCGGATCGCGGCAAGGGGATTCGCCTTCCCCGTGCCCGCGATGTCGTGCGCTGCGCCGTGCACGGGCTCGAACAACGACGGCCCGGTCCGCGCCGGGTTCAAGTTGGCGGATGCCGCCAGCCCGATGCCACCGGCGACTGCGCCGGCAAGATCGGTGAGGATGTCCCCGAAGAGGTTGTCGGTCACGATCACGTCGTAGTTCGCCGGCCGCTCGACGAGGAAGATGCAGGCGGCGTCGACATGCTGGTAGTTGGTGCCGACTTCGGGGAACTCGGCAGCCACCTCGTGGAAGGTGCGCTGCCACAAATCGCCGGAGAACGTTAGGACATTCGTCTTGTGGACGAGCGTCAGGTGCCGGCGCCGCCCGCTCGCGAGCTCGAAGGCGTACCGGACGCACCGCTCAACCCCGTGGCGCGTGTTGACCGATCCCTGGGTCGCGACCTCGAACGCGGTGCCCCGGCGGAGCGCTCCACCCTCCCCGACATAGGGCCCTTCGGTGTTCTCGCGCACGACGGCGAAGTCGGCGCCTTCCGCGATCGACCCGGGCGAGCCGTTGAACGGCCGGAGGTTGATGTAGAGATCAAGCTCGAAACGCAGCCTCAGCAACAACCCGCGCTCCATCACTCCCGACGGCACCGCAGTGGAACCGATAGGAGGCCCGATCGCGCCGAGCAGGATCGCATCGAAGCCGCGGAGCTCGTCGAGGACGCTGTCGGAAAGCACCTCGCCGGTCCTGACGTAGCGGTCGGCGCCCAGGTCGTAGGTGGACGTGTCAAGTTTGACACCCGCCGCCGCGACCACCTTGAGCGCTTCGGCAACGACCTCGGGCCCGATGCCGTCACCCCCGATGACCGCGACGCGGTGGGGCGCGCCCATGGACCCGGTCATCTCGCTGCCTGCATGTTCTGTGCAGCTCCGCTCGTGGTCATCTTGGTGCCCGTCTTTTCTCTCTCAGTGCTGAAATCTGTCGTCGGTGAAAAGCAAAAGGCCGCCCACTCGGTGGACGGCCTGCGACGCGCTCTCGACGGAGAGGCGCGTCAACTCGGAATTACGATGTCCGTGAACGTGAACGATCCGCTCCTGCGCATGTTCACAGTCTGTCCGCCCTCAGGCCCGTAGTCAATCCGGGTCATGCCTCCTACGGGCGGTGTCCCTCGGTAGCTTGGCGCTGTATGCGCGGGCAAGGGCGCGCGAGTGGTCCTCCCGACCAAGGTTGGAGCGCATCAAGGTCACTGCGACGGCGAGCGCCTCGCCCGCCTTCAGAGCGATCAGGCCGGCGCCGAGGGAGCTGCACATCGCTCTGGGCTGACGCAGCCACGGCCGGTTGGCGGATCGACGCAAGACGGCCGTCCCGTGCTTGCTCGCGAAGCGCTGAAGACCGGGGGCGTAGTAGCCCTTCTTGCGTACCGCGTCAAGGTACCGGACCTGCCCCTCGTCGTGATCGACGTACGCCTCGATGCGGGCGACCGGCCCGCGCTCGCGAGCTCGGATCGTGATGTCCCAATCCTCTCCGCCGATCATCTCCTCGTCCCAGCCACCGATGGACGTGAACACGTCCCCTCGGAAAAAGCGCGCTGCCTCAAGGTGCTCGGCTCCTTCGTAGAACGACCGTTCGAAGGCTCGGACGCGGCACCAGTAACCGGAGCCGGTGGTCCTTTCGGGCACCACCACGGCTACCGCGCCGTCGTCTATCGCGGCGACGGCCTCCGCGACTACTCGGGCATCGAGGGTCATGTCCGAATCGATGAAGCCGAGCACTCGGGCCGGGAGTGCCTCAGCGCCCCGGTTGCGCTGTGCGCAACGTTCCCCCCCGGCTGAGATCACGAGATCTGCTAGCTGAGCTGCCAGAGCAGTGGTCCCGTCAGTCGACTCGTTGTCGACCACGACGACCGGGCAGGGAACAGATTGCGATCTGATCGAGCGCAGGCAGGACTCGATTGTCCTGGCCGAGTTCCGGGTCGGGACGATCACAGAGACCTCTCTGGCTGACCCGTCCATCTCCGACACAGCCGCCCATCGTGGCACACACCGGCGAAGCGCCCAGCGAGGCTCGCTACTTGATGTGGAGGAGGGACTTCACCTTCGTCCAGGTGACAACCGAGTCCGTCGGCGTCTTGCCGCAGACGCCCACGAGGACCTCGGTCTCGCCATCGCCGTAAATGGCGCCGCTCTTCACGTATCCGGCTCCCATCACGGACTCGAACGCCATCGCGTCGCAGATGCTCGTCGATCCGTATGTGTGGAGGATGTTGTCCCGGTGGCCCCAGCACCCCTGCGGGTGCTTCGACGTGCAGTCACCATTCGCGCTCCCGAGCCCATCGTCGTACATCCAGCCGTAGTTCGAGCCGAGCGGGTTGCCATAGCCGGAGGCGAAATTCGCCCCAGCGCTGATCACGAGCCCTCCACCCGGCAGCTTGGTGTCGATGATGCTGCGGATATCGGGGTCGGTACTTGCCTTCGC